>JAIRKT010000052.1 GCA_031259965.1 Christensenellaceae bacterium | reverse complement strand
CAAATGCAAAAAAAATGATAAATTGAAATTTTTAACATGAAAAAATTACAAAAAAACAAATGCAAAAAAATATTAGAGATTTTTAACTCATAAAAACGAGGTTTTTGGTTGTCCCCTTAAAAAAAAATATTATTATTGCAAAAACAAAAAAAGCGAGTATAAAACACTCGCTTTTTTGAATATCCTACATTTCACATGTTAATTAATTTTCACTTGCGTTGGTAGTTGGCGCTTCAATTCTTTCGTTAACGACGGTTTTGTTGATTTCATTAAGAATTGATCGAATATTTTTAGATGCTAACAAGAGACAACCGGCTACCATTGTGATGGCAATATCAACAAACACATAAGGCGCATTATAGAAAAAACTATATAAACCATTACTCATTTCAGAAGGTGTGTACATGTTCCAAACAAACACGCCTGCTACAAAATGACAGAAAAATCTTAAAATGCCAACGGTTATTGAACCTAGCACAAATTGCGGAATTAAGCTTTGCTTGAACAACTTAATTTCTTTAAATACACCAGCTAAACCTATCATTCCAAATGCAAGGGGATATTCTAAAAGAAATTGCCAGGTGTCCAAGAAATAGGGTTCCTGAATGAATTGCAACGTGCCAGATATAACTCCCGCCACAACTCCTTTTCGTATACCAAACATAAATGAATATAAAATTAGAGGCAAAAGACCTGCAAAAGTAATAGATCCACCTAGCGGCATACTAAACAATTTTATATAAGACAAAGCAAAACTTAATGCAATACAGACAGCACCGTAGACAACCGATTTTGTATGTGTCTTGTCAGAAGTTTTTTTGCCTAGGAGAAAGGGTGTGAAAATAAGCAATAAGGTGGCGAAAACAACAAATCCAATCATGCCTCCCATTTCTCCAGAAGTATATTCACTACCATCATCACGTCTAAATGGATTAACTATGAGCAATATAATCACATAAATTCCAACTGAAGCAAACGATGCAATAGTATAGGGTTTGAGTATTTTGTTTTTTAATTGGGCTATAAAAACACCAGCGATTATAAGTGCTATTGCAAACAAAAAAAGCGCGAGAATTGGGTAAAATGCTCTGGCCTCAACGCCCCATGTCCCCATTTCAATTTCTGTCCACGACTGAAACATCAGAATTGCTCCTGTTGCGAGTGAAAAGCCAATGGCTATACCTGTGGCATATTTTCCAAAAGCGGGGAGCTGTTCTTTTTTACGATAATTAACAAAAATACCTACGCCGATGATAACGACGAGAACTGCTGACGTAAGGTAGACCAGCATTTTAATGGTTTGTTCTAACATAAATGCCTCCACCGCAAAACTTGCAGTTTTCTACTTAAAAAATTTAGCTTGTGTATCAAAAAAGCCCAAGAGACATATTCTTGAGCTTTTATAAATCCAGCATGATGCTATCCTTTCGCGAGTACAAACTCAATCAAGTTCAAAGGGTATAATCTCAGACGATTTTATCGTCACCCCTAGCGGTTTTAAATTTTGATAAAGATATTTTACTAGAGAAAGGTAGTTTTGTCAATTAAATTTACGCTAATTTTGCTCAGCATTCATCAAAAAACTTAAAAAGTTTATTATCAGAGTAAGTGTAGTGCTTAAAAAAATTAAATCAAATATGACATTTAATAAGCACAGATAAAATTAGATATAGAGTGCTCCACAAAAGGTTGTTATTATAAAATGAATGATTAAAAAGCCTATGAACTAGTTTAATCAAGAGTAAATTTTGTATTTTCGCAATAATATGATATAATATTGTCAAAAATTTATATCAAAAAGAACAAATTAAACAACGAAATGCAAACTCTAGAATGTTTTTACAAGATTTAATCTAAATATTCAAAGACTTAAGCAATCGACAAAAGTGTTTGAAGACACTTACAAATTATAAATATAGTTAATGTACAATAAAGGAGATAAATACATGTTTAATAAATGTATTTTGATTGTGGTTTTAATATTTACTATTCCCGTTTTTTTATTCGCATGTTCGGATGGAGACATGTTAGAAGGTGTGTCTGATAAAGATTATGAGCATATTTATGATTTAGAATATCCTAAATTTAGTCTAAATAGGAATGAAGATTTTGAGATGCTAATATTTAATGACCTTCTTCTTACTGGAACAGACACGGATGAAGAGAATAAGACTCTTGAAGGTATAGCTGAAATATTAGATAACAACAACCCATTTGATTTAGTTGTGCTCAATGGAAATGTATTTAATTCTGAAGAATCACAAAAAGGTTATAATAAGCTTAATGCACTGAAAAATCTAGCTAATATATTTCAGTCTCGAAATCAAAGTTTTACTTTTGTAAATGGCGAAAAGGATGGCGTTTTAAAAGGTTCTTCTAAAGCTCTTGTTTTGGAATTTAACAAGTTTAGCACATTTATAATAGCGGACACAAGAAATATTGAGGGGACAGCAAATTATTATATACGTCTTTTTGATGACAAGGATAATGAGAGGCATCGTATTATTTTCATTGATAGTGGTAGGTTAGATGATAATAAGGTTTTACAGCCTTTACATCAAAGTCAAATTCAGTGGTATAATACAGTAGCTCAAGAAGCATTAGATGTGGGGGCGCTTACGAGCATTATAATGTATTCACCATTTAATGAGTTTTTGGCTGTGTATAATGATGGCGAAAAAAATGCAAATGAAAATTATGATGCTGATGGTGGCAATGACATAAAAGGAATGCATGAAATAAGTTCTTTTATAGAAAATGACGCTTTACTAACAGCTATAAAACAAAAGGGAAACAATGCTTTAATTGTTGCTGCATCTGTAGATAGTGAATTTCTGCGCTACAGTGATGATATGTTTTGGTTTTTAACTAGATCAGGTGGGCATGTGAATTTAACTGAAATTAAAAAAGGCGCAACCAAAGTATCAATTACTTGTTACGCAACAGAAAAAAAAGATATGTACTATTTTGGTAAAGTTGATTATAGTTAAACAAAGTGCAGTGGTTTACAAGTTATGAGACAACACTAATAGACGATTAATTAAATATGTTTACAATCCAGATAAGGCATTTTCAGAGTAACTATCAAAAATTCTAAGAGATTAGATTCTTATAAAATTTAGTATAATAAAACATAGGGGTGGAAGACTTTAAAAATTTTTAAAATAATAAAAATAAGGATGGAGATCTATATGACGAAACCAGGCGATAAGGTTTTAGATTACAATTTTAGTGATAGATGTAAAAATCTTGAGGGCAATGCGATAAGAGAGATATTTAAATTAATATCACAACCAGACATAATTTCATTTGCGGGTGGCATGCCAGCAAGCCAGGCACTGCCGAAAGATGAAATGCGTGTAATTTTAAATAGTTTGTTAGCATCTGACATTGCCACATCACTTTTACAATATGGCGCGACTGAGGGGTATGTACCTTTTCTTAAGGAGGGAGCGAAATATGTTGAAAAAGTGGGAATCAAAATAAAAGACCTGAGCGAGATATTAGCGATAAGTGGGGGGCAGCAAGGGATTGATTTAACATTCAAAGCTTTTATTAACAAGGGTGATAGAATACTAGTAGAAGCCCCAACATACGTTGCAGTGCCTCATATTGCAAAAACATACGAAGCAGAGCTAATAGGTGTGCAAAGTGATGATGATGGCATTAATTTGGAGGATCTTGAAAAAATGATATTAGAGCACAATCCAAAACTTTTATATATAGTACCAACGTTTTCAAATCCTACAGGACGGACGATAGATGTTGAGAAAAGAAAGAAAATAGCTGAAATTACGGCAAAGCACAATGTAATAGTTTTAGAAGATAATCCTTATGGTGAATTGAGATATAGTGGGGAGTGCCTTCCATCTATAAAAAGTTTTGACAATAAAGGAAACGTTATATATTTGACATCATTTTCTAAGACAATAAGTCCTGGAATGCGAGTGGGATTAGCAGTAGCCTCTGAAAAAGTTATTAGAAAACTAACCATAGGCAAGCAAGCAACGGATGTGCATACAACTACACTATTTCAAGCAGCAACTACTGAATTTTTGAAACAAGGTCTATTAAAAGAAATATTGGACAAAAATATTCCTTTGTATAAGGTTAAACTCGATACAATGCTAAAGGCCCTTGCTATGTATTTTCCTTCATCTGCTAAATGGACACATCCAGAGGGTGGGTTGTTCATATGGGTTACTTTCCCTAAAACCATTGATGTTGCTGGTGAAATATTTAGAGAAGCTATTAATCGCAAAGTAGCATATGTAGCGGGCAATTCTTCTTTTGTGGATGGATCAGGTCGGAACTGCCTTAGATTGAATTTTAGCAATGCAACAGAGACAGATATAATGAAGGGAATAAAGATACTAGGTGATTTATTAAAAGAAAAACTAGAAGGGGTGTGTTAATATGAAGAAAAACGTTTTGGATATTTTAAAGGAAAGGGGTTTTGTCAAACAAACTGTTTTTGAGGATGATTTATATAAGTTATTAGGAACTGAAAGTGTAATTTTTTATGTTGGTTTTGATCCTACAGCAGATAGTCTGCACGTTGGTCACATGTTGGCACTTATAGGAATGAGTCATTTGCAAAAAGCAGGACATAGACCTATTGTTTTGTTTGGTGGTGGGACAGGTTTAATAGGAGATCCATCAGGCAGAACTGACATGAGACCTATGGCGGATAAAGATGCAGTAAAACATAATGTAGAATGTTTTAAAAGGCAGTTGTCAGCATTTTTTAGTTTTGAAGGTGAAAATGCTGCAATAATATTAAACAATGCCAGTTGGCTTACAAATCTTAATTATATTGATTTTTTGAGAGAGGTAGGCGCACATTTTTCAGTCAACAAAATGTTAACAGCAGATTGTTTTAAGTCAAGAATGGAAAAGGGATTGAGTTTCATGGAATTCAATTATATGCTAATGCAGGCTTACGATTTTTTAGTTCTATATCGTGATTATGGTTGCAAACTAGAGTGTGGGGGAGATGATCAGTGGTCCAATATTTTAGCTGGAGCCGATTTAATTAGACGCAAGGTGGGTGTTGCTGCTTACGCCATGACATTCCCATTGCTTACAACATCGGATGGAACGAAAATGGGGAAAACAAAAAACGGTGCGGTTTGGTTAGATGATAATAAGACATCACCTTATGAGTTTTTTCAATATTTTAGAAATATTCCAGATGCCGATACCGCCAACTGTTTACGATTTTTAACTTATCTACCTATAGAGGAAATAAAAGTTCTAACTGCACATTTAGATGAACGTATGAACTATGCAAAAGAGCGGTTAGCTTATGAAGTTACTAAAATTGTACATGGTGAAAATGCGGCATCTCGTGCTTTGGCTGAATCTAAAGGAGCATTTGAGACTGGTAGTGTTATGCCAGAGATGACTATATCCAAAGGCGTAACTAAAATAATTGATGTTTTGATAGCATTAAATTTAGTTAAATCCAGAGGTGAAGCAAAACGGTTGATAGAAGGTGGTGGAATTTATATTAACGAATCACGCATTGATAGTATTGAGATGGAGATTGGTTCTGAATTATTAGAAACTGGCTTTGTATTACATAAAGGGAAAAAAGTGCGATATAAGGTTTTGGTTCTCTAATAATGGATTATTTAACAGTAGCACGAAATGCAGAAAACACTTATGAGATCAAAAAAAGCAAATTCATAGCCAAAATAGCTCCTCTTTATGATTCTGAGAGTGGGCAGCGCTTTGTAGAAGAAGTAAAAAAAAAATATAAAGATGCAACACATAATTGCTACGCAATCGTAGATTTTCCTGAATCTAAAGACAGATTATATCTATTTTCAGATGATGGAGAACCATCTGGCACGGCAGGTAGGCAAATTCTAAACACGCTGCAAAAAAACAATATTTACGCAGTAGTTTGTGTTGTTACAAGATATTTTGGAGGCATAAAACTGGGGACAGGTGGATTAACTAGTGCTTATACAAAGGCTACAAGTTTAGCGATAGAAAAAGCAGGTTTAGTTTTAAAAAAAGAATCAGTTCTGTTTAAACTTACATTGACATATAGTGAGCACAAAAATTTTGAATTTAAAATTAAGCCATTCGAAACACAAGTAGTGAACATTAGATATTTTGATTTTATAGATTTAGAAATAATAACACCACAATCTAACAAAGAGCAATTTTTAGAAATAATAGCGTTAACACTAGGTGGAGATAATAGCAGATGTGTTATAAAAGATAATTTATTTGCTTCGTATAATACTGAAGGTCAAAACCAAACATAACCTGATTTTTCCAAAAATAGGAGAGTTATCGAATTAGATTTTAGTTTTTTGTTATGCCACTTTTTGATTTATATAGAACAGAGATGATGAATACCGAACACGAGCAAAAAATAAAAAACAGCCGGGGGGGGGCATTTCTTAATTTTATTGCAGCAATAATTAGATTTAAAAAAATGACAAACCATCAACAAGAATTGAGATACAAAATAAAATAACTGATGATAGAAACAAATGAAACAGTAAAAAGATGGATCAAAGCTCTTTCTAAACAACAAAAAGAAATTTTAAGCGCCTCAGATGCTACTTAGAAGTTGAATATAAGTTTAAAATGATTTGTCTACTATATATTTTTACGACTTTAGGATTCATAATAAAGTATGACATTGGAAAGTAAAAATTATAATTGACAAATAATTAAATATGTGATATATTATTAATAACCAACAAGAATGCGAGCTATGTATAACAATTCATATTCTTACTTTAAGCGATGATTAAAAAAGCGCATAATATGGCCATCAAGTTTCAGCAAACATGAAAGGAATTTATTTAAAAGGTGTTAATTCAAATTTTGTGATCTGCGATTTTATTAGTTGAAGCACTATAAACATTTAAAGCACAGAGTTTGTTAATAGTTTAAATGTAATACATTTGGCGTGGAATTTCCAAAAAAACAGAGTGCTATATGAAGTCATGCGATAGATACTGAGTTGCTACACAAGAGGCAATTATGCTACAATAGTGAAAAATGTACATATGTTTTGTCCTTTGTGGTAGGAATAAATGATGCTTTACAAAATTACTCAGTCTGAGAAATGCAAATATAACAAACTCACAGCATCTTTGAGTTGTGAAAAAATTCTAAAAAAAGATGTTTGCATGACAAAAAAAAAGAGCTTTTTAAAGCACAGGAAACTACAAACATAAAAGTTGACGAAAGGAGAAAAATGAAGATTACAAAAATAAATATAAAAAAAGAAAAACCTGATTTTTCAAAGCTGGGGTTTGGAAAATATTTTACAGATCATATGCTAGTGACTGATTATGCAAATGGAAAATGGTCTGAGTTGCAAATAGTACCTTATGATAGATTCTCTGTTGCGCCATGTATGGCATCATTACATTATGGACAAGGAATATTTGAAGGTTTAAAAGCATATAAAACCGATAATGGCACTACTACATTGTTTAGACCGCTTGACAATCTCGAAAGAATGAACAGGTCTGCACAAAGATTGTGCATGCCTCAAATAGATGTTAAAATCGTATCAGATGGAATTAAAGAGCTTCTGAAAATTGATGAAGATTGGATTCCATCATTGCCTGGTACCTCTTTATATATCAGACCGACAATGATAGCCACTGAAGAAGTTTTGGGCGTGCATCCATCTAAGTCCTACAAGTTTTTTGTGATATTATCACCAGTTGGCAGTTATTATGCAAATGGATTAGCCCCGACTAAGATTTTAGTTGAACAAGAATATGTGCGTGCGCCTATAGGTGGTACTGGTGCTACCAAGTGCATGGGTAACTATGCGGCCTCATTATTGGCAGGAGAAAAGGCGAACAGAAAGGGCTATGATCAGGCACTTTGGTTAGATGTTGATCATAAATACGTTGAAGAGGTGGGTGCTATGAACATTTTCTTTGTTATAGATGGAATAGTTAAAACACCAGCTTTAGTAGGTTCGATTCTACCAGGAATAACGCGAGATAGTGTATTAAAGTTGTTAAAAAAGAATGGAATACCTGCAGAAGAAACACGGATACTTATAAGTGAAGTCTATGATGCATATAGGGCCGGTACGTTGACAGAGGCGTTTGGAAGCGGCACTGCAGCAGTTATATCACCTGTCGGGGTTTTAGGATATAGAGGTGAAGATTTGATAATTAATAAAAATAAAATTGGCCCAATTTCTAAGCAATTGTATGATGAATTAACAGGAATTCAATATGCGAGAATAAAAGATGAATTTGGGTGGGTTCAATATTTAAAATAAAATTTTGGAGGCCATAATGCAAATCAATAAACTCAAGATTGGTGCACGGATAGCAGAAATCTCCATAGATAATCATGTTTACAAGGTTTCACCTGCTATTCTTAAAAAAAGAGAGTATAAAGTAAATGACACTTTAACCGAAGAAGAACTAGAGGATTTTCTAAATGAAAGTGATCGTGATAATGCCTGGGAATATCTAGTAGGAATGTTAGCAAGGTCTCTTCGTTGTGAAAAAGATGTTAGAGATACACTAAGAGAAAAAGGATATCGTTATACAAGTGTGAGATATGTTATAGCAAAAGCACTTGAAATGGGAATCCTGGACGACAGAAAATATGCGGAATTCTTTATTCTATCATCACAGGAAAGCAAAGGAATTGAATTGATAAAAAAAGAACTCAGTCAAAAGGAAATAGACGAAGATATTATAGACGAATTGATAGAAAAAGCGGATATAAATGAGTCCCTTGTTTGTATAGATGTTATGACACAATACATGAAAGGCAAGAATTACAGCGATCCAAGAGTGGTAGAGAGATTAATTAAATTTTTAATAGCCAGAGGCTTTTCAATTAAAAACATAAAGAATGCTACGCCTCTCATTGGAAATTATTTCAAAGAACATGAAACTATTACAGAGGATTTAAGTAACGATGTGACAATAGAGTAGTAATTGCACGTGTTGCATAGTTAGTGTCAAAAACCAGGGCAAACGCATGAATCAGTGCGCCCAAATTTTATAAACCTTTATGGTGGTATTTTGCCCGACACTGTGAAAATATATGGGATTCTATCAAAAAAAGATATTCTAAACCATCTAATTTGGTTAGCAAGTTCAATAATGACACACTTATCTTTAAGACCAATTATTTTTTATCCGTATTCATAAAATAATATAATTCAAAGATTTCATCAATTAAATACAGATTGTGAAAGATTAATAGTCGAATTAGTTTATAAAAAATACAGTTGTGAAATAATAGGACATTAAAAAACGAAGTCAGTAAAGTAGGACTTGTCACTGGAATGTCTATCTCTACAATGGTATAATTAGTTTAGTTTAAAAGAGACCTTTAATGTTACCATTTTTGTCTATATCCATATTGATAGCGGCAGGATTTTTAGACAAACCTGGCATTAACATAATATCACCAGCAATTGCAACTAAAAACCTAGCACCAGCCCTTAGTTGAATATCTTTTATATTAAAACTAAAGTTAGCAGGACGGCCCAACAATTTTGGATCTTGTGAAAATGAGTATTGTGTTTTTGCGATGCAAACGGGAAAGTCCGCATATTTTGTTTTAGACAAGTTTTCTAGTTTTTGTAGTGCAGTTGTTTCAAAAACCACTTCACTAGCACCATAAACTTTTGTTGCAACTTTTCTTATTTTTTCTTCAGGCGTTTCTTGTAAGTAGTATGCAAATTTAAGCGATGGTTTAGTTTCATTAATAATCCTTATGGTCTCAAGAGCTAATTCCTCACAGCCTTTGCCCCCAAGTGCCCAGCATTCGCATTCACACGCACAAACGCCTAATTCATGCACAAACGCTTTAATATAATCGATTTCTTCAGTTGTGTCCTCCTTGAATTTATTTATAGCGACTATGGGTTTAGTGTTGAATACATTAATTAAATTTTCAAGATGTCCTCTCAGATTAACAATTCCATTTTTTAGTGAGACAAGAGAAGATTCATCGCGGTCTTTATCAAAACCACCATTATGTTTTAGTGCACGCACAGTAACTACTAAAACAACAGCATTTGGATTAAGGCCAGCGCATCTGCATTTTATATCAAAGAATTTTTCCGCGCCGAGATCTGCACCGAAACCAGCTTCGGTTATCGTATAATCCGAATATTGCATAGAGAGGAGTGTAGCGCGTATGCTATTGCAACCATGAGCAATATTAGCAAAGGGACCGCCATGTATTATGGCGGGTGTACCTTCTAGTGTTTGTACTAAATTAGGATAGATTGCATCTTTCAGAAGAATTGTCGCGGCACTTTCTCCTTTTAAGTCTGACACTAAAATAGGATTCCCACAGCAATTGTAGCCTACTACAATATTTCCGATCCTGGTTTTAAGATCAATTAAATTATCTGACAGGCAAAGAGTTGCCATTATTTCAGATGCAGCGGTTATATTAAATCCATCTGGTCTAGGAATCCCATTAACCTTACCACCCAACCCACATTCAATTTCTCTGAGTGCACGATCATTTAAATCTATACACCTGCGCCATTCAATCCTTTTTAGATCAAAATCTAATGCATTACCTTGTTTAATGTGATTGTCTATGAGTGAAGCTATTAAATTGTTTGCAGAGGTAATTGCATGAAAGTCGCCTGTAAAATGTAGATTAATATCTTCCATAGGTGCTATTTGCGAATAACCGCCACCAGTAGCCCCTCCTTTAATTCCAAACACAGGGCCTAAAGAAGGCTCTCTAAGGGCCAGAGAAACGTTTTTACCTAGCCTAGACATTCCATCCGCAAGCCCTATTGAAATAGTTGTTTTGCCTTCTCCAAAAGGCGTTGGATTGATGGCAGTTACTAATACAAGTTTGCCGTTTAGAAATCTAGTAGGCTCCTCAGTTATTTTTGCTTTGAATTTACCATATGGTTCAATGTAATCGTCGCTAACCCCTAATTTCTCAGCAATTAGTTGGATGTTTTTTAATTTAACACTTTTAGCTATTTCAATATCGGTCATCATATTTAACCTCGAATGGATCAGTAGTATGCAAATAGAGTGCACCTGGCTCTTGGTTGAGTTGCTATTTTTAAATATAATAGCTCTCGCAAAAAAGATTGCATTTATTAGAATATAAAGTAAGGAGATAGCAAACTTAATCTAGATGGATTGTGTAAGAATGCTAGATAAATAGTAGCATATAAAGAAAACTCTTAGTTAAATCTGTAAACCAAACAGAAATTATATATTGAAGGTCAACAGGTTTAAGAAAAACTATTGTTTTCTAATATCTTTTCTCTTAATTTTTCCGCTAATAGTTTTGGGAAGAGCATCAACAAATTCAATCACACGCGGATATTTATATGGAGCAGTAGCGTTCTTTACGTGTTCTTGGATTTCTTTTTTTAGCTCGTCAGATGGTGAATACCCAGAGGCCAAAACTATAGTTGCTTTAACAATTTGTCCTCGTAGGGGGTCAGGCACACCAGTTACTGCACATTCAAGAACAGATGGATGTTCTTGCAAGGCGCTTTCAACTTCAAAAGGACCTATCCTATAACCGCTGGATTTTATAATATCATCTTTGCGGCCAACAAACCAATAATAACCCTCATCATCTTTATAAGCCAAATCGCCAGTAGCATAATATCCAAATTCTAAAGCCTCTGTAGTTTTTTGTGGGTCTTTGTGATAACCAATTAACAAACCAAATTGATTTTCTTTGAGTTTAATTGTTATTTCACCCACTTTCCCAGAACTTGTTATATCTTTGTCCCCATCCATAATATGGAGATCATAAATAGGTGCAGGGAATCCCATGCTACCAGGTTTAGGTTGACAATATCTAAAAGTTGCTAAAATTACAGCGCTTTCAGATTGTCCAAAACCTTCTCGTATTGAGATGCCTGTGAATTGTTTGAACAATTTAAAAACTTCGGCATTTAAAGGCTCTCCTGCAGTTGTGCAACTTGATAAAGAAGAAAAATCGTATTGACTTAAATCCTCTCTAATTAAGAATCTGTATATTGTAGGTGGTGCACAAAAAGTGGTTATTTTGTACTTGGAAATTAGAGGGAGCACATCTGTCGGCGTAAATCTACCAAAATAGTCATAACAAAAAACAGCTGATCCAGATATCCACTGGCCATATATTTTACCCCAACTAAACTTAGCCCATCCAGTTTCTGCCATTGTAAAATGTAAACCATCATCTTCAACAGCTTGCCAAAAGTAAGCCGTCATTATATGGCCCAAAGGATATTTGAAACTATGTGTAACCATTTTGGGATATCCTGTAGTACCAGAAGTAAAATAGACTAACATTTTATCGTTAATGGTTGGTTTTTCACATTCAACTAAAACGTCAGGATATTTTGCAATTTCATTATGAATATTTAAAAAACCCATTACTGAAGCAACAGAAAAAAGGTATTGTAATAGAGGTAATGATTTGCGAGCCTGGAGTATTGCTTCATTCACGGGTATTTCGTTCGTTGAAATAATGGCTTTTACATCGGCATTAAGACATCTATATTCTATGTCTTTAGGTGTTAACAAGCATGTTGCGGGTATAATAATAGCTCCAATTTTGCAAAGAGCCACAACCACTATGTAGTATTCATAGCGTCTGTTTAGCATTGTCATAACAAAATCACCTTTTTTGATGCCTTTGTCTAAAAACATATTAGCGGTTTTATTAGACAATATAGAAAGATCCTTAAATGTTAAAATCTTCTCATTTCCAGAATCGTCACACCAAACCAAAGCACGTTTTTCAGGAGAAATTCTAGCATATTCATCGACAACATCGAATCCAAAATTGAATTCGTCAATTTCAGAAAAACTGATGTTGTTTGCAAAATCGTTATAATCTGCAAAAGTCGTGCGATTAATATATTTTGATAATAAATTCATACCTTAAGACAATCCTTTTTTTAACATAACTATATATAACAAATGCCATATTAAAGTTAATTAAAAATAAATATAAAGTGTGCTACTACAATTAAAAAGTAGTTATTTTCTTGTTATATATAATAAACTATCAACAACTATATTTGCAACTTTTTAAACATGTTAATTTTAGTTCGAGGGGAATTTTCACATTTACATATGGCAACATCAATGTAGTTGTCAAACGTTTTGCAGCATAACACTAGACTTGGGAGCGTGAGATTTGCTAGATGCTATAAAAGCATGCGAGTAATTGTTAAAAGACGATAACAAACACATTTAAATGCGATGAGGTAAATGAAATGCTCAAGAGGAAGAGAAATTTCACAAGAAACATACCTTGCATATGGTTGTTTGTAAGGTAAGATGTTTGGCGCTATGCGTTGCTACTATTTCATAACATTACCGCTTTAAATCATTGTGGAGAGCACAGTGATGAGGCATAATAGATTTATTATGAAATGCAGCTGGCATTTGAGATAATCAAACCACTACCTTGTTAGTAATAAGGTAGTGGTTGGTTTTTTAACATTGGTTCAATTCTAATAAATATTATTTGGAGAGGGTGTATGATGTCTAATTAACTAATACCAGCAAGAAAAGATTTAATCTCAGAAATTTATTTGCACAAAGCACACTGCCTCCAAAAACAAGAGTTTGTGAATTGGTTGAGAAGGTTTTAAGTAGATGAAAACTATAATTTTAATTTTTGTGTTTGTCTTGCTTTGATAGCTGTCGTGCTTGCAATTTTCTACTTGATAATATAAATTTTGTTAACAATAAAGACATCGCTTATAAAGGGGCGTCCCGCTTAGTTGTTAGTGTGAATGTCTCATCTCTCGAAAGATCATCATGTCAAAAAGTGCGCACAATAATAGTATTGTAATAATGCAGTTTTCATGTCAAGAAAACTTGGTGCTTTTTATATTAACCTTCAATTACTATGTACAAATATATTAGTTATAAACAACCCAAGAATAATGTCGTGTTGTAGAGTTGCCTATACCTAATTGTCCATACCCATTGTAGCCCCAAGACCAAATATCGCCTTCGGCGTCTACAGCAAGACCAAAATTGGCACCTGCGGAAACAGCGGCAAATTTAATATCGCTTCTGAAAATTGTTTCGGGGGAAGTTTTTTGTGAGGTATTATTCACACCCAAACCCAGTTGTCCGTTTGAGTTTATCCCAAAGGACCATACCGTGCCTTGATTATCTATCACATAACTAAAGTTTGACCCCGCTGAGCAATCACGGAATTTTGAGATATTTTCTTCGCCTACGTTAACTTTGTAAGGGTTAAAAAGAGTTTCAGTATCCCCACTCCCCACTTGGCCATTTGAATTATCACCGCAGGCCCATAATGAATTGTTGGAATCAATAATTAAGCTATGATTAGTTCCAGCAGACACCGAAGTAAATGTTGTTATTAAATTAAATCCATCTCTCATTGCAATCTGTACAGGAGTAGGATAGTCAGCTTTTTTACTTCCCGAAAAGTCACCAAGCTGACCGTCCATATTTTTTCCAAAAGCCCAAAGCTGATTGTTAATGTCTATGGCAAAGCTGTGACTGCCACCAGCGCTTATTGATTTAAACTTAGTAACCGTGTCATCTTCGCCCGCTTTAATTTGAACTGGGATGTTACTGATAGTTTTTAAGCCGTTTCCGAGCTGTCCGTTTGAGTTATACCCCCATGTCCAAAGATTACCATCGCCGTCAATCGCCATACTATGATTTACTCCTGCGCTGATAGCCACAATTTCTTTGCGCGGTAAAATATTAACAGGCGAAACACGATTGGAAGTTGTGCCGTCACCTAGCTGACCATATGCGTTATATCCCCACGCCCATAAATTACCATCTGCGTCTATTGCGAGACTGTGATTGCCGCCTGCGCTCACGGCGCGGAATCTTGTAATATCATTGTCCTGACCTGCCTTTATTTGTACGGGCGATGTCCTGTTCGAGGTTGAGCCGTCGCCCAATTGTCCATTACCATTATATCCAAAAGCCCAAAGCTGACCCGACGTGTCAATCCACAATGAATGGTTTTCACCTGCGCTAAAACGACGTTTATAAGTATCTGCAAGTGAATTCTTAGGTAGTGGGAGTTTAGTCCAAAACTCATCGGCAACCATAATAATATCGTTGATGTTGGGAGCATTGTCAAATTTCCCGTTTTCGCTATATTCTAGATATGGTAAAATTGAATTGCTTCGCACACAAGTCGATGTACTCCAGCCAATCAACTCTTTATTATCAAGGCTTGTATTAATAACATAGTAAAGATCAGCAACTGCATACAGTCCGTATCTATACCAACCAGCTTTCTCACCATTTTCACCTACAGTAAAGGAAGTGGAGTTTTCCACGGCAGTTGTTATGATTTTTTCAAAAGAGGTTTCGGTTGAACTTGAACTCTCATTTTCAGATTCCGACGAGGACGTGTAGTTAAAGCTTCCTTCGACAAGAAACTCAAATGATTGTTTCATACTAACTATAAAGCCCACTTCGGTTTCTATCGACACACCTGCACCTATACTCCCACCTATATCGCTTGAAGAAGAGCTGGCAAACCTCGAACTGCTTGTTGCGGTATCGACAAGCTTATTGCCGATAGACTTTTCCGTAACTGTTACCGTTGTTGATGTAATGGGCGTAACTCCGTTGTAATAAAGTATATTTGTCGTCGCGATATGCGTGTTTTGAATGTGTCCCGCCTTTACAATATAATAATTAACAATTCCGTCAGAATAGGAATCAACAACCTCGACGCCAAGCGACTCGTATTCGGTGCCGTCTTCATCAATGATCAGTTCACCTGGAGGTGGCGCGGCTGCAACTGGTTTTGCTCTTAAAGGTTCTTTAGCATTGCCCGTATTATCCTTAATATTATCATTGTTGCAACTGGCTAACGCTGAGAAGCAAAAAATTAACATCATCACGGCTACCAGTATTATTGAAAGTCTCTTTCTCATGTATAATAATCTCCTTAAATTCCACTTCTGAGTGATGGCGTGTTTTTGTTTGTTTGATTGCCTACACCGAGTTGTCCGTAACTGTTATTTCCCCAAACCCACAATTCGCCATTTGAATCAATTGCCAAGCAATGTTGCCCTGCGCTAATAGCCGCAAACTTTATGTAACTCGCGCTAACGGGTATTAGACTGCTTTTATTAACGGTTGTGCCATCGCCTAGTTGTCCGGAAATATTTCTACCACAGGTTAACAGATTACCATACAAATCAACTACCATGCTATAATCGTGTCCAGCTTCTATTGACTTAAATTTAGCAACTGCGCCATCACCTGCTGTTATTTGTACAGGACTTGTTGTGTTTGTTGTTGTTCCATTACCTAATTGTCCGTATTGATTATATCCAAAAGCCCAAAGATTGCCACTAGCATCAATTGCTAATGAATGAGCGTTTCCAGCGGAGATAAAATCAAATTCAGTTATTTCATTTTCATCTGTTGTCGTAGCAATTACTTGTGTAGGAATCTTTATGCTATTGCTCTCTTCTCCCAGACCAAGCTGGCCAGCGGCGTTGAGGCCAAAGCTCCAGAGCCTTCCGTCACTATCAATTGCAAGGCTAAAATAATCGCCCGCGCTGATGGATTTAAACTTTGTTGCTTTTCCATCATCTGCTGTAATTTGTGTGGGATATATGATAGTAGAAGTATTGCCATTCCCTAATTCGCCATTTCCGTTATATCCCCACGTCCACAAATGACCATCAACATCAATAGCCATACTGTGAAGTCGTCCTGCGCTTACTTGAGCGAATTTCTTTTTTGCGTATATCTTAACGGGTGTTGTGCGAGTTGTCTGCGTAAAGTCGCCGAGTTGTCCATCGCCGTTACGTCCCCAAGCCCACAAATTGCCCTCTGTGTCTATCGCCATACTGTGAAATCGTCCCGCACTGGCAGTTGTAAACGCTGTTCCAGCCTTTATTTGCACGGGGGAAGTACGTGTTGTTGTGGAATTATCTCCAAGCTGACCATAATCATTATATCCGAATGCCCATAAGCTGCCGGCGGGGTCTATGTACAGCGAATGTGTTTCACTTGCGGAAATTTTGCCTTCGAACATATTTTGCCCTTCTTTTGATGGCGCAGGCAAGTCTTCCCAAAATCCCTCTGGTAAATCCAAAATGCTGTTGGCCAGAGGTGCATTATCAAAACTACCATCCTCTGAATATTCAAAATGTGGCAAAACCGTATTTGTTCTGATTCCGCTTGCAGTTTCAAAACTTACTAAATCGAAATTATCAGAACTGGTAGTTAGCATAAAATAGATATCCACAATAGCATACAAGCCATAGCGATACCAACCTGCCTTTTCACCATGTTCACCAACCGTAAATTCTGTTGTGGTTGAATTTAGTGTGTTCAAAATCTCCTCAACTGCTGTTTCGGTAGCTCTTTCGGAGGAAGTGCTTGATGAGGAATTGTCCGTTGTCGAATAGTTGAAGCTTTGTTTTAGATAAAATCCATTTTTAACTTCAAGTGTTTCGTTAAGGCTCGATGTTGACCCCGTACTGGTTGTCATGGAGTAGCTGTTTGAAATGGTCGAACTTGTTGCTTGTGCTACAGAATCGCTTGTCGTTGTAGTAACTGATGCGGTTATCGGAGATTGTCCATTGTAGTTTACAAGGTGCGAAGTGGATAAGTGAGTATTGTTAATACAACCCATGTCAACCAGATAATAATTTTGGAAACCATCGGTATAAGAATCTAAAATTCTAAAAGGCAGCTCGGAATATTTTTTGCCCTTAATCATGGTTTCACTACTAATGCCATTCATTTCCCATTCGCCTTTGTCGTCTTTTTGTACTAAATCGTTAAGTACAGCAGCTGAGACAGGCTCAGCACGCAAAGGAGTGCCGATAAAGGTCTGTGAGTCATCTTTCCAAGGTTGAAAATACAAAAGTAGTGGGACTACAATCGCAGCGCAAAGAACTATCGAAACAATTGGAATAAAAACTTTTAAATTAAATTTGGATTTCTTATTAGAAGTATTTGAACCAGTTTTTTTTGAAATATTTCGTTTTTGTTTAGTTTTCGTTTTTGTCGGTGCGGTTTGAGAGCGCGCGACTTTCGCCTGTTTGTCAGGCTTTGTCGTCTTTGCCTCAGACAGATTTTTCTTTTTTTCCATCAACAAATACCATCCTTTGATTGTTATATTGTTACATTGTTATATAAAGCTTGGATTTGACAATCCTACGAACCTACATAATTAATGTCTAATTATATTGTGATAAATATTGTGATAATTTTATACACTATACGCATATTTGAATGTTTTCATAGCCAATTAAAAGATTAAATTTAACTATACTAGTTTTCAAATTAGAGTTTTCAATAATAATAGCAAAAACAGAATTTAAAAAAAACAACGGCAAGAGTTTAATGCATTTGTTAACTTGCAATTAGAAAGAATGCAAAAAAGCCACAGCGGAACATTTGGAAAGTTTCAATTCTTTTAATTTTGTTTAAACTATTGAATAACTCCATAAATATGTTTTTTGGAAACAAGTGCTTTAGATATTTTTTCTGTTTACAAATAGCGTAAAAAACTATAAATATTTTTTTAAATTTCAGTATTTTAATTATACAATTTTTCTACTATGTTGTCAAGCTTTAAATTTGTTTTATCATTATTTGCGTGCATTTCACGCCCAGAGTTATAAAAACTCATGTGTTATATCAACCATACTCTTCCAAAATTCATACTTAAGTTAGTTTTTTTGAATTATGATGTTTTTTGGCACTTTAATTTGTGTACATTTAATGGGGATTTAATTGTCAAAATTATTTGCTAATTAATTAGTTGTGGAGATGTGATAGTTTTGATCGGTTCCATGCTTTTGACATATGCAATACGATCTTTTCTGGTGCGCGTCGACAGTCTGGAAAATCCTTCGTCCTTGCAAATGCGCTGGATTGTAGAAACGGAAACCGGTATGGATTCATTGTCTAATGCGCATTTAATATCGACAGAACTTAATTGCTTTTTTTTGAGTGCTATAATACTATCGGTTAATTTATCTTTTTCACATAATAGTTTAACACCTGGTTTAAGTGTACGAAAGAAGGGATCATATGGATTATGTAGGTTTATCTCATCATCTATATAACAAAACTTGACTTGTTTACATTGACAATATGTGCTTTGTAAGTTATAATTTAAAAATAAAAAGATGATATCAATGGCGTATTGTTTTTTTTGCAAATTCACAATGGGGCATTAAGGAATTGAATAGCATGTTTTTTAATCACAATTTTAGAGTATTTAAATATTTTAAACTATTCTCTGTTTATTAAATACTGCGGCATATAAAGGTTTGTAAGTTGCAAAATGAGATTTTGTAAACGTTGTTGTTGGCAGTGTGGTGCGCTGCAATAAAATAGTATAATCTATAGGTTCATTATATAGGAAGGCTTCGTGGAATATATTAATCGCGCTGTAGAAAATAAATTTCTTAGGTTAAGTAATTTTTTTAAGGTAATGCTAATTACAGGAGCTAGGCAGGTTGGAAAAACCACAGTGCTTCAGCATTTAGCACGGGACACTAATCGAACTTTTATATCATTAGATGATAGTGAGGCGCGCAAAATTGCATTGAGCGACCCAGTTGGTTTTTTTAATAAATACAAGCCGCCGATAATAATTGATGAAGTGCAATATGCACCGAATCTATTCATTCAGATAAAAAAACTTTGTGATGAATCGGATCTGAGGGGGCAATTTTGGTTAACAGGGTCGCAGAAATATTTAATGATGAAAAACATAACTGAAAGTTTGGCAGGGAGGATTGGAATATTAGAATTGCACAGTTTTTCGCGTGCAGAATTGAATGGGTGTCAGTTTAGTGAACCATTGACATTTAATCTAGAGTCTTTATTAGATCGTGCAGATCACGCAAAACCAACGGACAAAAGCGAGATTTTTCAGCGCATATGGCATGGAGGAATGCCACAAATTTTAAGATCTAACGCCGAGGAACGAACTGCATATTTTGATTCATACATAAATTCATATCTGCTGCGAGATGCTCTAGAAATTGGGGGGATATCGGACATTGTTAAGTTTAAAAAATTTCTGATTTGTTGTGCAAATCTTACTGCAGGGCAGTTGAACATGAGCAATCTTTCGAGAATTGCATTGGTCTCGCAAGAGGTAGCGCGCACATGGTTGCAATTTCTTGAGAGCATGCATATAATTTATTTACTCCAACCTTATTTTACTAATCAATTAAAAAGCCTTGTAAAAATGCCAAAATTATATTTTTGGGATACTGGACTTTGCTCCTATCTAGCCAGATATGCAACTCCTGAATCATTACAAAATAGCAATGCAAGCGGTGCTTTTTTTGAAACGTTTGTTATAGGTGAGCTGTTAAAAGGTTACGCTTATTCTTCTGTTGTTCCAGAAGTTGGTTATTTTAGAAATTCACGTGGTGATGAAATAGATTTATTAGTTCAAACAGATCAATATATTAATCCTTTAGAGATCAAATTATCAGCAAAACCAGATGCTAGAGAAATAAAAAAATTTAAAATTATTGAGGATGCAGGGTTCAAACTCGGGGCGGGTGGAATAATTTGCATGTGTGATGAAGTGTCCTCAGTAGACGAGCACAATTTTATAATTCCAATAAAAATAATATAACCATAAAAAGGTTGCACTACAGCTGTCGCGTGAAAAACGCGAAATACACAGATATTAGATAAAAAACATTTTAATCAAGTTGTTTTTTGTTTATAATAGATTTGACTTTCATTAATCTGATTGTATTTGCACGCTCGTTTTCATCTAATTTCATTGTAATGTATTTTATAGTCTCAGTAAGGTCTGGAATCATAACATATTCTAGAGCATTAACCCTTCGTCTGCTTTTTTCTATTTCATCTGCTAACATATTACAGGTCTTTTCAACTTCCGCAAGTTTCACAAGTTTTGTTAGAATATTCGATAATGAGACTATAGATTCATCTAATTCGGCTGACACACTAGCAAAAGAATAAGGGTAGAGATCAGAATTAGTTCCTTTTAGAATTTCAATTTGAGGCACATTAACACTCATAATATTTCGAGTCGCAGGTTTTAATGAAACAGAATATGAGGGTATTGCAACGGCTTCTTCTACTATATTGCGGCCGTTAACAGCACTTGCTAAAAGAAAAGATTTAAGAGAAGTTGGGAGTTCCGCTTCAACTTCATTTCTCAAACGATGATTTTCTTTAATAAAAATCATAAAGCGTCGGATTGTTTCGTCTGTCTTGTCTTTGAGGAGTTTATGACCGCGTATAGCTGTCTTCAAACGATTTTTAAGGCGGCGGAGCTCCATTCTTGTTGGATTGACATTGATGCGTTTCATATAGTGCTCCTTAGTCTAAACTTGAGTTAAAATCATAAAACTCTTTCAAATAAGATTCACGAACTCTTTTTAACTCATTTCTTGGAAGCATTCTCAACAACTCCCAACCAATTTCAATGGTTTCTTGAATTGTACGTCTTTTGTTAAAACCTTGACTAACATATCGCTTTTCAAATTCATCTGCAAATTTTGCAAATTTTAAATCGGTTTTGGTTAATGCTGCTTCACCTAGGATAGCAGATAGCTCTTTAGCTTCCTTGCCTCTTGCATAAGCTGCAAACAATTGGTTCATTGTATCAGCATGATCTTTGCGAGTTTTCCCCGCACCGATGCCCTTATCCTTTAGTCTAGAAAGCGATGGCAAGACATCAACAGGAGGGCTGATTCCTTTTTTATGCAATTCACGTGATAAAATAATCTGTCCCTCTGTTATATAACCAGTTAAATCTGGAATTGGATGCGTTTTATCATCTTCCGGCATTGTTAAAATTGGTATTTGAGTTATACTACCTTCAGACCCATGTATGCGGCCAGCCCTTTCATATAAAGATGCTAAATCAGTATAAAGGTATCCAGGATATCCTCGTCTTCCTGGTATTTCCTTTCTAGCTGCTGAAACCTCACGTAGTGCCTCTGCGTAATTAGTAATATCTGTTAAAATAACTAATACGTGCATTCCTTTTTCAAAGGCCAAATATTCAGCTGCAGTTAGGGCCATGCGTGGAGTTGATATTCGTTCAATAGCAGGGTCGTTGGCGAGGTTGACAAAAAGAACAGTACGCTCAATAGCTCCGGTTTTTCTAAAATCGGATATAAAAAAGTCGGCCTCTTCGAATGTTATCCCAATAGCAGCAAAAACAACTGCGAATTTTGAATCCTCACTTAAAACACGTGCCTGCCTTGCAATTTGGGCTGCTAGAGCAGAATGTGGGAGGCCTGAGGCAGAAAACACAGGCAGTTTTTGCCCTCTAACCAAAGTATTTAAACCATCGATAGAACTGATCCCTGTTTCTATAAACTCATCTGGATAGTTTCTTGCGACCGGATTAATGGGTTGACCATTAACATTATACTTCTTCTCAGGGATAATGGCAACACCGCCATCTTTGGGACGGCCCATTCCATCAAAAACTCGGCCGAGCATATCTTCAGAACAACTGAGTTCAATGCCTCGACCTAAGAATTTTGCGCGTGCTTCGCTGATTTTAAGTCCAGAAGAGCCTTCAAATAGTTGAACTAATGCTTTATCACCATTGATTTCTAAAACTTTACCATGTTTTAGGGGGCCTTCATTTTGACGTATTTCGACTAGTTCATCATATTTGACCCCACTAACACCATCAACTAACATGAGTGGGCCTACAACTTCTTTTATAGTTTTATATTCTTTAAGCATATTTCTCCTAACCTATAAGTTTAGCGATTTCTTTTTTCATTTCAGCTTCAATTTCGTCGAATTTTGCCAAATCAGCTTCTTCTAGGTATTTTGCTCTGCCAATTTTTTCTTTTACCTGTAATTCTATGATGTCTTCAGCTTCGATGTTTTTTTCGAGTGCTTGACGTGCGAGTTTGTCAAAAGAAATAATCAATTTAAGCATTCTATATTGTTTGGTCAAAGATGTATATGTGTCAATTTCATTGAATGCATCTTGATGCAAATAATCCTCGCGGATGGATTTAGCTGTATCCATTGTGATTTTATCCTTAGATGATAGGGCGTCCGCACCTACGAGCCTCACAATCTCTTGTAATGTGGATTCCTCTTGTAAAATGGCCATAGCTGATGTCGTTAAACTACTCCAATCGGGGGATACGTTTTCGTTGTACCAATTATTTAATCTGTCTGAATATAGACTATAACTCAATATCCAATCAACAGCTGGAAAATGCCGTCTGTATGCGAGACTAGCAGAGAGGCCCCAAAAAACTTTGATTATCCTTAGTGTAGCTTGGCTAACAGGTTCAGATAAATCTCCACCTGGAGGGCTTACTGCACCTATTGCGCTTATAGAACCTTTAATATTTTTGCTTCCTAAAACTCTTACCGCACCTGCGCGTTCGTAAAATTCTGCTAAGCGTGAGGAAAGGTAAGCGGGATAGCCTTCTTCTCCTGGCATTTCTTCTAGCCTTCCACTCATTTCGCGAAGTGCCTCAGCCCATCTGCTAGTACTATCTGCCATAATCGCAACGTTGTAGCCCATGTCTCTAAAGTATTCACCTATAGTTATACCAGTATATATGCTAGCTTCCCTTGCTGCAACCGGCATATCTGATGTGTTTGCTATTAGCACGGTGCGTTTCATTAAGGGCTCGCCAGTTTGAGGATCTTTGAGTGCAGGGAATTCATTAAGGACATCAGTCATTTCATTTCCGCGCTCACCACAACCAACGTAAACAATTATGTCGGCACTAGCCCATTTAGCTAATTGGTGTTGGACTACGGTTTTTCCAGATCCAAAAGGTCCTGGTATTGCAGCAACTCCACCTCGCGCTATTGGAAAAAACGTATCTATAACACGTTGTCCAGTTATCATTGGAGTAGAGGGTGACTCCTTTTCAGCATAGGGCCGTCCCGATCTAACAGCACATTTTTGCAACATGGTGACAGACACTATTTTTTCATCTGTGAGAATTTCCGCTACAGTTTCATCGATGGTAAAGTTTCCACTTTTAATTTTCTTAACTACACCAGTTACTCCAAAAGGTATCATTATTTTGTGTCTAACAGAAGGTGTCTCTTGAACGTATCCTATCTCATCACCTGCTATAACATGTGTGTCTACTGCTACGGTTGGGATAAACTCCCATAATTTATTGTGATTTAAAGGAGATGCCTCTATTCCTCTGGTTATTCGATCACCAGATTTTTTGAGCAATATAGTCAAGGGTCTTTGAATCCCATCAAAAATACTCTCGATTAGACCTGGACCCAACTCGACAGATAATGGTGCACCCGTAGAAACCACGTCGTCGCCAGCACCTATGCCTGCTGTTTCTTCGTAGACTTGAATAGAGGCCATTTCACCGCGTAATTCGATTATTTCGCCTATTAGTCTATCGCGGCCTACACGCACAACATCAAACATTCTGCTCTCTTGCATGCCCGAAGCGACTATCAAAGGGCCTGCAACTTTTATTACTTTTCCCATTTAAATACCAGCCTTTTAGTATTTAGACAATACTATTAAATAGACTAACTTTTTAGTAAATAAATAATAGCATTGCTTTTCGTGCATTGTGAGCACTCATTAATTTTAATAGTATGTGCTTTATTAAATGTCAATCAATCAATTTAAAAGAAATTAGAAATAATTAGCATATAATAAAGAAATGTTTCGTAAATGATAACAAGGATTTAGAACCAATCATCTATTGGTAATTCAAATTATCATCGGTGGATTTAACTTTTTTGTCCTTTTTTCTTTGACTACTTGAGCCGTTGAATAGTATATCAGAACCGATGGCTTTTTCAACAGCTATAGACAAACCTTGCATTCCAAAGCCAGTTGTGCCCATAACGGAAGGTATTGGTAAAATAATTGGATATGGACGTGCCTTATATCTTGCAACAGTATCTGCTATGCTTTCCGCTATATCCTCGGTTATTAATATTATAGAATAATCACGTGCAAGACGTTTTAGAGTTTCTCTGGCATCGAAAAAGTTTTTCGAGTCAAAAACATCGATGCCGATTGCCTTGAAAGCTAAAACTCCGTCTTTATCACCGATTACAGCAATTCTTTCATTAGGCATATAGTGTCCTCAACCTTTTTTGAATTTCGCTGCGTTCAACACCGTTTTTTTTACATACGAGAATCATTCTAAGCATAGTTATTTCGTTAATTTTTGCCAAATAGTAACCAACAATGGGTGCTATTGAAAAGATATCATTTCGCTTATCTTTAAAAATGTTGATAAGACGATCATCTCGCATTTTGTCGAAGGTGGCTAGATCCTTGTTTTTAACAAACTCAGAAAAGGCCGAATAGGCAGTATTTTTAAGCTGTTCGGATAAATCATTCACATTAGGATAGATGCTCTCAAAAAATGCTAAGTTAAGAGTACCACCGGGCATAAAAGTATCTGCGAAGAAATTGTAATCAGCGTTGATAATCGAGGATCTGATAAAAGAAGAAATATTAAGGCAGTCAACCTTTGTTCGAAAATACATTCTTATTAATGGATCACAACGATGTTTTGATAACCTGTCTTTAATCTCTAAATACATTGCATTGTCTAAAACAAGGTCCAAAAAACGAGGACTTTGTTTGATTTCAAAATCATTTTCAATTTTTGTGATTGCTTCAGTCATATATTGGTTGAGCCCCTGATTTTCGCGCATAATACTATCTTTGAGTTGTTCAAATGGTATTATCCCCCCTATAGCTGGTGCATAGTTCATTGTAGTAGAGGAGAACTTAGCTTTCAAGAGTGCTTTTAAATTAAAATAATCCGCAGACAGGAAGAAACATTCTATGCCAGAGCCATCTATAGACAAAGATTGAATAAATTCAGGTATCAAAGCCAATTCCGAATCAAGTATTTTGTCAAAATCAGATGGAGAGTCGACAAGTACTCCGTTTCCATAGTCGGACTCAGCTAGGATTTTAAAGGCCTCCTCTAGATTTTCAGATTCGAGCATTCGCAAAAGTCGTTCCCCTTTAAAGAGTCCATTTTCTTTTGATTTGGCTACGCCGTTTGCAAATAGTAATCCATCCTTCATAGATTATTCTCCTATGATAGTTTTAGTTAAAAAAACATATTGGTTGCAGAGCTTCATTCAGTGATAGGAAATAAAACATCAACTAACTGAGTTTCAATTTCGTTGCGCAAAACTAACAATTCAGTCGATAAAGAACAATCTTTTTCAACATTATCGGAGACTATTTTAATGCCACGTTCTGGAATTTTGCTTTCAATAAAATCTACTTTGAGTTTGATTCCTTTGAGTGCAGCAACCGCTTCAATAAACTTCTTAGTTATTAGGCGTTTTTCGTTTTGATAAACTAATACAGTGTCTTGAGTCTCTGCACTATCAAGCATTCCTTTAATCAATTCGAGATAAGTTGCACTAGGGAGTGTTAAAAGTTTAGATTGAGCACTTTCAAAAGCTCGATCTATCGCTTCTTTTTTTGCCTTTAATATTAGTTTTCGCACTTCGGATGAGGTGGCGCTACATTTTTGACGTATTATTTCAGAAGCAAAATTTTTCAGTTCAATTTCCTCATTTGAAATGTACGCAGAAGCATCTCTTTTTGCGCGTTCTAAAATTTCATCAGCCTTTATCTGTCCCTCTTCAAGTGTTGATTTAGCTATTATTTCCGCGTCATTAACTATTCTAGCGGCAATTGTCATGGGCTTTTCTTGCATGGCAGATCTCCGTTTAAATTATGCGTATGTTGGCAGATAAACAGCTAAGAATGATAACAACAATCCCAAAAGCGCATATGTCTCTACCATTATTGTAAATACAACAGCTTTTATGTTTTCTTCAGGTCGTTTTGCAACTAGCGCTATTCCAGATGCGGCGACTTTACCTTGGTAAATACCACTTAGAAGTCCAGATATTGCCATTGGCAGACAAGCACCTAGCATTGCTAGCCCAGCATAGGGGCTGAGCTCGACCATTGCTCCAGCAAAAACGTTTAATTTTAGCATTACAACAAACCCTATTACAAAACCATAAAGCCCCTGGGTTGCTGGTAGTAACTGAAGAATTAGGCATTTCATAAATTTGCTAGGATCCTCAGATATTACACCTGCTGCGGCTTGTCCTGCTTTTGAAACACCTATTGAACTGCCAATACCAGCGAGCCCAACTGCTAGCGCCATTCCAATAAGTGCGAATGCTGTTCCTGATAACATAGTTTAACCTCCGTTTTAAGGATTAGATATTTTTTGTTTTTCCTGTTGCTCATAAACTGAACCATCAGTTAAAAAAACATATTTTGTTTTGGAGCCCAAAGGATTGAAAGGATGTCCTTCTCCCGTAAAGAACTTGCCAAAAAATTCAACATACTGAAGACGTGAATTGTGAACATATACGCCGAGCGCATTAATCGCAAAATTAAACAGATGCCCACCTGCATAAATTACAAATGCGACAACGTAACCTGCATAGGATAATAGAGTTGGCATAATGCCAGCTATTATGTTTATAACCATTCCAATAATACCAGTTGTTAGGCATAAACTGAACAATCTAGAATATGATAGAATATCACTAAAGACATTAATGGAACCATAAAGATTTTTGAATGCCCCAGCGAAGATAGAAATAGGATTTTTCTTGCCGACCGCTCCGCCTAAAAGCAGCATAATCAAACCAAGCCCTGCTAGAGCGCCACCTGCTAGTGAAAGCGGAGAAATTGTTAATAATATTCCAAACACAGCCACGCCGCCGCCCGTTAATATTATAACCCAACTGAAATTATCAAGAATAGCACTAGCGGCCTTTTTCTTTTTAATTAGTTCTACACCATTCAAAAGGAATCCAGCGGCTAGTTGTACTACACCTAGTCCCAGTGCGATGCCAAACATAATTAATATGTCAGTGCCATCCATGGAATTTAAAACCTGCATAGATAATAAAAACCTGCCCAATGCATTCCCTGACAATTGATCTGAAGTTAGTCCAAACCAACCACCAAAAAGTGTTCCCCAAACAACTGTAGAAAGCCCACAAAACATGAACATCACAAAAAACCCACCGCTGCGTTTTGCTGGTTTTTTTATTAAAATTATTAGGGCACAGGCCACAGTCATGATAAGTCCATACCCTGCATCCGAAAACATAAAACCGAAAAACAAACAATAAAAGAACATAACAAATGGGTTTGGATCAATGCCACCATATTCAGGCGTTCCAAATGTGGCAGTGATGTTATCACCAAAGGCGCCAACTATTTTATTGTTTCTTACAAATGAAGGTGGTGTTTCATGAGGTTCTGGATCTCGTGTTTTGCAAATAACCCCAGCGGCCGTACTTTCAATTTTAGACAAAACAATAAGTTCACTTTCTTCAGGAATCCAGGCTTCTATTATAAAAGAACCAATAGTTTCACGGCATTTAGCCATAGTTTCCGCTTTCTGTAGTTCAATGAGATAGAAATCATATAAAAGTTTTAGTTCCTTTAAATGCGAAAAACGTTGAGCTACAGTCAAATAAAGTTCTTTGCGTCTTTTGTTTAAAATTTCTAATTGTGATTTTAAATTTTCTATCATCTCTAGAGGCGTCAGTGCTTCATTGAATGGACAGCGTCTAAAGTTTATACTAGATAATGTTCTAGATACGCTCTCTGCATCCGACTTAAAAACAATAATTGCCAAAAGGCAACCGTTTAATGCAGTTTTTTTGCGTACAATAGCATCTTGAGGCAATAAACTTAAAGCATCAGAAACGTTATCAATATCTGTAAAACCCAAAAATACAGAAGTGTGTTTAGTATCTTTTATCTGTGAAAAATTAATATCTAATTCAGCATAAATATCGAGTTGTGATAATTGAGAAGAGATTCGTGTTTTTTTAGTCCTAATGTCGGATAATTCACTATTTATGTCAAATAATGAATCAACTTCTGTAAAAAGTTCATATTCATCTTTTACTATAGAAGAAAGTTCCTCATAGCGCATGACAACATTTTCTTTGCCAAATTTTGCGTTTAGACAGGATTGATTATCTTTAATGGAATTAAAGAATTCTTTCTTTTTTAATTCCCTATGGCATTCTTGTAGAAATGAAAAAGCAAAATCAAGGCGTGCAATTTTCTTTGCAAGGGTTTCACAAGTAACAAGATGCTTGTCAACAAATGTACCATTGAATTCCGACGCAATACTAACTTCGACTACGCCCAACTCGGTTAATTCTCGCAATATGCGTCGTCGATCCTTTTTGTGTCCTACAACGGACAATTTTTTCATCTTAACGACTGACATATTTCTCTAACAATTTCTCCACGATAAATTCTGATGCTTCTTCAATGCGGGCTTTTCCTGATATTTCCGATGCTTTTGATAAACCCTCTTTAATTAAGGCATCGCATTGAATAGTTGCTTCTTTTTCTGCTAGTTTTATGATTTCGAGTCGTCTAGACTTTACTAACTCGCGTGCGTCTTTAATTATTCTGGCGCATTCATCATCAGCCTCGAGATTAATTCTGCCTGCCTCGGAGAGAGCATGACTTGTGATAAGTTCAGCTTGTGCTTCAGCAGCTTTGATTTCATCAATTATTTCTTGAATCATTTTAATGCCCTGCCATTTTGGTTTTTTGATTAATGTGCTTGTATAACCACAAGCAGGCGAATAATTTGGTTACATTCAAAAATTATAAATGTAATAATTGTTAACTATTAAACTTTGTGTTCATAGTATACAATATTAAAATTAACTTAATGTTAACCTTGTTTGCAACGAATATTTTAAAAAAATTTAAAAAATCGTATAGTTGCGTTTGTGATTTGATTATTTAATCGCATAGCAATGATGCTACCGATTGCATAACATAGGTGGGTGTAATATCGCTAGAGTCCAGCAATTCCCGACTTATTTCACCTGTCAAAACAGCCAAAGTTCTGTAGCCGTTGTTAATGCCAAATAATATATCAGTGTAGAGCCGATCTCCTATCATTAAAACACGTTCCTTAGAGACATTAACTTGTTTGTTTACAATATCAGCCATAGGGGCATAGGGTTTTCCACAAATCATATCGGGCTTGCGTCCTGATGATGCGGTAAGTAACGCTGTTAGTGAACCTACATCGGGCATGTTTCCAATATCAGAGGGACACGTTAAATCTGGGTGTGTTGCAACAAACAAGGCGCCAGAATCTAACAAGACGTTTGCTCGCCAGAGTTTATTATAATTTAGATCTGTATCAAACGCTAACAAAACAATATCGGCATTTTCAGAGATTTTAATTTCATTTTTTATAAGTTCCGCAGAAAAGGCAGCAGTTCCCAAAGGAAAAACGCTTTTACCTAAGTGATGAGTTTTCAAATAATTTATAGACGCGAGGGTGGATGTTATTATTTGGTAGTCCTCTGCGATGTAGCCTATTTTTTTAAGTTTAACCAAATATTCATCGACGGTTTTACTGCTGTTGTTAGTTAAGAAAAAGACTTGTTTTTTTAATTCTCTAAGAAAATGAAGCAAATCTAGAGCGCCTGGTATGGGCTCGTCACCTAAGTAAATTGTGCCATCTAAATCAAACAAGAATATGTCAGCATCAATTTTTAAACGTTTTGGTTTTTCTGTAGTTGTGCTAGGTAAAATTATCATGGTTTTGGTATATTCGCAGTATTTCTGAGAGAATTCCAGATCCCGATAATCTAGACAACATTCCAGTTGAATTAGAATTTTCGGCACTTAAAAGGATGGAGTCTATACAATCAGCAAAAGCGAAAGGTATTAACTTTTCTTTGGTTAATTGTTTGAAACGTAGCGCTATGCGAGTTAATTCAATCTCTTTTAAATGTACGTTGTGTTCTGTGTCAGGCGGAAATAGAAATTTCTGCGTTAAAGTAAAAGATTTTAGATTATGAAATATTGTACGCAAACGCACACGATCATTACCAATAATTATACCTTGTATATTCCATTTTGTAAAACATAATATTATTAAGTTTATAACAAAAGCAAGATAAAAGGCATTTATACCTTTATATTTCTCATAATTGCCAGATATTTTGCTAGCAGTGGTACAAATTTCATAGTAAATGCTCGGCAGATTGAGTTTGTTTAATTTAAATCTCGTATTAATCAACACCTCAAAATTTGTATAGGGTGATGAGTTGTTTATTAATGCCTCATATATAGTTGAATGCATTTCTTCTAATACTTTTAAAGTACCATGGTTTAATGAATAAATATCATTTATGTCAGCGAAAAGTATAAATAACTCATAAAAAATCAACTGACTATTTTGATTAATCGACTGCTGAGACAATATAATCATATCCTCTTTTGTTTTAGAATTAGGTGGTGCATTAGTGTTCAGAAAACAAAAACCAAAAGGGGCGTCAGGAATCAAAACAAGGCATCTTTGTTCTTTGCTAGCAATAGCAGTTCTAATAATAGTTTCACCACCAATGCCTATTACGATTCCAGGTTTGTTGGGTACTTCACTAGCACTTTCAAATAATTCAACAAGATGGCCATCGTTTGCTAATTCCTTTGCTAACAAGTAGCAACTGTCGCCTATAATAAAAACAGAGGAAACATTAGATTTTAATTGCAATCTTAGATAAACAGTTGGATTGGCGCAAGCGATAATTTTTGTCATAAGAGACGTCTCTGGTTTTGCATATTAAAAGCATAACACAAAACGGGAGAAGTAAAAAAGCTAATTTTGACGAAAAATGAGATATTTTGTCGATTTTAGTCGAGATTTGATTTTAGAAATGATATGATATTGCTATGCGACAACAGGTGAGTGCCAGTAAGACAGGTTAATTACAAGAAATTAGGGGTTAATTAACTATCAGGTGGTAATTTTAGAAGTTGTTTTTTATTTATGAATATAACTATAACGTCGTGTAAAAATGACAATGTGGGGACACATAATAAAAGCCCCCAGAACCCAAATAAACCACCACCAATTACGACCCCAAATAATATCCAAAATCCATTTAATTGCATGTATTTTCCAACTATCAAGGGGTATGTTGTCCATTGTTCAATTTGTTGCACAATGATTATAATTAGAATAAATAACAAAGAAAGATGTGGACTTTCTGTAAAAACAAGCAACAATCCTATCCCACCTGCAATATATGCGCCTATAATAGGAATGAGATTGCCTACTGCTAATAATATTGCGAGAATAGGGGCAAAGGGCATGCGTGTAATAAAAAGGGCGGCATAACACAATATGCCGAAGACGATACATTCTAAAAATTGTCCTATTAAAAATTTTGAAAAACGGTCCCCTCCAGATGAAATCAAAAGCAACGTTTTCTTTGCATAGAGTGTATTTCGCAATGATCTTAACAAAAAAAACAGCTGTCTTAACAAGGATTCCTTGTGTATTATAATGAGCAAGCCCAATCCTAATCCTATAATAAATTTAATGAGATGTTTTAGAACATTTGCTAATTTCTCAAACATGTTAAGAAATATTTCAGAACATTTGCCTATAACAGTACTAGACAAAGATGACAGCTGTTCTACCAATGAATTAAAAAATGGCCATTCGCTGGTTTCGTTTCCAAAATCGGGTATTTCAAAATTAGTTAATTTGCTGTTTAGAATTGCAAGACTTTTTGTTATGTCAGGAACAATTAAAACAAGGAAAAAGGATAACACACCAAAAAAGGTTATAAAAACTATACATAATGCCAAAACTCGCCTTAACATCAGATTTTTTACAAATAAAAAGAAATGTTGCTCAAAAAATTTTACAGGTGATTTTAAAACTAATGCAAATAGAAGACCTGAAAAAACTGGATAGAAGGCATAAATAAGAGGTTTGATAATTGCGTTAAACTTGTCTATTGAAAATGTCACAAGTACTATTGAAATTGCAATAATAAGTATAATACGATTCCTTCGCATAAAAGTAATTTGTGCAAAAAACCTAAATTTACACTGACATTGTAAATTTTAGTGTTTGTGTGATGTCCACTGATAGTTGAACTCATAGCGATAAGGCCATCAAAAATTTCGAATTAGCGTGGCCGATATAACACAGAGTTTTTATAACTCTTGAGATGAAATGCACTTATAAAAGAATAAAACCTAAATTTAATCTGTAACTTCTCCAATTTTAGGTTTATAGCAAGTACTGTCTTATTAAGATTTGCATCAAAACATTGGGCACAACCGAAAACCTGTCTATTTAATGATGCAATAATCAGCCTGGTAAACAACATTTGATTTTTAAAGAGTTTACTACCGTTTAGCAATTCTTATTTAATTTTTTAACTTTACTTTGATCATTTTTAATTAAGTTTGAAAAAGCAAAGAAAACCTGGAAAAAGAGGAACAATGTAGAAAATAAAGCCTAATGTTCCCGAAAATCGGGAATTTGTCGAATAAGATTTTTGTTTTCGGTTGTGACCCATTTTTAAAAACCAAATATTGAAATTTAATTTTTTAACTAGGTTCCCAACTTTTTTTGTTGTTTCATGTGTACTCCATTCGCCATTTGTTTTTTAAATTTTTGATAAAAGCACTGTAACGTCCTTTAATGACCTTATTTTTAACAAATTACTTCTCTTTAATATGTTAAAAATCCGGTAGCTTAATATTAAAGGAATGTGGTTTTCAAAACACTGTTATGCTACAAAAACTGTTTTACAAAAATAAAGCTTAGGTGTTTTTGTGTTGCGTTTAAGATTGTTTTTTTTGTTGACAAGAAAACAAAAAAGTATATACTATATTTATGACAATATCAACTTTGCTGAAAAAGTTTAGTGAGTTGCTGCCAGTTCCGATTTATGTCGTAGGTGGTGCAGTACGCAATCATTTTGCCAATTTTAAGGGTGGGGATGTTGACTTGGCATCTGAATTGACTCCTTCTGAACTAAAAAAGTATTTAAAAAACAGCGAATTTAAGGTTATACCAGTAAATCCTAAAATTGGCACAGTTGTGTTGGTATTGGGTGATGAAAGGTATGAGCATACTACATTCAGAATAGATAGTTATGCAGTGGATGGAACACATAATCCTTTTGATGTTAAATTAACCAAAGACATTAATATCGATGCAATGAGGCGTGATTTCACAATAAATGCTATTTATTATGATGTAAAAAATCAAACTTACAAAGATCCAACAAACGGAATTTTGCATTTACAAAACAAGCTAATAAAGACAGTTAAAAAACCTATTGATACCTTCTCTGAGGATGCGCTGCGATTGTTAAGACTTGTTAGAATAGCAGCGCAAACAGGATTTGAGATTGACGATGAGACGCTCAAAGGTGCAACTGAAGCTGCGGAGCTAATTAAATCTATTTCAAGGGAAAGGATTAGAGATGAATTTGATTTAATGTTAATAGCTGACATGGCGTACGAAGTAAAGTCAGCGCATTATAGGGCCTTCAAGATAGCCGATGAAATAGGCATATTAAAATATATTTTGCCAAATTTGGTGTTAGGAAAAAACCTAAATCAACCTAAATTGTATCATAAATATGATGTGTTTGAACATATGTTAAGGACTATGGAAGCTGCACCCGTTGAAATTAGATTAGTGGCTTTAATGCATGACATAGGAAAACCTATCATCTTTTTAAAAACAGGAAGATATACAGCACATGCCGCAGAAGGTGCAAAATTGTGTCGCACAATTTTAAACGAATTAAGATATCCTAAAAGCCTCATTTCAAAGGTATGCAAATTAGTAGAAATTCACATGTTCGATTTACTAGAAGATGCGAATGAAGAGGAGTTAATGTTGTTTGTCCAAAGCAATTTTGCTTTTATGAATGATTTAATTAAATTGATAATTGCAGATGAGATAGGAAGCGGATCGATTAGATCTTTCGAAAGGCGAATAACAAGACTCAGGACCGCAAAGAAGATTCTGGAAGATAATAAGCTCCCATTGGCAGTAAGCGAACTGAAAGTGACAGGACTTGATCTGATAGAAAAAGGTGTTGAGGAATGCAAACGGACGGTCGTTTTGAAAGAAATTTTGAGGCGATCTGTGTTGAGGAAAGCGCCAACTCGCGATGAGCAGTTTCAAATATTAGTTGAGGTTATTGAAGAATTTCGATAAGAGACAAACCGCAAAGAAAATTTAAAAATCAAAAGGTATACATTTAAGTTAATAATAATTCGTCAATGCTTTGTTGCATAGATATTGCAATATCTAGCATATGAATGTTGTAGATTAATGCATTTCAAAATCATAGAGTTTTAGAAAGAATGCGCAAATCGCTATGCCTCTGTGGGGGGTGTTAAGATGCACCTTCTTTTTTAATTAAGATTTTGAATTAGATGGAAAATGTGTTGCTGTACCTAATAGTTCAGAGTACAACAGGAAATTGAAACAAATTCCATGGTGATTCGCTTAGTGGCGGTTCAATTCTAAAGACCAAGTTGTCTTTTGACACTGGATGTTGAATTCTAAGTTCTGTAGCCCACAATGCCAAATTCTGTGAAAATATAGGTTTTGTTCCACCATATTTTCTATCACCCATTATGGGTGTTCCAATATAAGCTAATTGGACTCTTGCCTGGTGACTTCGACCAGTTAAAAGTTTTATATCAAGAAGCGCATAGCCATTATTAGTGGCAACGATTTTATATTCTAGAACCGCAGATTTTGATCCTTCTGTGGCGATAGGCACACAACTCACGTAATTATTTTGTTCATCCTTAAGCAATGAATTTTTTAATATTGCATGTTTTTCTTTTGGTATACCACATGTTACAGCGAGATAGCGTTTTTCAAATATGCCATTTTGTAATTGTTCGGCTAGCCTTTTTGCTGCGCGACTTGTTTTAGCAAAAACCATCACTCCACCTGTGGTTCGATCGAGACGATGAACTAATCCCAGGAATGCGTCACCAGGTTTATTTTTTGACTCAATTAAATAGGTTTTTAACATATTCAAAAGATCTAAATCCTCAGAACTATCTCGTGCCACAGGAACATTTTGTGGTTTTAAAACGACAAGTAAATGGTTATCCTCGAAAATGATTTGAAGATCTTTATAGCTGGTGATTATGGTTTTTTCGTTTGACATTATGTAGGTCTCTCCTTTTAATGGTTAAAATATTGTCATAGATGATGCGCCGCATGGTAATATAATAGAGGTTTCTTTTGTTGCGATGCCTATTTCATAAGATTCAATCATGCCATTAAATCCTTTAAAAACGAGACGTTGTATATTGGCCATAGCGGAGGGCAGCAATCCAGTTGCATAGCTATTAATCAAATGAAACAAAGGATTATCAGATAAAATGTTTCGTGTTAATTCCACTAATGAATAGATTTGGTCCTGAATTTTCCAAAGCTCACCTCTGGGTCCTCTACCATATGCAGGAGGGTCCATTATAATAGCGTCATACTTATGTCCTCTGCGAATTTCGCGCTCAACAAATGTTACACAATCATCAATTATATAGCGAATAGAAGCATTTGCCAAACCTGATAATTTAGCATTAAAGCCTGCTCGTTCTCCCATAGCTCTTGCTGCGTCAACGTGACAAACAGATGCTCCAGCGGAGGCGCAAGCCAGGGTTGCTCCGCCAGTGTATGCAAATAAATTTAGCACTTTAATATTTCGGTTTGAATTTTTTATTAACTCAATCATTCTATTCCAATTATATGCTTGTTCTGGGAAAATACCTGTGTGTTTGAATTTCATGAGTTTTAATGAAAATTTCAAATTGCGCCATTCGATTGTGAATGAATCAGGAACAGATTTTAACTTCTTCCAAGATCCCTGTTCTGACACACAGCCATTTTCATAAATGGCAGACAGCCCTTTATATTCAGATAAATTAAATTGTGAATTCCAAATTACTTGTGGATCGGGCCTTAGTAAAATCAAATCTCCAAACTGTTCTAGTTTTTGGCCATTTCCTGTTGCTAGAATTTTGTAATTTATCCATTCGTTATTAATTCTTATATTACTCATTTTGATAAAAGTATGTGCTGATCTAATTCGGTTAACATGTGGGAATAATCGTTGGTTTTGTCTATCAAGACCAAATGACTTAAAAAGCGCTTTGCTTCTAAATAGTCACCTTCTTTTGTTAAATATCGCATCAGTCTGATTATAAGTAAAACAAAGCCTTGTTTAAGTGTGCGACGTTCATAAGCAAATTCTTTGCTATCTATTTCCTCAGCAAATTCACCTTTGTATAATTTAAGCATTGAGTTTACAATTTTGATTCGTTGATTAACAGGCAGGTCCTCACTGTACTTGCTCTTAAGCTCACAGAAAGCAAAATAATCGCTTTCAACGTCGTCTATTTTTAATATATATTTGGAATTGGAGTATTTTAAATCGCATTCTACTCCATATGCTTTGAGTGTATTTCTTATTATATTATTTGTGGTTTTTAGATTATTTATAGCAGAAGTATACAAATAATTTTTCCAGAAAAAATTTACAATGGCATTCCTATCTATTCCAATATCACGTGTCATTAAATAATGCAGAAATAGTTCTTTAGCTTTCCTTGTGCGCCAGACAACCTCTTTCCCATCTGCGTACATTTGAACTGTGCTAGCAAACATAGTGACTTTGAGAGTGCGTGATGGTAGTCCATCTGCAGTTTTGCATTGGAGAATTTCTAAAATGCGGGAGACATAGTCCAATTCAATTTTGTGTAGTTTAGCATAGTTGATTAATGGTTCAAAACATTCTTCGTAATAGTCAATTACGATCATATCCATGCCATGTTTGTAAGATGAAACGAGTATTTTTTGGACTAGTGAAGTAGCGTCTTTCAAATAACCTTTTTGCATCTCATAAACAGTTATCATCGCCATACAAATAAGCCAGTATGTTGTATGTTCTGTGCTACATTCTATTCCTTTTTTTGCATATTCGATTGCTTTATCAAATTCTTCTAGTTTGTAATAAGCGAATGCTACAGAAGGCAGTATCATGTGTTCGTACTCTGGAGCAAAGGTTCTACAATATTTTAAATAGATATGAGCTATTTCTTTTGAATAATTTGGGTTTTTGAATCTTGCATATGCGGAGCAACGTTTTGTAATGTTAAAGAATTTAGCATAGCCATCAATAGTATCTAATGTTACTGCTTTATCGTATTTTTCAAAAGCATCTTTAATACGACCTCTGAAAATATCTATAGTAGCCATTGTGCAATAAAGAAGCCCTATATCTTCGGTTATATTGTTTTCTAACGCAAATTTCAATGCATTTTGAACCATATCTTCTGCTACATCAACTTCGCCTGCATAATATTTAAAAGCTATAAATTTATGTGGTATTACATAGTATGGAAAATAAGTTTTGATAGCGGAAGTCAATTCTAAAGCTTTTTTGTATTGACCTATGTTGAAATAGGAGTATGCGGCGATTTCCATATTTTTAATGTACTGAAAACAATGGGATTCGGCCATTTTTGCGAGCATTTCATCAATATCCGATGTCAAGAGATGCAATTCCTTTTTGAATTCCAAGATGCCTCTAAAAATAAGTGATCTGTTATTTACATACAAAGGATCCTGGCTAGTAAAGGCTTCAACAATATAGTCCTTTAAAAAACTAACAGAATCACCCTTCCTTTTGCATGCAATTTGGACTAATCTACCGAGTGTTATCATTTCTCCCAGTACATCTTTAGATTCGCGGAAGATAGTTAAGATTTTGTTAGACAGATCAAAAGCCATTTCAATGTCGTTCCGTGCTTCACAAGCCACAGAATAATGTAATGACCAGTATGGAAACTCCAACTGAGGATATTTAGCTATGGTCGGATTTGCAAGGGCATAATCTGACGCCATCAAAACTGACTCATCGCCCTGTAAAATAATTTGGGTTGTGTCATTGCATTTCTTTATTTCGTTTATGGATGCATATAATCGCACAGCTGTGAAGTATTCTTTTTTTAATGCTTTGTAGTCTGCAATTTTCCCTATAAGTGATGATGGGAAAGCTTCTTTAATGATATCTTCGTATTTTGAATATTGGCTTTTTAGATATTCGGTTAATTCCAAACTTAAATGTACCCTCATTTTTTCTCTGATAGTGACATAATACCCCGCACGGCTTAATGATGTTAACAGAAGCATTCCCTCTGGAAAAATTGCTTTAACACAATCCAGATCGATAGTTCGCACTTCAGAAATATAAGTCAAAAATGCTTTTTGTTTTTGGGGCACGTTTTCTAAATAAGCCTCTGGTGTGGGTTTGCCATATTGTTTGCCTAGGATGTCTTCGTCAATTAGTTTAGGATAAAGAGGATCAAAGCGCGTAAAATCGAAATTAATATACTCATTGCTCGAAACTACAATTTTAAGATTTGATGGACAATGTTTGATAATACGCTCAATCATCGCAAGCTTAAAGTTTTCGGGCAGACTTTCCATATGCTCAAAAATCATTATGCAATTACCACGGATGTTTGATATGTAATCGAGAACAGCTGTGATAATAACACTTTCATCATTAAATTGAGATCTGCAATATATTAGTTGTCTTAATTTTCTAGCCAAGTCTTCGTCATTTGGTTGAATGACTTTGTTTATCAAGTTGTATATAAATAAAGACATTTCACAATCTAAAGGACTAAACCAATATACCGTATGATAGCGGCATGCAAGTTCTGTTAAAAAGTCTGCTTTACCTGAGCCAATCGGGGCAAACAACATAACGGCTGAAGTCGAATTTGACATAATTTCACTCATTAATGTGTTTGTGTTAGCATTGTACTTCATATAATAAATTAGAGCTCCGTTTATTGACAATTCCCTTCGAATAAAACAAATTAAGCAAAAAGGATTCGCAGTTAAATAAAAAAATCATCGAAATGGTTTTACAACTCACCTGCGCATATATTTGTAGGATTGGACCTGTCGCGCCCTACCTTATAAAATCTAGAAAGATAATTAGATTCTAGGAAAACATAATATTGAGAAAAACCAATTAGAAATAATTAAAACTAAGTGGTAGGGTTAATCTTTGAATAGACATTTGTCAAATAACATAAGACAAACAACTATAAGACAACAATAGAAATCACATTATACTTAAAACATATCAAACATGTATAATGACAAGGATAACTTTTAGCGCATTACGAAATTTTAATCAAAACATTCGTTTAAGAGCTATTCAATTTTAACCATCTCCGGTTTAAGAGCGTATCTAAAATTGTTTAAGTTAAAAATCCGTCACAAAAAACTGCAATTTACAAAGAAATAACGCTTAATTGTGAAAATCTTTGATTGAGTTTGATTTGATTTGGGAAAGCATACTAACCTTTATGCACATATTGTAAATTAAAAGTAAACATATGTCAAAAAAAAGAGCATACATTTTTAACAAATTCGCAAATATAGGCTTTATCAACATGTTAATAGTGAAAACAAAGGTTGTTTTTGAATTTTTCTAAGATCCAAAGCAACACTGAACGCAGGAAAATCATGAATTTTTTGAGAGCGTTTGTCCGCAGGAAAAGTTTTAAAATCTAAAAAAATTAAACTCGCAGGGCATCTACAAAAGATAAATATTTGTGTACAGAGTATTAATAAAGTTGATATTATGGCGGGAATATATAATGCAAGTAAATTATTTTAATGAATTTGAAAGGTAATTAGTCAAAATCATTAAATATTTGTTGCAATATTTTATTTAGTTTGTTAAAATTGTAATGTCTGTTTCATAGCAAAATATTTAAGCCGAGTGGAGATACTATTTGAAAAGAGCACAAAGTTTGCATTTTAACAACAAACTAATAAATTTTAGGCCTGTTTTTTTCTGTGCACTATTTTTTATAGCAGGCATAATTGCTGCCGCACTGTTTTTTACCAATAAAATAGCATTCTTTATTGCTCTGGTTGCAATCCTATGCTCAGGCGTTGTTCTGTACACTTTCGATCAAAAGCTGCCCTTTTTCCTTTTTTTGGTTTTTGCACTAGGATTTGGATTGTTTATATATAATACAACTATGGTAGAGGTTGACGAAATCTCTGGAGATACAACCATAGAGGGCCGCGTTTATGAAATATATAGTGGGCGCGAAGAAAAAAAATATTCTGTACTGCTCAAAGATGTTAGTTATATTGGATCAGTTGTAGGTGACAGCGACAGAAATGTAATTGTTTATACTGATATTGTGGTTGAAGTAGGCCAAATAGTTGAATTTACTGGCCATCTAGAAGCGTTTAACTATGATGCTTTTAATAGTTTTTCAATGAGTCATTACAATTCACAGGTAAATTATAAATTGGTTACCGATTTAATGGCACATAATATTATTGGAGATACCCCACTAACTCTGCATGAAAAACTATTTAAAAAAATAAAGGATAATTTTAGTTCTTTAATGGACGAAGAAGCAGCTGACATCGCAATCTCTTTGTTTTTTGGTCAAAACCAAACTTTCGAAAACGTAGAAAGTGAAAGCACAATAAACACAAAGCTAGCAACGATTTTTTCGCTCTCAGGCATACATTTTATTGTAATTGCAATTGGCCTTTTTTGTTTTTGTAGATTAATTAAACTTAATAGATCAATATCGCTTTTAGTGCCGTTTGTCGTTTTGCTAATTTATGGATTTATTACACTATTCCCTCCAGCGTTATACAGAGTTCTTATAGCGCAAGTAATAATGATAATAGCTAACTTCAGGTACAAAAAAAGCGACCCTCTTATTGTTTGGGGCGCGACAACGATAATATCTCTCGTTATTCAGCCACTTGCTATTTTTGAGATTGGTTTTCAGATAGCAATGCTTTCAATGCTAGGTGTTGTGTGTTACGCTTCATTTTTCAAAAAATTATATGGAAAATCTAAAAATCCAGTTTTGCAAACTACGGCATATATTACATCAACATCACTTTCTTCGAGTTTGTTTGCCGGTGCTCCAACAATCAATACATTTGGATCATTTGGTGTTTATTTGACACTAGGTGCAATTCTCATAATCCCCTACATTGGACTTACATATTTTCTTACAATGGGAGCATCCGTTATAGTTCTCATTTTGCCTTTTATGAGTTTTTTACTCAAGGCTTGTCAGTTTTTGGTTTTAGGTGTGGGAGGAATATCGACAATCATTTCCAACATGTCGTTTGCTCCAATAGATTCAAATTCCTTGTCAATTTATGTGGCGATATACGTGCTGACAATGTTTTTAATGTGTAAATATATTTTACTTCGACCTAAATACAAAATTAGAATTCTTTTGTCTGCAGTTGTGCTCACTGTGGTTTTAATGTTGTCAATGGGTGCTTAATAGATTATCATAACTGACCGTAAAAAAAGATTCTGTGTAATGAAATCTCATTAGTTGGTCATTATGTATCTTGTTCGTAAATACCTAACGCTTTTCTAATCTCAGTCCTCCAAATTTCATAACCCTTTTCATTAAAATGCAGATTATCTTTAACATAGATCTCTTTTTTCAATGATCCATCATCGTTTAATAGTGCGCTTGTGCAATCTATAAAATTTGCAAACGAGGTAGAGCCGCAAAAGTTTTTAACAACTGTGTTACAGGTATTGGATTCATTCCATACTTTTTCCCTAGCAATTGTAGGGGCTATTGAGATATAGTGGATGAATGTATTTGGTAATTTGTCATGAATTTTTTTGAGGAGTGCTATTGCCTCATCCCCAGCGACATCACCCTTTTTACTTCCCAATCCACCATGTATATCGTTACTACCAACGTATAACAAAATAGTGTTAGGAGCGAATGGAATTATTAATTTTTCTATCCATCTATCCCAATCGGATATAACAGTAGCGGCAACTCCAACATTATAAGTTTCAAGCGGTTTAAGATCACTATCAGACGTTTCCCAATATTCTATAAAAGAACTGCCACAAAGAAGGACTTTACCTTTGTTATAGCCTTTCTCCTCCCAATAGCTAAATTTTGCGTCTGCTCTCAAATTTTTACCAGGAACACCAAGCGTAAACAAATATGCAAGGATTCCTCCTATGATTAATAGTGCTAGAATAGATGAGATTATTATTATAATCTTTTTTTTTCGCGTAATTTTTGGTTTTGTGGTATAATTAGCAGATTCCATAAGATGAGCTCCAAAAATGTAATCAATTAAAGTATACTGTATTAGACTCTTTTTTTCAATACTAAAGTCGAAAATTGCACGAATTTTCTTTCAACAAATGCAAAATATTAATTATAAAAAGACGTTTGCATTGAATTAAAGAAGGTTGTTTAAAAACTTTAGAAACAAAAAATTTTTAAATGCAAGGTTAATGCGGTAATTTTTATACAGATAAACATAGTAGCAAATCTCTAATTGGCACAAAAGATAGTTTTTTAAAGTTTTTAGTTGACTATTATTTTACTATGTAGATTTAATTGGCAAATTTCAACGTAACTATTGACTAAATACAACAAAAAGAGTATTATTATATACAATGTTGTTTGCAAAGTAAAAAACAATTTTTTTTTGCTATAAACAAATTGTCTGCGGGCAATGGTTTTTGCGCGAGCAGCATTAAGGATTGATAGATGAAAATTGTTATTCTAGACGGTCACACACTGAATCCAGGAGATTTGTCGTGGAAATCGTTAGAAGAATTAGGAAAATTAACTATTTATGATCGCACACCAAAATCACTCGTTGTTGAAAGATGTGCTGGTGCATTAGCTGTATTTACTAACAAATGTGTTTTGGGCAAAGAAGAACTTCAACTTTTACCAGATCTCAAATATATAGGTGTCTTAGCTACAGGATATAATGTTGTTGATTGTGCCTATTGTACGCAGCACAATATAACCGTTTGCAATGTTCCAGCGTACAGTACGGATAGTGTAGTTCAAACCATACTAGGCCTCATTATTTCATGTTTGACAAAACTGCCAGATCAGATTGATAGTGTCAGGCGAGGTCAGTGGTCTAGGTCTAGTGATTTTTCTTATTATCCTACAAACTGCAGAGAGATTTCTAATAAGACAATTGGAATAATTGGTTATGGTCGTATAGGTCGAAAATTAACAGATGTTATGTTGGCACTAGGTGCTGAAGTTTTGGTATATAATAAAGGTAAAATTTATGAGTCTAAAAACAACGTAACATATACTGCCACCTGTGACGAATTATTATCAAGGTCGGATATAGTTTCATTAAACTGTCCTTTAACGGTAGATAATGAAAAAATGATTAACTCAACCAGCATAGCAACCATGAAAGAGGGTGCTGTCCTTATAAATGCTGCGCGTGGTGGTCTGATTGATGAATATGCTCTTGCAAGAGCACTGAATACTGGTTATTTAGCGGCAGCTGGTTTAGATGTTTTAAGCAGTGAACCACCCAGCCCAGATAACCCATTGCTTACTGCTAAAAATGCGTTTATCACGCCGCACACGGCGTGGGCAACCATCGAAGCGCGAACCAGATTAATGGATATAACGGTAGGCAATTTTAAAGCTTTTCTCGATGGTAATTGCGTAAACAAAGTTAACTGATAAGGAAGTATTGGTAATTAGCATGACAAAAATTGCAATTATAGATTTAGGTTCAAATTCTGCAAGACTGGTGATAGCAGAAGTGCGTGAAGGTGGGTACTTTACGGTTATTGACGAATTAAAAGAACCTGTAAGATTAGGACAAGATATGGAAATAGACGGTTTTTTAAGACCGTTACGAATTTCACAAACAATAAAAACACTTCGCACATTTCGTGCGCTTTATGAGAGTCATGATGTTGATGATGTGTTAGCATATGCAACAGCCGCAGTGAGACGTGCCAAGAATCAAAAAAGTTTTGTAGAGGAAGTTTTGAGTGCATGTGGTATAAAACTAATTGTGCTGTCACAAGAAGAAGAAGCATTGCTTGTCTATTATGGTGTTATCAACTCTTTAGATGTACCCAAGGGCCTAATTGTAGATATAGGTGGTGGGAGCATCAAAATAATACACTATAATAGGAGAGTTCTCATATCACAAGAGACACTGCCGTTTGGGGCGGTTACATTGACAGAAAGATTTGCGGGATTGGGTACTCCAGAGGAGAGATCAGAGATTATAGAGAAATATGTTGCGGAAGCAATTGAGGGCGCTAATTTCTTATCAAACATTGACGCTGATACAGTTTTAGTTGGTGTGGGAGGATCCATTCGTAATTTAGGAAAAATAAGCAGGCGTCTAAAAAAATATCCTCTTGAGATGGCACATAATTATATTGTGCCGTTTGACGAACTCGATACCATATATGATACAATAAAACCACTAGAAACTGACAAGGTAATGAAAATCAAGGGATTATCTAGTGCGAGAGCCGATATTTTTCCAGCCGCTTTGTCAATCATATCAACAATCAAAAACAAAGTGTGTTCAACTCTCGCGCATAAAGAATTGCGAATTGGAGGCGCTGGTTTGAGGGAAGGTGCTTTATTTAAATATGCCTCTCCTACAGTTATAGAAAAACCAATAAGTGACATTTTAGGCCATGGCATATACAACATGCTTTATCATTTTAATATGAACATAAAACACGCAGAGCATGTGTTTGATCTGTCACTCCAACTATTCCGTCAATTAAAGGTCCTTCATAAATTAGGACGCATACATTTAAGAATAATGCGTGTAGCCAGCATGTTACATGATTGTGGTAGCAGTATAAAGTTTTATGATCATCATAAACATAGCATGTATTTGATTTTAAACAGTAATCTTTATGGTATGCCACAGCGTGATTTAATTGCTGCTGCAGTAGTTGCAGGGTTGCATTCTCGGGATTCACTTGAAACTCTGGATATAGTTAAATATTTAGAATTATTTGATGAAAACATGCTTGACGCAATACGCAAACTCGGAGTTATAATTAGGATAGCCGAGAGTTTTGATCGAAGCAGAAGTGGTTTAATCACTGGAATAAGTTGCGATATATTGGGAGATAGTGTTATTTTAAGAACAAAAACAACAGGTGATTGCACACTGGAAATAAAAGACGCAATGGGTGCTTTCAACGAATTTAGAAGAGCCTTTAAAAAGAATTTAGATATTCTTTAATTCTATGAAAGTTTTACTAGCTTCGGAATCACCAAGAAGGCGAGAACTTTTAAAAGCTATTTTCCCTGCGTTTGATGTATGTAAAACACATGCAAATGAATGTTATAAAGGTAGATCACCAGAGGATACGGTAAAAGAAATTGCTAAGCGAAAATTAAGGGCAGCTTGTTATGAAAACCAAAGTAATTACGACCTTATAATAGCAGCTGACACCCTTGTCTATTGTGACGGACGTTATTTAGGCAAACCTCTTGATAATAGTGAGGCTTTCCAAATGCTCACTTATTTAGCGGGAAAAACTCATTCAGTATATTCTGGAATAGCTGCAAGTTATATGAACAGTGAGGTAATAGTAGCCGAGAAATCTGAAGTGATATTTCATAATCTAACAGATAAAGAGATAGAGGAATATATTTATTCACACAACCTTTTAGATAAAGCTGGGGCTTATGCAATACAAGATGGTGTTGTGGTTTGTGGGTTTTCAGGTGAATATTCAAATATAATGGGGCTTCCATTAAATGCATTAAGAAATATGCTCATAAAAATTGGAGCTTTGTAATATTTGCAAATGCGAGATTTACTTCTAAATTTTTACAAGGAGCAATAAATGCCTAAATTACGTTATGTAGTTGATATAGGATCTTCACACACTTCGATTTATCATAATGGACCTCTCCTGACCGAAGCAACAGCTGCCTTTGTTCAACGTAGTAATGGATTAGAGCTTATTGCAGCAGGGAATACAGCTTTTAAATATCATCCAGATCCTATAACAAAACGATCGCTTGTAACTCCTGTAAAAGATGGGATTATAGTATATCCTAAAGTAGCGACTCTGATTTTAAAAGAGTTTTTTAAAAGAAGTTTTGCTCGTACTCTTTTTAAAGGCATAGAAATAATTGTTCCCATATCAACTGGTCTAACTGATCTGGAAAAAGAAACTTTCGAAACAACTATTTGTAAGACAGGCTATTCAGATGTTACTTTGGTTGAGTGTGTTAAGGGTTTAGTTCCAGTTATAAATCGAACTGGACAACTCGTAATCATTATTGGAGAGGGTTTAACTGAAATAGCAGTAATGTTGGGCCACGATATAATAGCAGCCTGTTCTGTTAATTTATGTGGCGCGGATCTAGATGAGAAGATAATAAATGCTGTAGAGAATCAATACGAAGCAATTATAAGTGCTAAATCCGCCGAATTATTACGCATAAACATAGGAAGTCTTTATGATGGCGATATCTCCGCAATGGAAGTCTATGGCAGAGACATAATAGGAAATAGAGTAAAACCAATAATTGTTAAAGCGGAGTGTATAAAAGAACCCATATACGATAGTTATATAAAAATAGTCGAAGTTGCAGAAAAAATGCTGAATGCAATTCCGCTGCGTATTTTAAATGTTGTGGCTAAACATGGTGTTTATTTGGCGGGTTCTGGTGCGCAAATATATGGATTGTCTGATTTCATGCGAAAGCATTTACAAATACCCGTTACATGTGATCCTGACCCAAAAACAGCTGTTGCACGAGGTTTATATTCAATGGAAATTTCAGAGTTGATTTAATTTTTGGCATGTCGAAAATATGTAAAAATTCGATTTTATGAAAATATAATCACCCAGAAATCCTAAAATTTAATAGTATAAATCTGCAAATAAGCAATTTACTGCTTAATTTTCGAGATTTTTTTAAATTTTATTAGTTTTCATATGAATTTGCTTGACAAATCACACACTTACGAAAAATTTATTTGCTTTTGATATCATTAAAGGAGTATTTATGCATATTCATGAAAATGATCGCATACATCCAGGAAAAACCTATTGCTATGTTGGTGAATCCTTATGGAATTCTAAGACACAAAAATATGACAAACCAATTCACCTCGTGGGCCAGTTAAGCAATGATCCGATGCCCATATTTATGCCAAATAATTATATGTCCAAACTGCTAAGAGAATCTCTTGAGGAAAATCCATCATTAACGGAAAAAGAGATTCTAACGATCAAGACAGTAATCGACAATTATGGTAATAGTGTTTTTGATAGAATTATTGAGGCGAAAGAGCCCGTTGGAATTAAGACTGCTAAAATAACTTCAATAGGACCATCACTTGTGTTTTCTAGTATAACAAAAGAATACGGATTGGATAGTTTATTAATAAAGGCATTCGGGGTTGAAAAGGCAAACAAAATTCTTGCGATATCATGGTTTTTAACATGTGAGGGTGACGCTTTATCAAATAGTTCTGCATGGTTAGATTATCATGAAAGCCCTATAAAAGACACTATTTCTAGTCAAGAAATATCAGATTTGCTTGGTAAAATGAGTTATGAATCTCAAATGATGTTCTTTAAATTATGGCTTAAGAATTTCACTAAAAGTGGCGAAAAAATCCTATATGATTTAACTTCTATTTCATATGATGGAGAGTGTATAGAATTAGCATCATGGGGACACAATAAAGATGGTGACAAATCAAAGCAAATTAATTATTGTTTATTATGTGTAAGAAGCACGGGGATGCCTATCTTTGCTTGGGAATTAGAAGGCAGTATAAGTGACACAAAAACCTTAAAAACCTCGCTTGAGTTTTTGAACAAACTGGGCTTTAAACCAGATTGTTTAATGATGGATAGGGCGTTTGATACGGCGGAAAATTTAGATTACATGTTTCATCATAACTATAAATTTTTACAAATACTAAAAAACAACTCTAATTGGGTGAAAAATGTAATAGATTATGGACGTGCTTATCGCGAATCGCCTGATAACGTTTACGATATTGGAAAAAATTCATTTTTCATATCAACTACTGAATGCAGGTGGATATCACAAAACATAGTACAAAAAAATGGCAATATTAAATATGACCTAAAATCCCCGTTTTTTACCGTATACTATGTTTTATGGATCATTTTTAAGCTTTTTGGATATTATTCTCATTGATATATCTGATCTTTTTTGTTATTTCATCAGTCAGATTAAAAATCGAAAGTATGTCC
>JAIRKT010000017.1 GCA_031259965.1 Christensenellaceae bacterium | reverse complement strand
CTGAGTGAGCATTTTGTAATGGATGAGTTATTTGAAATACAACTTGGAATAATGAGGGATGAGGGGATGGTTAAAGCTGATACAGTTATTATAGATTCGTCGATGGTGGAGGTTGACAGGCCCCGCAATACTAAAGAAGAAGATGAAGCAATCAAAGAGGGGGAAAGTGCCTGAGGAATGGAAAAAAGAGACTAATAAGAAGAAAAAAGCGCAAAAAGAGTTGGATGCGGGAGCGACATTTAAACATGGACGCAGTTATTTTGGTTACAAAAACCATCTAGCAATAGATAAGGATTTAATAGATAAAGAAGCGAAGCAGGTATATGGTGATAGTGCATATGTGGGTGAACCCATAGCAAATGAATCCCTAGTTTGCCACTTCTATTTGCATATAGTAGTCAATCCTGTCCAAAATAATTGTTTAATTTTGGAGGGTTTCATCTATTATATCTATGTTAATTTTGTTGTCTTTTTTGAGTTGTTCTGATATATTATTAACACAAGCACTTTTGGTATTAATTTTAAAAAAATAATTCCTATCTAGTAAATGCCTTTTCTAACAGCTCTACTAGATATTTAGAATTGTTGCTTGAAAAATAATTTTATAATAAACTCTGAGGCACAATGTACGATGTCGTAATTATTGGCGGTGGCCCAGCTGGATTAACCGCAGCAATTTATGTAGCCCGCGCAGGAAAATCTGTCGCTTTAATCGCTGAGATGATTGGTGGTGCGGCTTCAACCGCACACAAAATAGATAATTTTTCTGGATTCCCTAAAATTAATGGTTATGAACTAACTCAAAAGATGTACAATCATGCACTAAATTTTAATGTTGAATTTATACTAGATAAAGTAACATCTTTAGATTTAAATGACTCCATCAAAAAAATCCAAATAAATGAAAAAAGAATATTAGCAAAGAATATTATAATCGCTACAGGTTCAAAATTTCGAAAACTAAACTTAGAAAAAGAAAATGAATTTTTAGGTCTTGGTATCTCTTATTGTGCGACTTGTGATGGTAATTTTTTTAGAAACAAAAATGTGCTCGTTGTAGGAGGCGGTGACACAGCACTATGCGATGCGCTCTTTTTGTCTTCAATAGCAAAAAGCACTACACTAATTCATAGAAGATGCGAATTTAGAGCTGCTGCGTCTATTGTAACCGCATTAAAAAATTCATCTGTTAATTTAATTTTAGATAGCGTTGTTACCAGGTTAATAGGCGAAGATTTTTTAACTTCTGTTGAAATCAGCAATTTATTAACATGTGAAAAATCAGTACTCCCAACTGATGGATTGTTTGTGGCAATTGGTTCTATTCCCAATAGTGATCTTGTCAGAAATTCTATAAACCTAAATCAAGATGGTTATATTATAACCAACTCAAATATGCAAACTAATATAAATGGGGTTTTCGCAGCAGGCGATGTAAGAACAACACCATTTAGGCAAATCATAACAGCATGTGCGGATGGTGCTATTGCTGCTGAAAGTGCGGTTTCCCACAAATAGTGGTAGTCTCTTGCAGTTATTGTGCTTCAAAACGTTTGACAAACCTACACACCCTAGAGTACATATTTTTCAAGCAACGATTTCTTAAAATCCAAAAGACAATCATTTCTGATTGCGTCTTTGATTTTATTTATCAATCGATGTAAAAATGCTATGTTATGAATAGACAATAGTCTACCACCCATTATTTCTCCTGCTTTTATAAGATGGCGAATGTATGCACGTGAGTAATTTTTACATGTATAACAATCACAGCCCTCTTCAACTGGCGAAAAATCATCTTTAAATGGCGCATTCCGTATTGTTATATCTCCATTGAACGTCATAGCAGATCCGTTGCGCGCTATGCGAGTCGGCAATACGCAATCAAACATATCCACACCCCTTGCAATACTTTCTATTATGCAATCCGCACTCCCTACACCCATCAAATAGCGAGGCATGTTTTTGGGCAAATGTGGTGACAGATTATCGAGTATTTCATACATTTTTGGTTTTGGCTCGCCTACTGATAATCCGCCTATTGCTATTCCACATCTTGCAAATTCCATAGACCTATCTAAACTCTCTAACCTTAAATCTTTATACATATTTCCTTGTATTATTGGAAATAACATCTGTTTATTATTTTCATTCGCATATGTTTCATTATAACATCTAGAAAGCCATGCTATGGTTCTATCTAGAGCTATTCGTGCTGTTTTATAATCAGCATGACCCTCTGTACATTCATCTAATGGCATTACTATGTCTGAACCCAAAATCTGTTGAATATTCATCACTTTCTCAGGTGTTAAAAAATGTTTGCTCCCATCAATGTGGCTAGAAAACTGTACACCTTCGTCGGTAATTTTGCGTAATTTGGCTAATGAAAAAACTTGAAAACCACCACTATCTGTGAGTATTGGGAGTTTCCAATTCATAAATTGGTGAAGTCCACCTGCATGCCTTATTATATCCTCACCAGGTCTCAAATATAAATGGTAAGTATTTGACAACATTATTTGAGATCCACATTCAATTATTTCGTCTTTGGATAACCCTTTTACGCTTCCTTGTGTGCCAACTGGCATAAAAACTGGCGTTTCAACTTCACCATGCGGTGTCGACAATATTCCAATTCTAGCGCCTGATTGTTTGCATATTTTTACTACTTTAAACTTAAACATACCACCTCATTATATAACAAACATTGCATCGCCAAAACTAAAAAATCTATATCTCATCTCAACTGCCTGCTTGTAAATCTCCATAATTTCATTGTGCCCTGCAAACGCAGACATTAACATTAATAGTGAGCTCTCTGGCAAATGAAAATTCGTAATCAGCGCGTCAACGACTTTAAATTTGTATGGTGGATAAATAAATATTTCTGTACTATCCTCTTTGGCTTCAACAAAACCATTTTCATCTGACGCGCTTTCTAATGTTCTAGTAGTAGTTGTACCAACAGCAATAACACGTCTTTTACCGGATTTAGCTAAATTGATTGTATCAGCTACCTCTTTAGAAATTTCAAAGTATTCGCTATGCATCCTGTGCTTTTCAATATCTTTTTCTTTCACAGGTCTGAATGTTCCAAGTCCTACGTGCAGCAAAATTTCTACCACTATCACTCCCATTTTTCTGATTTGGTCTAATAGCTCAGATGTAAAATGGAGGCCTGCAGTTGGTGCTGCGGCAGACCCCTCTACTTTAGAATAAACCGTTTGATAACGCTCAGGATCTTCTAAATTTTCTTTGATATAAGGCGGCAATGGCATAGTACCACATTTTGATAACAAATCTTCAAATACACCTTCAAAATAAAACTGTATATGTCTAACTCCGTCTGCTAAAACTTCTATAAGTTTAAACTTAAAACCCTCCGTTATAGTATAAAATACATCAAATTTTACCTTTCTCGTTGGCCGCATTATAACTTCCCACACATAATACGAGATGCGTTTTAACAAAAGAATTTCAGATTTTCGACCCTTATCATCGTATGCATATAATCTTGCGGGAGTAACACGTGTGTTATTTAATACTAATACATCTCCAGCCCTTAAATAATTTTTAATATCACTAAAAACAACATGCTCTGTTTTAAAAGTTTTTCGATCATAAATTAAAAGTCTCGATGAATCGCGAGGTTCTGCTGGTTTTTGGGCTATTAAATTCTCAGGCAATTGATATGAAAAATCTGACTTATTCATCCGACTCTCCATTACTCTTGATATTGCTAAACAAAGTAAACTCTACCTCTTGTGTGTAGGGTATTCCCAAATGCTCATATGCTCTTTTTAAACAAATTCTCCCGCGTGGAGTGCGCTGAATAAAGCCTAGTTGCAAAAGATAAGGTTCATAAACATCCTCAATTGTAGTATTATCCTCTCCAGAAGCTGCGGCTAGTGTATCAAGGCCTACAGGCCCACCTTCAAATTTGTCTATTATTGTTTTCAAAATTGCAATATCTACTTTATCTAGGCCTAAAGCATCAACTTCTAATTGTGTTAGACCTATTTTTGCTATTTCAGGAGTTATAGTGTCTGAGTTATAATATACTGCATAATCACGCACCCTTTTTAAAAGCCTGTTTGCAATTCGAGGTGTCCCACGTGATCTGCCAGCTATTTCTCTACAGGCATCAGCCTCAATTTGAATGCCCAAAATTCGCGCGGAACGATTTAGTATTAGAAATAATTCATCTGGCGTATACATTTCTAATCTATTTATTATTGTAAATCGATCACGCAAAGGCGCCGATAATTTTCCTGCTCGTGTTGTAGCTCCTACTAAAGTAAACTTTTTAAGTGGCACACGTACAGTTCTAGCCATTAATCCTTTTCCTAAAACCATATCAAGTGAAAAATCTTCCATTGCAGGATATAAAATCTCTTCAACTACTTTGCTTAATCTATGTATTTCGTCTATAAAGAGAACAGATTTTTCTTGCAAGGAGGTTAGAATTGCAGCTAGATCACCAGCCCTTTCAATGGCTGGGCCAGATGTAATTTGTATTTCAACATTCATTTCATTAGCAATTATTCTAGATAAAGTGGTTTTTCCTAATCCAGGGGGGCCATAAAGCAAAACATGATCTAAAGCTTCACCCCGGTCCTTAGCTGACATCATGGCTACAGAGAGATTTTGCTTAAGCCTCTCCTGCCCTATGTAATCTCGCATTTCTTTTGGTCTTAAAGAATTATCATTTCCATCATCTTTCGTGACTTTTGGATTCAATATTCTTTCATTAACTTCTTCCATTGGCATAATACCATCCCTTAGTTTAATAATGCATCTTTTTGTTTTAAACTTATCGTTGTTTTAATCCTCGCAGGGCCTCACCTATAAGTGCTTCAACTGACAAATCATTTCGATTTGGTATCGCTTGTATGGCAGATTGTGCCTCTAGCCTACTTAAACCCAAAGATTGCAGTGCCTGTATCGCATCGTTTATAATCCCAGAACTGGCATTAGTATCAGACACTGGATTTGACAAACTTTTTAAAAAGAAATCTGCATTTTTAGACAGTTTGTTATTCAATTCCATAACAATGCGTTCTGCTGTCTTTTTTCCAATCCCCTTAACTGTAGCCAACACACTAATATCACCAGAAATAATCAGAGAAGCAAGTTTAACTGAATCAATTGAAGACAAAATCGCTAAAGCAATTTTTGTGCCTATACCAGTTACAGAGATTAAATATTTATACATTTGTTTTTCATCTTCAGAATGAAACCCTATCAAAGTAATAGAATCCTCTCTCACCTGCATAATTGAGTATAATTTAATCTCATCTCCTACAGGCGGTAATTTACTCAAAGTATTACCAGTCGTTAATACCTCAAAACCTACACCACCAACATCAATTATTACAGATTCATCATCTACCTTAATAAATGTACCTCTAATATACGAAAACATTACTCCTCCATTTTGAGAATTAATTTAACATCACAATATGCTTGTTAATTATATTTGCATTTATAATTAGATACTATCTATGCCATATGCATCTGCTAAATTTGCAGTTAACAACATGTTTTTTGTTTCGTTTGCGTTAATTAAGGTTGTATCCTTTTAGCGCAAATTTAAAGAGACGTTCGTTACTAAATATTGATACTGACTAAAACACAAAGAAATATATAAATTTTACATGACACAATATTGTTTTTATAACAATTTAAAGCCTAGAAATCTCGTAAATTTTGGACTTTTTAAGTTTGTCTTAAAGTTTTCTATTATATAATAGCCTTTTTGCAAACGTGGTTTTTTTTGCTTAAATCAGACTATGCCTATTAATATTTTTGCATTTTAACATTAAATGGCACGATATAATTTTAACATAAAAACTTTGAAAATATAAATAAATATATCTCTTTGGAATGTGTAATAAGTTTATAAGGCGCTTTAGATTTTGAATCTCCCCAATATTGAATTAGACCTTGCATGGGTTAGTGCGATTGCCAATGCATCTGCAGCATCGTCTGGCTTTGGAATTGTTGGTAAATTTAAAAAAACAGTTACCATTTGCTGTATTTGTTTTTTTTCAGCATGACCATATCCTGTTAAAACTTGTTTAATTTGTAATGGTGTGTATTCAAACAACTCAGCAGAGGAATTTTCTGCAACTAGCAAAATAACACCCCTTGCTTCTGCTACTAAAATTGCTGTTTTTTGATTGCTCTGAAAAAACAATTCTTCAACCACAATTGCATCTGGTTTAAATTCATTTATTATGTTATTAATTTCATCAGCTAAATATTTAAGTCTACTTGGAAAACGCTCTGTTTTAGGGGTAACAATGCTACCATATTTAATTAACTTCTGTGTATTTCCAACACTTTCAATAATTCCAAATCCAAGAGTAGCGTATCCAGGATCAATTCCTAATATAATCATAACTAATATGATATTTGATTTAAATTAAATTGTCAATATTATTAATATAACAATTTTATTTATTATGGTCTGAATCCACCTTTTTTAAAGACTCTTATTGTCTTAATATAAGGTTCATTTCGACATCTTAAAATCCTAATTGTAAGGTTATCTGTTAATATAGGCACAAATATTGCAATTCTATTAAAGCCAATTGTTTCACCTTTATATAAATTTGTTAGTCTATCATCTGCAATTGTCATAATTTCAAATTCCTCAATGCGTTGAGAAAACCTTGTATCTTCTTGTATGCAAATTCTATCGACAGTTGCTTTTGTGAATTTAATTGTCAAATCATAACTCCCTCTTAATTGGGGCGAAAAGGTGTCACCTATCATCAGATTAGAAAGAGGAAAATCTGTTTTTTCATGTGAAGTAGTTGACAAACTATCTATATCTATTTCAAGAGTCCTCTCTAACCTTATTAAATCGCCCATTTCTTTTAAGCGTTTAACATCTCTTTTGCAAAAAAGCCCCTTTTTGTTTGGTGGGATATTTAGAAGCAACAAACTATTGCCTCCTACAGCTCCATAGTAAATTTTCATCAATTTCTTGATAGATTTCACACGCAGATCTTCCCTCTTATGATAAAACCAACCTGGTCTTATTGAAACGTCAACTTCTGCAGGTTTCCAAACAAACTTATTAAACTTTTCTATATTCCTCATATTCAGACTAACATCTTTGTTATTTTTAACTGCATCTTTTTGAAATTTTTTGAAGTCAGTATTTTCCTGCTGTTTTTCTTCACAAATTTTTATAGCATCATCAGCTGGCACAACATTCCACTCAGCAGCTCTTGCTATTCCACTTTCATTCCCCACCCAACGTATATCTGGCCCTTGATTTGCAACTACTATTTTCGGTTGATACTTTAAGGCGGTTTTTGTTATACGTTCAAAATCATATTGCATTGGAATTTTACCATCGATCGCTGCACCACATGCTCCATCTAGCCAAAGCATAAAAATTTCACCATATTGAGTTAAAAGCTCTGTTAATTGTTGGATATAAAAATCCATATAATCTGCTGTGCCATACAATTTAGAATTTCTGTCCCAGAGAGATAAATATAATCCCAACTTCAAATTGAATTTTTTGCAAGCACAGCTCAACTCTTTAATAATGTCTCCTTTACCACTTTTATATGGAGAGTTTTTAATTGAATATTCTGTGGTTTTAGTTTGCCAAATACAAAACCCATCATGATGCTTAGCAGTAATAACAATGCCAGTCATCTCTGAATCTTTAATAGCCTGGCACCATTGCTCTACACTTAAAGATTTTGGATTAAAAAGTTGTTCTTTTTCACTACCATCTCCCCATTCCTTTCCTGTAAAAGTGTTTATAGAAAAATGCACAAATGCATAATACATCATCGATTGAATTATCAATTGGCGCTCATTAGGAACTATTGAGGTTAGTAAATTTAATTTGTCTTTCATACAGATCTCCATCAAAAATGCTTTTGTTTGTTTCTAATACTGCTCTTGCCCAATAACTTGATGTGTATCGTTGTTTGTCATAAGCAGGTATTAGTTAGTTTTTTATAACAGATTTCATAATAATCTAGAAATTAGATCTTATATGGTCCTTAATTTCGATTAAAAAATTTATCCTAGTAGCCTACAGCAACAATTATTTTTTTTATAAAAATCATAGCATCTATTTGCGCTATCTAAAATTAAGTTTTTGATATTAATACGTATTATATATCATTACACCTGTTAGTGTTATCCTCTAATTATTCCGTCTCCTCGTCACAATCCTCCCCATCTGCAAAACTCATATCATAAATAGCTTGCTCTGGACCCTCATCATCTGAATCATAAAATTCAATTTTCCAATCATAATCAAAATTCACATCCGAATTTACATACTTATCTGCTTTTGGAAGCCCATCGCTGAAACCCAGTGCATATGCTTCTCTAGCAGTTTGCTCAGTTATTAATTCATCTGCTATTGCGTCATTGATAGAGCAACATATGCGGCTAGAACTTCAGCCCTGACTAGTAGCCATACGCCTGTTTGCAGCAGGTCTAGGCAGTCATCACCACCAACAGGACCAGGAGCTCAGCCTCGTGGACGCCTTTTGACTTCAATACTTTCCATAGGTTCAAAGTCCTCACGCATCACAAACTGGTGCTTCATCGCATGGCATCTTTTTAAGTCTTCAATTCGTGTTGTTCTTTCCCTATCACGGCTATCGTTGCGATCACGATGCGCCTGGCGAGGATAGTGGTCTCTTTCATATTCATAGTGTGAGCCGGCGTCCCTATTAACAAAACTATTCGTTTGAGCGATCCTATTAATGGGTCGGTTTCTTTGCATATCTCCAGCACAGGAAGCAACCACGTCGGATCTAGCAAGTTGCGCTTCACCCTCTGCCATACGAACCTCAATATCATTTGTTGCTGGTTTACCAATGTTGTCCAGCATTGATAGAAATTGGCATATGTGCACCTTTTCATCAGTTATAATGTCATTTAATATCTCTTTTGAAACGCCAGCAAATGAATCTAAAAACGCTTCATATGTTCTTATTGTTTCCCATTCAAATAAGATGGCCGACTGGAGTAGATTCCCTTGTAGAGATGCATCAGTTAAGGGCACACTATTGCCTTGCTCATCAAAGAGCTCTGCATTAATGCTTCTAGCACGCTCAAAAAAATCTAGAAAAGCATGTATAGGCATTTCGTATGTGGTTTTTTATACCCATCATGGACTCGCTTCTTTAATACAAACTTCATAAGCAAACTCCCCTGATATGCGCATCCACTTCCTTCGGCATTCAGAACTATAATCACATTGCCTTTTATAGTTATTATTATTCTGTATTTATCAATTCTGTAACGGGCTTTTCCCTTCTCTCCTTTAAGCAATTTAAAATCTCTAATGGCATAACTAGATGCATTAGCAAGCTTCTCGTTTATAAATGGCAGAATTTGCTTTTCAAAATCAGGATGTAATTTTTCAATCTGCTTGTTAGCGCTGTTTTCATAAACAATTTTATACATTATTCGATACTCGCACTGGTTTTAAAAGCTTGAATTTCTTTTTCATAACCTGACCAGGCTTTTTTGTAATTCTCCCATACTTCTTCCGCAGACAAATATATGGGCTTAATAAAACCATAATCAAGTTTGAGAAGATAGTCTAATATTTCGACATTAATAACACATTCCTTATCAATTTCATCCCATTCAGGATCCTTTGCTAATTATTCATCCACTATTGCGCTAATCTTGAAATATCCTCAAGCGTTACATTCTCCCTTAGTTTATCTTCCTCTTCCTCGTTCACTGTGTTCTGGGTAATATTCTCTTCTAAATCGTACATTTTGTTGAGTCTCCTTCTCTTAGTGTCAATATCTATTATACCAGCATTTCTAACTAATAGCAACTACAATGGATAATATTCAATCATTTTACTACACCATTTAAATATTTTTACCATTTGCTGGGTAATACGCATGTCCATTTCCTACATCGGTTCGCGCTTTTAATCCGCTGCCGCCTGCGTCACAATCATAATAGCATTTGGATCGCTTGTCTCAGCATCCTATCATGCCGCCTACGTTCAACACAGATTATCACATGGCGTCATATTTTGTGATTCCCTACTGCACACACCTATTGTAGCATAACAAACATGATAATTAATTATAAAGCAGCGGGCAACAAACGACTTCTATGATAAGTAAATCTGCTTTTGTAGAGAATTAATTAAAAATTAAAAATTAAACAAACCTACAAACGGCAGTAAACTCTTTAAAATACAAATGTAATTTGCCAGGTCACGGATTTTCACGGTGTCAGAACATACCTAATTAACTTTTAACAAAGTATAACTATTAACAACTCTATTTTCAATTGTGCGATCCTTTTTTGAATATTAATTTATTGTTGTTATTGTCTGTGATGTTTTTGTTTTGATTGGCATAATTTATGATTGCACCTAGGCTTTATCAATAAATCGCTCAAACAATTCCTCTGCTTGTGCTAATCTGATCCTAGTAATTCATTTTCCAACTGAATTAAATGATAAGTGGAACAGACTATTAAAGGCATTGGATGTAATGAAACCGCTAATTGAAGGATCCCAATGTGATTCACAAACATAACAATAAGTTGCGCCCTTGCTAATGGTTTTATTCTCAAATATATGCACTAAATGCTCCTTTGATCGTTTAGACAAAACACGAAGTATGATTTTTGTATATATCGTTAATAATATACGCATGCATTGTAATGTATGCGGTTACAAAAAGCAAGTAAATTATGAGTCTGGTGAAAATTAATAATTTACTTAAAAAACACCCTCGTTTGACGCGAACAGCAAATTCCAAATTTTTTATTTTTTCAAATTGAAAAATCCTAAATATTTTAAATTTGCAAG
>JAIRKT010000086.1 GCA_031259965.1 Christensenellaceae bacterium | reverse complement strand
AAAGATATTTCGCCTTCATCAGCTTGCCTGTGATGTTCCCTACACAGCGTAATGAGGTTGCTCGGCTCAAACGCAAGCCCTTTATTTTCGTCTATCTTGATTGCATGATGAACTTCGATGTCATCGCAGTTGTAAATTCCTTCGCGCAAACAGACTTGACATAGGAAACAGTCTCGCTTTCGAATTTGTTCTCGGGTTTTGCCCCATTTGTAAGTGCTTCGCAGGATGAATTTGTTCTGTTGGTTTATTTGTTTTTGGTGGAATTTTAGGGCAGATATAGTCTTCATTGTGGATTCGAGAGCAGTGTTTGCAGGATTTTAGAATGAGAATCAGCTCCAATTAATTAAAGAAAATGAAACGTACGATGACATCGTACAGTTAAAAATGAACGTTTAAAATACAGATTCAAAAATACCGCTTCATTTGAAGCGGTGCTTTCTGTGTGCTTGCAACAAATTATAAATCAATAGTATCTCATAGTATCAATGTAGCATGCTAAAATGTCCAAAAATAAACTTGACAAGTTAATTATTATTTCGACAAATTGTATAGTTCCAATCGCCGTGAAAATTGTCATTCAAGATACTGATTGAGTTAAATGATTTGTCAAGCAAAAAATAATCCAAAGATTATAAATTAAAAATCAGCCACTTGTTGTCTGGGAATAAATAGTCTTGCAACATCCAAAAATAAAAAAATCTAACCAAACTAACCATAGGTATTGAGTTGATGATACCTTATTTAGTGATTGGTTTTTAAATTAAAATTTTGGCTTATTCTTTGATTGACAAATACATCAAAGGCACTGCATCACCAGATTTCAAAAAAAACTTGCGTTTGCTCGTGTTTTTTGAAATGATCGATCTTTCTGTCATGCTTTTTGCTAAGTTTCATGTTAATGGTTCTTTTATTTCATGATTATTTTGTTAGCACTTCCAAACTTTGCAGCTTTAAATGGCACTCGATATGCCGAGATCGCTTGTGCAGGTGTAACAGTAAATGTGTACAACGTAGTGTTACCTTCAACAAAAAAATATTGACCATGTATCAGAACCACACTCTCTAACTTGAATTTAACGCTGCAATATATGCCTCCTGTCAACAATTGTACTGAAAGCAGAGCATGAAAAAGCGGACGGTTGTTATTGATTTTGATAGTGCCATGAAGTAAAAAAATAACAAATTATTTAGATAATTTTTGGTATGCAGCTCTGACTTCCTCCAAAGTAAGTCTTGTTCCATAATCTTTATTTAAGATTTCAGTTATTTGCTTAAATTTTATGTTCTGTTGGTTAATTTTAGCTGTCATCATATATAATGATTAAACCCAATCTGGTTCTTCACAAGAAACGGTATGGCAATAAGCTTCTGTGGGTAGTAGAGGAAGTTTCGAAATGAGCTCTGAAATGATACCCCGTACTATTGATCTTTGGTATTTGCCGCCATCTTTGTGCCTCATAGGTTCAGATACCATCATTATTGCACAAAGTGCACAAGCAGCATCTTCATGTGGAACTATTCGAGAGATCAATTCTAGCTTTTCAAGTACTTGAACATCTTCTAAAGACCTAATATCTGGCTGGCATGGTGCACACAAATAATCATAAATTGCTTGATAAACTTCAAACTCAATTGGCAGAGATAATTCTGCCAATGAACTTTCTGCATCTTCATATGACCATTGGTTATTGGTTCTGACAAGAAAATTATCTGTTGATGCCGCCATTTTAGTTATTGTAGCAGTACCAAAAGGTGTCCTAAGTTTGCCTTGATAACGACTGCCGCTTATGCCTATTGGCCCTAACATACAAAGTATTTGCTGACATAATAACCGCGAGGCTCGCGACTCTTCCGATCTTTTTTTGCCTCTTTTTAATGCTCTTCTATTTCTTTTCACTGCTGTTGTAAGTTCATCATCATCATCAACTCCAACTTCGTGATCATCATAAGAAAAAGTCTCATCATCAGAACTATCCGACATCTCTTCAGAACCTTTTGCTAACACTCTAGCAATTTCATTAGCAGACCTAGTTCTATCTCCATCGTTAGGGTCGCGTGGTTTATCACGTGAATGAGGATCTATGTCTGACATAATTGCCCTCATATCACCAGTACCTCCTTTAGGAGCCATCACAGACCTTTCTAAAAATAATTTTCTTCTTAACATTAATTATCACCTCTCTGTTTAATACCAACAACAACTTGAAACTGCAACATCAGATAGTTAAAGTTGCCATTTACATTTGTTTATATTTTTTATACGTTAAGTTGAATTTTTACTGTTTCTAACTAATGGAAACAAGATCATAAATCAAATATTGATACAACGATCTTTTTATCTAAGATACTTTTTTGGCTTTCGAGCAAGTTGCACTTTTCTTCAACTTTATAAGTGAGCTCCAGCTTGCCGGATTGAATTTCATAATAAAGACTCTCCAACTCAGAATTTAATTTATTAGATTCTAAAACATATTTACAAATGCTAAAATGGTTCTTACAGTCAGAAGATATTTTTAGCCTATTTATTTTTCTTACTAGCTCGTCACTATAATTGTTTATTGATTTTTTTCAACATCTAAACTCCACAATAGGCTATTATACCCATCTTTAGTTTTGTCTTCATAAGGATATAAATATATAGATATTGTTTTATAAAAAACATTCACACCGATAATTATGGATTCAGCGCTAACATTGGAAATTAAACTAATCCAAAACATTAATATTACTGACATCAATTTTACATTTTTCATTTCTGTTCTCCTTAAAAATTTATAAAATATTTCTATATTACGTTTTTTGATTGCTTACAACCAAATAGAAAACTATGCTTGGCACGCAAAATCACAAAATACAAAAACCCATTACTTGAATTTTTATTTAACACTTTCATTCCTAATTTTTTTTGCTATTGCACATGACATATAATTTTCTTTTTTTATTTTTGAAAAAACTTTAGAAATGCGTAACACTCTAAAACTATATTTTAAACATGCCTTTGTTCCTTCTATAACATAACCATTACTCCAATATTTTCTGCCTAAAACATATGCAAGTTCATACATTGCATCGTTATCAGATTTTATTTCTTTAAATTCTAATTTAATAATACCAATAATTCCAATAAATTTCAAATCAAATTTTCTTATTACTGCCAAATATCCAATCCTGCATTTCCTGTGCCGTCTGGTGTTATACTTATCCAATTAAACAATTCTTCGTCAGTAAAAACATTATT
>JAIRKT010000056.1 GCA_031259965.1 Christensenellaceae bacterium | reverse complement strand
ATCACATTGCAATTCAATATGCAAGTATTTTGAATAAAAATTTGATTTATTTTAATGAAATCGTAAATTATTAATTTGAATTTGGTTGCATAGTGCCTAAATGTGCGGAAATTAGGAACATTGCTATATTAATTGTTCATTAGTGTAGGAGATTGCAACAATTTTATAATTACTTGAATTTGCACGTGGGATGGGTATTGTAGAATAACAGTATTATGTGAATAACTAAGAATTTAGGTGTCTCACGAATATTTTGAATGCAAAAGCTGGAAATTTATGAGTAATCGAATTTGTTGATGTTATATTAAGTTTTTAGATGATGCTAGTTATAATAGTCGGTATTTTTTCTATAGCGTTATGAGGCAGGAGAGAATATTCGTTTAATTCTTTGCATGCTAATTCCGCCGCGCTGCCTGCAATATAAGTTGCCGCAGCGACACTTAGTAAAGTTGGCGCGGTTTTTAACGAGCAAACACCACTAACTAATCCTGTAAGCACATCTCCACTACCACCAGTTGCCATGCCAGGGGTGCCACTATTTACAATATAAACATCGTCATTTAAGGCGATAATGGTTGATGGGCCTTTCAACAAAAGAGTAACCCCGTATTTTTTTGAAAAATCTAAAACATGATCTATGGGAGCTTGTAATATGCTATGAATGGCATCACCTGTTAGTCTGGAAAACTCTTTGAGATGAGGAGTTAACACAACATTGCAAGTTGCCATTTTTAACAAATTGACATCTTTACTTAATGAATTAATTCCGTCTGCGTCAACAATAAGTGTGCCCTTGTAGTGTTGCAAGAGGTGTGAGATAATTTTTAAAATGTCTTCAGTATTTCCCAAACCAGGGCCTATCGCGATCGTTGTGGCATCCGCTATAATAGCATTTAAAAAATCAATGTCATATGCAATAGTTCCATTTTTTTCATCAATTAGATAAAGGATACTCTCAAGCAGGTATGGTGTGACTGCGTTTTGTAATGATTTGGGGACAGCTAACGCAGAAATTCCAACGCCACTCAAAAGTGCAGCTTGGCTTAAATTAGCAAGTTTTGCAGCTCCTGTATAATTAATAGAACCCGCTATAATTACCGATTTGCCATAATCACCTTTGTGTGAAAAGTTTTTCCGCTTTGGAAACACAACTCTAAGGTCGTTTTTTTCTATTAATTTGTAGGGTTTATTAGAGGGTTTTACTCCTATATCTATGCATGTTAATTTGTCAATGTAGTCTTTAGCTTGATTCAAAAAATGTCCTGGTTTATAGCAACCTATGGCTATAGTTAGATTAGATTTAACAGCAGCGGAAGAGGCTAAACCAGAATTTCCGTTTAAACCAGAATTAATATCAACAGACAAAACAAAATTACCAGAGGATTTTGATTTGTTTATTTTTTCAATTAAAATTTGAATTTGTGTGGAACAATCGCCTCTAAAACCAATTCCGAATATACAGTCGACAATGACGGAATATTTGGTTAAATCCAAATCAGAGTTAACACACATTATTGGAATCTTTTGCTCGATGCATTTGTCTCTGTAATAGGCACCAGCGGAAGCAGCTTTTTGGCTTTTGTCAGAAAATTCAAAGACGTCAACAGCTATTTTGTTAGTGTGTAATATAAGCGCTAATGAATAGCCATCTCCACCATTATTGCCGTGGCCACAAAAAATGACAATGTGTCCTGTCCACTTAAAGGAATTAAAAACACCAAAAGCCGCACGATGGGTGAGTTCGATTTCTGAAATTCCCGATTCAATAGTCATCTGATCACTTAATTTAGTTGATTCAACAGACAAGATATTTTGCATTTTAGTCGTCTTTTAATTGTAATTCTGGAAATTGATCTAAACCTAAGTTAAAGGCTACTCTAAAAGCATCCTCAGTTGCGTTTGCAATCCGACCTGGCCTTACTGCATCACCTACTATGAAGACATTAGCTGCTCTGCCATGCAATTGCTGAAAAAGACTTGATTCTGGGCGTACGCCTATTGCAAGTATTACATTATCAACATCCAAATGTTGTGTGTGTTTTGATTTGGTGTTTTCGACAATAATACCAGTTGAGTCAACCTCAATAAGCTTTGTGTTAGTAAGAATGGTAACGTTGCTAGCCTTTAATTTAGGTAAAACATCATCGACATGTTGCATCCAAACGCCTTTACACAACTCGTCACTCAATTCTATTACAGTCACTTCATTGTACATCTTAGTCAAAACATGTGCAGTTTCAAGGCCTGTTAATCCGCCTCCGATGACCGCTACTTTCTTTTTTTGAATGACAACACGGCCCTCATATAAATCGCTTGCGGTGGCAACACTGCTATGAGTAATCCCCTCAATGGCTGGTATGATCGGTTCACCGCCAGTTGCTACTATTATTGCATACGGCCTTAGACTGTCAACTTCCTCAACAGTACAAGGTCTATTAAAGAAGATTTTGACACCTTTTTTTTCAGCAGCAAATTTTAAATCCTCAATACACCATCCGAGTTTTTCTTTATCTGGAGAGTTAGCAGCAACTGAAACTTGACCACCTGCTTTATTTTTCTTTTCAAATACAATTACCTTGAATTCGCGTCTTGCTAAAATTTCTGCAGCCATTAAACCTGCAGGGCCCGCACCAGCGATGACGACTCTGCGTCCTGCACCATTTGTTATTAGTTTGTATCGCTCTCTGCCCGCGAATGGGTTAACAGCGCAGCGTGCGGGTTTTCCTTCATATGCGTTTTTTTGCATGCTTTCAAAACAATGCAGACAACATATACAACGTTTTATGGTATGTTCCTGAACACTTTGGAGTTTAATAGACCATTTGGGTTCAGCTATATGAGGCCTTCCTAGAGAAATTATATCTTGGGAATCATCCATAAGTTGAATTTCAGCTTGTTTTTCACTGCGAGTTAAATTTGTTGCGATGACAGGTATCTTTACTCGAGATTTAACTGCTTTTGACATGTATGCACGCCAACCAACTTCGAATGATGTAGGTTCGAGCCAATAGTTAAATGTGTCATAAGCACCACAAGATACATCTATAGCGTCTATTCCTATAGATTCAAGCGCAACCGCCATTTCAATACCTTCATCTAACCCGTATCCCTTACCAGGTTGACCAATCCTATCATAGCATTCATCAACACTTAATCTAACTATTATTGGAAAATCGCGACATCTGGATCTGATACCAGTTATGATTTCTGTTAAAAAACGCATTCTGTTTTCGAGAGAACCGCCGTAATCATCTTTTCTCTTATTAGTATTTGGACTTAAAAATTGTTGGATGAGATAACCGTGAGCCGCATGCAAAACAACCCCGTCACAATTAGCTTTTTGAGCGCGTTCAGCTGCGTCTATAAATTGGGTAATGAGCTGCTTAATCTCTTTTAATTTAAGTTCACGAACTTTTCCACCCGTAAAATAACTGGGTTCAACTTTTGATGGAGCAACTGAAGCGAGTGTCCATTGTTTAGAAATCAATCTCTTGCCTAATTTGGGTGCTAGTTTAAAAAGGAGTTTTGGAAAATCTTCAATGGTCTTGCTAAGTTTTATGCAAACTGGAATAGTGCCTATCATTAATCCAATATTCTGTCTTCCAGGGTGGTGGAGTTGAATAAATAATTTTGCACCATGCTTATGAATTTTTTGTGTAAAATCTCTTAATTGACCTATTTGATAATCGTGACTCAATCCTGGTTGTGAGAAAGAAGTGGCCCCAGTTTTGTCATTGACACGTGTTATCTCAACCATGATAAGGCCAGCACCACCCTTTGCCCTTGCTACGTAATAATCACTCATTTTCTGTGTAATAGTTCCATCAAATGTACCTAGTCCCAAATGCATAGGTGCCATTGCAATGCGGTTTTTTAAATCGCAATTGCCGATACTAATAGGAGCAAAAAGTAGTCTATTATCCATAAATTACCTAAAAATGTGCTAAATTTACAAAATAAAATAACAACGCACAGGCACATTATTTCAATCTTGCTATGTATACTATATAGTATTTAGATTCTTTTGTCAAGAAAGTTGTTAACTTGTATGAACGAGAATGAAACATGTTTCACACGATTAATTTATAGTAGGAGCGGTTACTTGAGAGTAAAAAGTGTTTTTTGTGGAAGAAATGGAAATCTTATATTTTACTTTAAAAGTGCTTGACTATATTAAGTAACATCCGTTCAATGTAATGTCATAATAGTATAGAGTTGAATTTTTATATACCATGATACGATTTTACTCAATGAGTTATCCTGCTTAAGCGCAATTTCTGATCTGGATCGTGGACATTTCCCTGTGTCATAGAAACGATTATTCCGTCGGACAACATTTGCTCAATAACACTCGCAATGGTATTATTCAACTTCGAATATCCCATCCGTTGAACCAGGTCCGCTTTTGAAAATGCGCCGCCGTCGAGAATTTTTATTATTAGAGAGCAAATTTCTTCTTTGCTTCTGTAAAATTTTACTCCAGCCAGTTCGCGCGAATTATCATCCTCTCTTTCTGACAAGAACCCATTATGTATGGGAATCGTTACTCTAAAATAGCTTCTTTCAGGGTCTGTTTCAAATAATGGGAGTGAAGATCCATTGTCTATGAGAGCTTTAATGGCACGTGGTATGCCTGTATTACGGCCTTCAACGAATTTTAATTCTTTCAAAAAATCACCAATTCTCCTATTACGGTATAATGATGAAATCATTTTATATTGTTTTAAATTCTCGTCAGATATAGAAAGATCTGGGCCTGGAGCGCTAGTTATTGCCATGTTTTCTGGGGTTACATAAACGGTTATCGGATGTCTTGTATCGTATCCTTTGTGATGAACAGCATTTCCCAATAACTCCTGTATTGCACGATACGGATAGTTGAAATATCTAACTGACTCCGCTCTGTTTGGAAATTTAACTACTTTTTCCGCTAAAATAGAATTTCTAATATAGCCTAGAGCATCGGTTAGTTGTTTGTCGAGAGGCCCATAAAATGTCCTTTCGATCATGAGGTCTCCAGTGGGGTCGGGTTTGTTCACAACCTCAATCCATGAATTAGGGAAAAATTTGTCTGGGCGGTCGTTAAAAAATAGCAATCCTACATTTAGTGGTCGAATGTTTTCGGGAATTTCACCTGATATGTGCATATTAGTTGCAAGTGAGCCAATGCTCATTGTTTCTGAAATTTCATACATATCGCTGTTTATCCGATAAAGGAAATTCGAAATATAAGAAGGTCTTAAGTCAGCAAGCGTTGCAGAGTGATTTGGTCTGTCGTCAAATGGGATGTTATTTGCAAGCCTAAACAACATAGATTCTTCATTAGTATTTGCTTTTATGGTACTTGACATTTTTCAAATATACGGATGGTAGATTTTTATAGCATTTGGAGAAAGCGTTGTGGGACATTTGTATGGTCTATTATAACCGCCAGGTATCCATATGACGAATATTTCGGCACCCTCGAATTGTGCTTGGGTGACAACTGGAAGGTATCTTGGCTGAATCAGATTGCATATTTTAAGCAGTTTCTTGTTGATGGCATTCAACTCAGTTTTTTGTAAACCCACCACAGAACGTTTAGTCATACCACATTCCTCTTCAACACCGATAATAATATAACCTCCGCCTATGTTGTCTATGTCATTTGCAAAGGCGCAGATTGTATGTAAGATAGACTCTGGATTCCACCCACGTTTGTATTCGATACGAGAATTTTCAAGAATCTGTCCGCGTATTAAATCATTAATATTTATTGGTAAACTCATTTAAATCTCCATGTGAAACGTTGTTTGGAAACACTTATTAAGTATGATTTTAGTTTATTATATATAAGCAAAGTTGTCAAGTAATATTTAATTGCTTTCTTCATCAAACGTTGTTGGGAATAGTTAATTCTAACCTGAATTCCGCAGATTCTAGCGTTGCCAATTCAAAAAATATGATCCCTCATTTTTACGCGAAATTCGCCTAAAAATGAGATTTTTACGAAAAATACATGCGCATGCCACTAATTAAATTTTCATTATTATTAAGATTTATTAAATCGTTCTGTTTTTTTAACCTAAAATCCAATAAATTTAACGGTACATGAGCATATTTGCTCAAAAATCGACGAAAAGCATTTTTTTTGCTTAAAAGTTAATAATGTGTGACATTCTGCTTGACAAATATACGCCGTTAAGTGTATAATTTAACGAATTAAGCACGCGAAAAATATGCTTAAATTTGATAATGTTTTAAGCTCTAGAAGACTTTTATGCATGTTAATTGTTGCATCATTAAATAGGTAGTTTTAGGTTGAGTTTTCATTTATTTGGATAGGAACGCATGATGTATAGGAATCGCTACCTTAAAATAGCTTCTGCGAGCGTCTGTTTCAAATAATGGGAGGTCAGATCCATTGTTTATGAGAGCTTTAATGGCACGTGGTATGCCTGTATAGCGACCCACAACCAGATTTAGTTTTTTCAAAAAATCACCGATACGCCTATTGCGGTATGATGGCGGAATTAAGTTATATTGTTTTATGTCCGTGTCTGATATAGTGGGATCAGGTCCAGGCGTGCTAGTTATTGTGATGTTTTCTGGGGTTATAAGAACAATTATAGGTTCTTCGATATCGTATGCTTTGTGATAAACAGCATTTCCCAACAATTCCACTATTGCAGGATATGGGTAGTTAAAAAGCTGTATGGATTCCGCTTTGTTTGGAAATTTAACTATTTTTTCCGCTAAAATATAACATCTAATATAGTCTAGTGCATAGGTTAGTTGTTTGTCGAGGGGCCCATAAAATGTCTTTTTGAGTACGAGATTCCCTGTGTGGTCGGGTTTGTTGACAATCTCAATCCATGAACAAGGGAAAAATTTATCTTGGCGGTCGTTAAAAAATAGCAACGCAACATTTAGAGGTAGCATGCTTTCGGAAGTTTTGTGCGATATATGCAGATTGGTTGCAAGCCAGTCAGTACTCATTACTTTTGATGCTTCATAGAATTTGCTTTCTGTACGATAAAGAAAATCCGTAATAAACGAGCGGTTTAAGTCAGCAAGCGTTGCCGAGAGATTTGGCCTGTCGTCAAACGGGATGTTATTTGAAAGTTCTAAAAGCACGTGCTGAGCATAAGCATCGGCTCGTATCGTTTTTGACATTTTTCGTATATATGGCTGCTTGTTTTTTTTATCTTTTGTCGAAAGCGTTATGGGACATTTGTATGGCTTGTTGTGACCGCCAGGAATCCATATGACACATATCTCGACACCATCAAATAGTGTTTTCTCTACAATTGGAATATATATTGGCTCCATTAAATTACAAATTTCAAGTAGCTCTTTATTGATGGTATTAAACTCGGTTTGTTGTAATCCTATCACAGGGAATTTTGGCATGCCATTTTCTTCTTCAACTCCGATAATAATATAACCTCCGCCTATGTTATCTATGTCATTCGCAAAGGCACAGATTGTATGTAAGATAGGCTCTGGATTCCACTCACGCCTGTATTCGACACGAGAATTTTCAACAACTTGCCCACGTATTAGGTCATCAATATTTATTGGAAAACTCATTTTTATCTCCATTTGAAATGCTATTTGGAAATTTATTAAGTATTTTCATATAGGTGTTTTTAGTATATCACATATAACCTAAATTCCGCATTTTTTTGCGTATACATTTTTAATATTTTAAAAGATTAAAAATCCTCATAAGTTCTCATAAAACAAAGATATATTTACTATCCGAATGTTACGTAATTATT
>JAIRKT010000019.1 GCA_031259965.1 Christensenellaceae bacterium | reverse complement strand
TTAAAGGAAAAAGAAAAGATGTTTTACCACCCTTAACAAAAACACAAAGGAAAATCTTAGAAGCTATAAATGTAGTATATAAATAGATTATACACATTTATAAAAATGGGGATTTAGGTTGTCAAGAGTAATTATTAATATTAACAAAAAACACAAGCAAACAATAATTTTACAGAGTAAGGAATGCAACAGATTGTTTCGGAGGCGACGCAACAATTGGGCTCAAAGTTGAGATCGCACCTTAGAGACAAATATGGTCCATTTGTATGTTTGTCAAACGTTTTGCATTTGGTAATTTGTGATTAAAAAACTGCAGTATCATCGGTTTTATTTCAGAATCTAACCTGCTTATTTATTTTCATTTTCGTTTTTTCTTTAACAATTTGAATTCATATATAAGGTTAATTATTGCTAGTTTTAGGATTTGCATTTACTGTTTGGTCTTGCTTGTCTTCATGCCACTCATGGAACGCCTCTTCGAGTGTATGATATGTCTCTTTTATAAACCCATAATCTAATTCAAGAAGATGTTATAAAGTCTCTACATTAATCACAATTTCTCTATCGGTCTCGTCCCACTTTGAATCCTTAACTAGTTCTTCATGCCACTCTAGTGGAAGTCTTGGAATATCTTTAAGAGTTGCATTTTCGAGGAGTTTGCTATCTTCGTTCTCGGTGTTTTGGGTAATATTTTCTTTTAAATAGTCCATTTTTGCTGGCATCCTTTCTCTTAGCTTAATGTCTATTATATCATCACTTTCAATTAATACCAACAACAATGGATAAAATTCAATCATTATGTTACACCTATTTAAATGTTTTATCATTTTCTAGATAATAAACATGCCCAATCTCAATATTAGTTAAATTTTTTAATCAGCTAGCATTTGCGCACAAACATGATAATATTTGAATCGTTTGTTTCCATGTTATCATCCAGGAACGTTCAAATAGTAGTTTATTCTATTATTGTTTTTTTGAGAGAACGCAAGGAATGCATCGTAAGCTTAGGATATTATATCAGATGAGAGTGCGATAAAGGTGAATAATTTAGTACAACTATTTATTTAGGTCGGGTGATTTCTATGAATGGATGCAGAGTATGATGATGGATTATTCAATGCAAGAAGAAAATCAAGTGAATAATCTGTAATACTGGTCTTACACTTGATATAAATTATTCCTTTTTTCGAGTTGAATTTTTACAAATTCCTTTAATAATTTAAATAAACTATTGAATATTTCCAGATAATATTGTATAATCAATATATTAATAAAACTCAATGATTGTGCTTTCGAGCAAAGAGGTAAAATATATGAGTAAATATAACCCATATGATAATTTTTTGGATGTTTTGCAGCAAGCCGCATCCGAAATACAATTAGAGTCTAATGATTATGAAACAATCAAATATCCAGAGCGAGAATTGAAGGTTTCAATACCAATTGAGATGGATGATGGGACACTACGTGTTTTTGAAGGTTACAGAGTGCAACATAGCACATTGAGAGGCCCAGGGAAAGGTGGTATTCGTTATCATCCAGATGTTAACATAGATGAGGTGAAAGCCCTTGCAGCCTGGATGACGTTTAAATGTGCGGTGGTAAACATTCCATATGGTGGAGCAAAGGGTGGAATTACAGTAGATCCAAAAACATTAAGCTTTAACGAGCTTAAAAGACTAACTAGAAGATATACCGCGATGATACTGCCATTAATAGGTCCAGAACGAGATATACCAGCACCAGACGTGGGAACTAATGCACAAGTAATGGATTGGATTATGGATACATATAGCATAATGAAAGGTTATACTGTACCAGGCGTAGTAACTGGAAAACACATTGATATAGGTGGATCTTTGGGGCGTGCAGAGGCTACAGGCCGTGGTGTAATGATTATAACTGAGGAAATGCTAACCAAGCTTGGTAAGCGCCCCATAGATTGCAAAATAGCAATACAGGGCATGGGAAATGTAGGTGGTATTAGTGCTAAACTATTTGCTTCGATTGGTTGCAAAATAACTGCAATAAGTAATGTTAGTGGTGGACTTTATTGTGCCGATGGGCTGGATATTCCAGAAATTATGGAGTTTGTAAAAACCTCTCCAATTACTGAATACAAAAGAAAAGGTGTAAAACATATTACAAATAGAGAATTGTTAACATCTGATTGTGACGTGCTGGTTTTAGCAGCACTCGAAAATCAGATAACTGCTGAAATTGCACATCTAGTAAAAGCTAAAATGATAGTTGAAGGAGCTAACGGACCAACAACAGTCGAAGCCGATAAGATTTTGAATGATAAAGAAATAATAGTAGTGCCTGATATTTTGGCGAATGCTGGTGGTGTAGTTGTCTCTTATTGTGAATGGGTACAAAACCTACAATCACTCAACTGGGATGAAAACGATGTAAATATAACTTTAAAAAAAGTAATGATCAGAGCTTTTGATTCAGTTTATGAAATAACTAAAAAACGTGGCATTCCAATGCGTTTGGCAGCCTATATAGTTGCATTAGAAAGATTATGTGTTAGTCGCAATTTGCGCGGAATTTTTCCGTAAAAAAGAATGTCTGCTTGAAGTGATAATAAGTTAGCATTTAATTGAGGTGTTTTAACTTGATTTTACATGTTGTTAAGTTAAAAAAACGATTCTCTGATGGTAGGTTTAAACAGAAATTTCTATGCAATTTAAAATGTGTAAAAGTCTTGAAATTTTAGATATACTCCGCTTTTTTGTGTAAATAAATTTGTAATAAAAATTTGATTTTTTTCTGAAAATGATTTATAATAAATTATTCTAATAACAGGAGACTATTAATGGTATCTACTAAC
>JAIRKT010000018.1 GCA_031259965.1 Christensenellaceae bacterium | reverse complement strand
TGATAGTTTCGAATACAATACTGGGGCCTGTAGTACGATACTTTCTGCAATAGGCTTAACTATACTCGACAAATAACATAAACCAAGAGCCGTCTGTAAATGCCTCTTTACCTCATAAGGCATAGATGGATTGATTAGTAAAACTTTTATCCGTTCAGCGCTTACCATTACCATAATTATCAGCGCTTATCTTTCGATTGAATATATGAAACATGTTTCCGTCCTCCGTCGCTCTCTTTCTTAATCTGTACACTAACTATGTCAGACCTTAACATACTTCTGATTGCTACTGTTTGGTTTGTCCGGGATAGTCATCCTGATTAGACCAAGAGCGAGCATAGAATTTATAATGCTCTTGCGGAAATACTCATCAGTCTTAATGCCACAGAAATCTTGCATTTCTTTTCTGCTTCTGGCTATGGTGCAAAATTTCAACAAGGCATTTAGTTTTTCCGAAGCGAACTTAACTTCCGTAGTAACTTCCGTACCGAATTCAACTACGGGAGTCGGCTTAATATAATTCATGTTTTTTAAAATGACGTGGAACTCTGTCCGTGTCGATTTGAACTCTGGCGCAAAGTCTTCTTTATAACCATATAGATTGGCTGTTTCGTTTCTGATTTTTTTAAGACCGCTGCCGTGCCGCTCTATGAAGTCCAACCGATGGAAAATCTCAGCAATAATGGGGTTGCGGCGAGTTGATAGCACTTCCTCTACATCGCGCTCCTGAATCAGCGTTCCATCCGGCATCCCGCCGGGCGAGTAAATCTCCAGACGATCATCAAACATATCCACATGAACCTCGCTTCCGATAACGGTATAATCGCGGTGCATGAGGGCATTGACGAGGGCTTCGAAAACAGCTCTGTCGGCGTAGTCTGGCTTATTGACCCTGTGGTCGGACATTTTCTTCCATCTCACCTTGGAGTTCATCTTGACGAATTCATAGCTGCTCGTAAGTTGTGATATTAAATCGCCCTCATACTCCTTATCGTCCACAGCATCATCCACGCCACCGCTCTTATCAAGTCCGTCCCAATGGGTACAAAACACCCTTGATTGCAAAAGCGGGCATTCATCAGAAAACATCAGGCCGGCATATGTTAAAGTTCCATCCGGCTTACACAATCCAAAGGACAGATAATCTTTTTCGGTAAGAACAATCTTCTTATACCTCTTGAAAGCTACTTCGAAAACGGTAAAAGTCAGGTCGCTCACTTTATATTCCGTTGGCATGGAATCAAATGTCAGATTCTTGCCGCGATGCGCAAGTTCGGAGAGTTGCTGCGGTGTCGTGGGAACGCTCTTATCCCCGACGCGCACGTATGCTATCGTATTCCCATCAGCAACATAGTAATAAGGCGGGGTTTCGCCATGTGAAATTTGAAGCACCAATACTGTTTTGTCGCCCTCCACCATGTACGGTTTCAGGCTGAACTCTGGCAATGGCGATATCCGCGCCTGTATCAGCTTGCTGATATTTTCTATAACTGTTTTCACATCATCAAGGCCAACGATTGAACCATCGTCATCAACGCCATAGTAGAAGCTGCCACCTTGCCCGTTCGCGTATGCACTCACAGTTTTGAGCCAGCTTTTGGGTTTGCTTGTTTCAAGCGCAGACTCGAATTCATATTCTGCGACTTCCGCGATTAGAAGCTCGTTAAGTGTTAGCATTTTCAATCCTCCGTTATAGCATCTTCGTCAAATATTCGATCAAGTTCAGCGTTTGACGTAACACCGCGCACCTTATTCCTCTACTTGCGCGGCTGACCGCTCCCACTCAACACCTCGCAAACGTCCACAAAGGAGAACAGCCAGTCCTCTTTTTCACCGTCCCACTCGGCGCGGATTTCTTTATTATTGAAGAGTTTATATTACTCATCCGGTTGCTCATTGTATATATTAGCACTTTTTACACGAAAGTGGAGTAAATCAAAAATTATTGATTTGTTCGATCGATTTTAGCGCTCAATTGCAAATAAGAGGTAAAAGTTAATTAGGTATGTTCCGAACCGTGAAGGTCCGTGTTTGATAGATATCTAGCATTTTTCGAGTGGGATTATCAATTTTGAATTTACTCAATAAAAAGTTGGGATAGTTATAATTGGTGGCGACTAGCCAGTATTATTAATCTTTCAAGTTTTATCTGATTAAGAAAGCAGAGTTTCTATTGTAGCATAACACTAGATGGTAAAATTAGCTCTTATAAATTAATGTCTTCAAAATCAAATAAGCCCCTTTAAAAAGAGGCTTCCCAAAATCATGAACGTAAATGTAGACACGCTAGAAAATAAAATAGGGATTGCTACAAAACTACCATAAAATTTATGGTAGTATGAAAGAAAATATTTCAACCAAATAGCAATAATTAGTAAACGAGAATTATTTTCTATATTTTGCTAAGATGTTCTTAACATCGTCAATTCTTTGATTATGATGGGCTGCGGTGGTGGCAGGTGCAGCTTCTGGAACAGGTTCGGGTTTAACACGCTTTTTGCCAGGGCGTATAGCTGGTGCAGCATAACCAACTCTTAGAGCAGATTCAGGCACAGTAATGAAACCGCTATAGATGTCGTTAAATTTGCCTGGTTCTGTATTAATGTCATACACAGCGAGTCCCTTGGATTTAAGAAGGTTCAAAATAGGTAAAATGTCACCTTCACCTGTAATTAAACCAACTGCATTCACAGACACAGAATTTGCAGAAACAGAATTAGCAATTTCAACAGCAGATATGATTTGTCTAGAATCAAGCCTATTGCGTTTTCTTGAAGCACTAGGAAGGAATGTATCGTAAGCGTATTTAGCAATGTACTCGTTATAATCACGATTTCTTTTTGCGACATAACTATAAAACTTACACGCTACAACATCGAAATCATTTGAGATTTCATTAACTAACGCTTGAAAACCAACACATGCAATTCTAAGGCTTCCTATATCAGCCAAGATTACCATTTTCGGTTTAGACTGTAACATAACTATAACCTCCAAAGAGTTTAAGGTATTTCTTTTGTGGAAAGTACTGCGATGTGAAGCAATATTTCCTAATTATCATCAACTAAATTTTATATGTGTTGTTTAAACAATAAAATCATTTAAACTTTAATAGCTAAGTAGAGTGTTTTTAAAGCAATTATCTGTCGGTACGAGGTTTGTAACCTTCTTTTAGAGCAGATTCGGGCACATTGATAAAACCGCTATACATTTCGTTGTATTTGCTTTGAACAACGTTTATATCGTAAATATCGATGCCCTTTCCCTTAAAGACATTTATGAGAGGCAGGATGTCTCCATCGCCTGTTATAAAACCTGCCGCACTGACTGCAAACGCTTTATTATCTCTGCTGTTCACAACATCAATCGCTGATATAAGTTGGGCAGAATCTAATTTGTTGCGACGCTTTGACGCGCTTGCCGCAAATGTGTCAAAGGAATTTTCAGCAATATATTCCTTATAATCACGATTTCTTTTTGCGTTGTAATTGTAAAACTTGCAATCAACGACATCAAAATCCTTTGAGATTTCCTCGACCAAAGATTTAAAACCTTCGCATGTAATCTTAAGACTTGCTATGTCAGCTAGGATTACCATTCTGGGTTTGTGAGGCGTCATAACCATATCCTCCAAAGAGTTCAAATATTATTTCGTTCGCGATATGAATAGAATAAATATTGTTGTGCAAAACCAGCAATATCACCAAATTCATCAACAAATTTTTTTGCTATATGGGTTCTAGAGAGTTTCTCATTGTCATATAACTCATTATAAGCCTTTGATATCCAAGTGTCAGTTGGAAATACATCATATCTAGCATATCCAAACAACAAAATACAATCAGCGACTTTTGGACCAACTCCTGGCAACTGCATTAAATGTTGTCTTGCGTCACCAGTTGACATATGTGAAATATCTAAGTTAAATCCCTCATTTAACAAATGTGCAGTTTTAATTAAGTAGGACGCCCTATAACCAATCCCTGTATCTTTTAGACTATCTAAAGTCGCATTTTTAACAAGAGACTCTATAGTAGGAAACGCATAATAATCACCCATTTTTGTGCCAAATTTAACACATAAATTTTCGATTATCTGACGAATTCTCGAGATATTATTGTTTGCGGAGATTATAAAAGAAAATATAGTCTCAACAGGGTTTTGTCTGAGAATCCTAATCCCACGTCCGAAGGTTGTAGCATCTTTTAGTATTTGGTAACTCGAAAGGCGGTCTGTAATAACCGAATAATCGCGGTCGAGATCAAAATACTCTACAAAGTATTCTACATCGCTTGTATTAATTATAACACTAAATTTATCAATAATCAATATGCAAGAGTAATTTTTAGAAAAAACTTTGTAATTATTTGAATTTTTAACATATCTGAACATTTGCCCGCATTCTAAAATATGTTTTGGAACAAAATGAGTTAAGTCTTTTACTATTATTTTAGAATCATAGACTTCGTAAATCAACTATTGAACTTGTGAATAGACACTTACTTGTTTGTCATCACGACCTTTTCGTTCGTATTTAACAGCGCCATCAATTAGCGCGAACAATGTGTCATCGCGTCCGATGCCAACGCCACGTCCTGGATGAATTCTAGTGCCTCTTTGACGCACTAAAATATTACCAGCCAAAACAAATTGGCCATCTTCTCTTTTAATTCCTAATCTTTTTGCATTACTGTCGCGGCCGTTCTTTGAACTACCACCACCTTTTTTATGTGCAAAAAGTTGAATATCTATAAACATTAATAATAATCCTCCAATTTAACATGAGCTGGATAATCTTTTTCTATATCTCTAATAGCAACACACATAGTTTCCAAAATTATGTCTGCTGAGTGTCTAGTTGAAATATTGGAATCGAGAATATCAAATAATAAAAAGCCATCGCTGTACTTTTGAGATACAGAGACTTTCGCGACCTCTATAAGACCTAGTAGAGCCCCTTGAACGAGCGTTGATACAGCAGCACAGACTACGTCAGGGCCATCACTCGCATAACCTGCATGACCTTTTGCTTCGACTCTGAAAATTTTTCCATTTTCGTGGTAGCAACGTATAGTAGTCATTTCTAGTTATCCTACAATTTGTAAAATTTTAACTTGAGTAAATGGTTGACGATGTCCCTGTCTTTTTCTAACGTTCTTTTTAGCTTTGTAAGTAAATATATGAAGTTTTCGACCTTTTCCATGGTACATGATTTCGCCTAATACGTAGGCCTCTTTTGCGTCAGCACCAGTTATGAATTTGTCGTCGTCGCTTATTAATAATACATCGAGTTTGACTTTTTCGCCTACTGCGGCCTCTAATAATTCTACTTTTACATAGCAACCCTCTGTTACTTTATACTGTTTCCCGCCAGTTTGAATAATAGCGTACATAATAATATTAAATTCTCCCAAAATAAGGTCTCGCCAAACAAAGGCGTCATGGTAAAACCACAAACTTTAAAAGCCAGTTTTGCGCGGTGCATATATACTAACATATCAGATTAAATTTAGCAAATAAAATAATATCGATTTGTGTTAAATGTGTGACTATGTCGCTAAAAGTTCAGCAGAAATAAAAAAAATACAATGTTTGTTGTAAAGTTGCGGTTTTTAAAGCCTAAACATGCAAATTTTTTAGCTCGTTTCAAATTTTTGTGTAAACTTCCGGTGAAGCCAATAAAATCAGATTATTTTGAAAATACCATTAGAAATTTATTATTCTCCTGGTAATAATTCTGGGTTCACATTAAATAATTTCTTATATATTCTTTGTAAGGTAAATTGCGTAGTAGGTATTCGAGTTGAATTGCAAGGTAACGCGCCTTCTAACAAATCAGTAATGTTTTCTGTTGTAGTAGTGTAAAACCAGCTGTATTTTAATCCTGGACCTATAGGAACAAATTCACCATATCTAAAAATAACTTCTTGATTATTATTTTCTATTTTAAATAAAATAAAATCTTCAACTGGTTTATCAATAAACAACTTTTTTGAGAGCAGCAACCTTTCTGT
>JAIRKT010000009.1 GCA_031259965.1 Christensenellaceae bacterium | reverse complement strand
GGGATATATTTGTCAAGTAAATTAAAGCACTTTTCAGGTGAATTTTTCAAAATAACATATAAATTGTTAAAAATTTTAAAAAAAAAATATTATCCCTTTAAAAATTTCGGGGGTTTAGGATGCAAAACTACTTTACACGCATTAAAATAATCAAACAAGCGTCTATCGATATTGTAGAATAAAAATTTGAATAAGAGATTATAATTGATTGTTTGAGTCAATTATTTCTTTAAGAGAGACATCTGGATTGCGCCAGCGCGCCGTGCTTTTTTCACGTTTTAAGTGGAGTGCATGGATTGGACAATTATGAATGCAACCAAGGCATTTTGTGCAATATTTTCCAATCGTCACTTTCCCTTCGATTGTAACATTGCGACAGGGACATACTCTTGTACAAATCCCACATTTTGTGCAACTGGCATCAGCATAAATTATTTTTTGAGCACTCCCTGGATTGTCTAAAAAAGAGAAGGCTTTTGCTATTAAATTTAGGAATCCCGCCTTTTTATTAGTAGCTTTTATAAATCTTTTTTTACTAGTTATATCACTTTTTATAGCTAGCAACTGCTCAGGAATCTTTTTTTCAGGCAAAATTGAGCGTTCGTGATCCATATCAAAGATGCCTAAATAATTATCTACCATTTTGATTGTATTACAATAATCTAAAACAATCCCTTTTTTCTTTAGTAGCTGATAAACAGTTTTGCAAAATCCTCCGTCCATATTCCCATATGTTCCAATAACAAAAAAATAATTACTTTTGATTGTGATTTGGTTTAGAAAGTTTTTAACTAACAAGGGCAGGCCAAAACTATATATGGGTATAACAATTCCTAAAACTTCATCATCAAAATGGGTAGGTGCTTTTATATGCGGAATCGACACAAGCGAATCCTCGTTAGTTGCAAGTTGTTTTGCAATGGATAAACAGTTTCCAGTAGCGGTAAAATATAATATCTTCATATAAGTTCTCCTTTGAGAAAGGCTGGCTAGCAATTTCAAGTTTTTTAGAGGCGCGCTGTAATAAGATTAATATTTTTTGCATCTAGAATAATCCCAAAGAGCGTGCGTTAATTTTAAAACTAGATGACACTTTGCCCTCCTTGTTCGCTGCTAAAAGAAAATTGGCTATTATACAACTCAGAATAAAAATTATTGTGGGATAGCAACTCTTCATGTTTTCCACTCTCAACAATGTCACCATCGCGCATAACAAGTATCAAGTCAGCATTTTTGATAGTAGACAAACGATGTGCAATGATAAAAGAGGTGCGCCCACTAAGTAATTTGTCCATTGCTTTTTGTATTATAATCTCAGTTCTAGTGTCCACTGAGCTTGTTGCTTCGTCTAAAATTAGCATAGGATTATTTTTTATCATTGTGCGGGCTATCGTAACTAATTGTCTTTGTCCATTTGAAAGATTAGCTTTTTCATTGAGGATTGTGTTTAAACCCTCTGGTAGAGTCTTTATATAATGCCAAAGGCCAACAGCCTTGCACGCTGCCCGCACATCTGCGTCTTTAACATTTTCTTTTGAATAGACAATGTTTTCGCGGATTGTCCCTTCAAAGAGCCAGGTGTCTTGGAGAACCATGCCAAATTGATTATGTAATTCAGAGCGAGTTACATCCTTAATATTGATGCCATCAACCAAAATTTCGCCATCTTCAACTTCATAAAATCGCATAAGCAAATTAACAAGAGTTGTTTTGCCTGCACCTGTGGGGCCCACAATTGCCACTTTTTGACCAGATGAAATTTTTGCGGAGAAGTCGTTAATTATAGTGTGCCCTTCAATATAACCGAATTTAACGTGCTTGAATTCAACGTCCCCTCGTATATTTTCAAATTTCTGAAACTTAGCATTTTCATTAGCTAATTCTTTTTCATTTAGAAATTCAAAAACACGCTCACTCGCGGCGACAGTGGTTTGAAGATTTTGCATCCCTTGTGCAATTTGGGTTAGGGGTTGTGTAAATAGGCGTATATACATCATAAAGGCAATGATTACACCGAACGAGATAACGCCGTTCATAGTTAGCACAGCACCAATTACACAAACAGCAACATATCCCAGATTGCTTATGAATGTCATGAGAGGCATCATAAGCCCAGATATAAATTGCGATTTCCAGGCACTAGCGTAGAGTGCGTTGTTTATGTTTTCAAACTTTGTTTTAGCGGATTCATCTGCATTATATGCCTTGACAACATTATGTCCTGAATATATTTCTTCAATATGTCCACCAATAGCACCTAATTTGTTTTGTTGCTCTTTAAATTGATTTTGTGAGAATTTCATTGTTATTGATATAATGACAAAGCCCAAAAGGGAAGAGGCGATTGCGGTCAACGCGAGTTGCCAACTGGTTATGAACATCATAATACCAGCTCCCAAAAAACTGGTTATGGCGGATACGAGAGTAGTGACACTATGGTTCATCGTCTGTCCTATTGTGTCCACGTCGTTTGTTACACGCGAAAGGACGTCCCCTGTGGTTGCTTTGTCAAAATATGAAAGAGGCAATCTGTTTATTTTTGATGCTATATCGCCGCGCATTCTTTTGCTGATATTTTGGGTGCTAGTTGCCATGAGAAAAGAAACTATATAACTTAGCAATCCAGAGGAAACATACATAGCGATTAATATATATCCAATCGTAGTTACTTCTTTTATATCGATCCCATTTGGTGATGTTATGCCATTCGTTATAGTGTTGGTAATGTCTTTAATTTTATCTGGGCCTAGAGTTGATAAAATGGTAGCAACTATTGCAAGAACGAGTGAAATTATAATCACAGGAAACCAGGATTTACAATAAGAAAATAGTTTATAAATTGTTTCTTTAAAATTTTTTGGTTTTTCGAATGTGGCCATTCTACCACCTGGGCCTCCAGGCCTAGGCCCCATCATTTTATTAGACATTATTAAGTTCCTCCTGACTGAGCTGGCTTTCAGCTATTTCGCGATAAACGCTACAATTATCTAACAATTCTCTATGACTCCCAATTCCGACAATTCGACCTTCATCTAGCACAATTATTTTGTCAGCATCTAGTATAGTTCCTATGCGTTGTGCTACTATAAGGCAGGTAGCGTCTTCAGTGGCTTCACGCAAGGCATTTCGGAGTGCCTTGTCAGTTTTAAAATCCAGTGCGGAAAAACTATCATCAAATATATACATTTCAGGCTTCCTGGCGATAGCCCTAGCAATTGCTATGCGTTGTTTCTGCCCACCAGAGAGATTAGTTCCACCTTGTGCTACTTCTGAAAAATAATTTTTGTCTAAGTTTTCGACGAAATCTTTGCTTTGTGCAATTGCTATCGCATCTTTTACATTGGTTTCGTCAGAACCATTGTCTCCAAAATTTATATTATCAAAAAGAGTACCTTTAAATATTACTGGCCTTTGAGATACATAACCTATTTTTTTTCGCAGTGCCTTTTCTTCATATTCTAGTATATTTATTCCATCAATGTATATTTCACCCGAAGTTGGATCGCAAAAACGCGGAATTAAATTAACCAAAGTTGATTTACCACTACCTGTTGCGCCTATGATGGCAATTGTTTCACCTTGATTTGCGCTAAATGATATTCCCTGTAAGACACAATCCTCAGCATCTGGATACTTGTAATTAACATTATTAAAAACAATTTCACCTCTTTTACCATTCCCATCGAGTTTGTTGCCAAAAATTATACTTGGTTTTTGTGTTAAGACCTCATTAATACGTTTAGCTGATACCGATGCACGTGGTAAAAACATAAATATCATAACCAGCATTAGAAAGGACATAACTATTTGCATTGCGTATGTTCCAAATATAACCATGTCACCGAATATTTGGAGTTTATCTGATAATGCTGCTTTGTTAATAAGATGCGCGCCTATCCAATATATAGAAAGAGATAATCCATTCATCAGAATTGTCATAGTAGGCATCATAAGAGCCATCGTTCTACCTGTAAACAACTGAGTTTTGGTTAAATCGTGATTTGCGACTTCAAATTTATTTTTTTGATAGTTTTCTGCATTATATGCCCTGATAACTCTAACCCCCATTAATTGTTCACGTGTAACACGATTTAAATTGTCTGTAAGTTGTTGCATTTTTCGGAACTTCGGTACGACAAATATCATAATGAAACCAACAATTATTACAAGACATACTATTGTAATTAATGTTGCAATAGACCATTCAAAACCTTTACCATATATTTTGATTACAGCCCAAATAGCAGTAATTGGTGCTTTAACAAATAAAGCAAGACCCATAGTTAAAAACATCTGAACTTGTCGAATATCATTAGTCGAGCGTGTTATGAGACTAGATGTTGAGAATTTATTAATATCCTCTAAAGAAAAAGACTCAACCTGATTAAACATTAAACTTCTCATTCGTTGTGAAAAACCAGCCGCTAATTTTGCCATTATATAACCCATCGCTATAGAGGAAGCTATGCTAGCAAGCGTGCAAAGCATCATGTATCCACCTGTTATCCAAATTTCACTAATAGAACTTCCAGGTGTTTGCGTGAGCATAGTTATTTCCATTGTATAATCTGGTAATTCTAAATCAAAATAGATTTGAGAAACAATGAAACAGAGAGCCAGAATTGCCATAATCCATTCACGCGTTGTAAAATATTTGAAGGCTTTTAACATTTAATTCCTCCTTGAGGACATTCTCTGTTTAAATCATCACAGTGCATGTCGTTAGATGCTAACTTTGTAGTCTCAAAAAACAAAGTAGCAAGTTTTATAAACTCTCGTACCTTATCAGTTCCTATCTGAGTAGATACAGTAAAAAATAACTCCCTAATTTTACTATACGCTATTTCTATACGAATCTTTCCTTCTTCTGTAATTTCAACAAGCACTTCCCTTCGATTATTTAAATTAACTGAACGCATAATTTCACCTCTTTTTTCAAGGGCTTTTAATGTCGCGGAAATTCTCGCAAGAGAGGTTTCTAAGGCTAGTGCTATCATGCTAGGATTTGCGCTAGTTTTTTTGCAATTTAAAAATTTCAAAACAAACAATTCACCTCTTTCAATATTTGAAAAAATGTCAAATGGCTTTATTTTAGACATCATTTTTTCGAATTCTAAAAACAGTTTATCTAATTCATTCATGATAACCTTTTATTATGTGTGTTTATTGTTAACACCGTTAATTATAACAGATGTATGTCATATTACCTAACAAATTCATAATAGAGAATCATCAAATAATATAAATAAGAGAGTATTCTTGATAAGTAGTTTTAAACAGGCTGATACAGGGGCAAAAACAGTGCATACGATGAATTTTACAGGGTCATTAATTAATATACTAGAAAACTTCATTTCGAGTTTTATACGCATTTAGAGCGCTTAAAATAAGATTAGAAATTTTTACAAACCGCGTTTATTTTTTCACACGCTTTAGGAGTAGTAGTAAAATGAGTATTGTAGTGAAAAAAATTGAAGACGTTAGTTTTTTTAAAAACAATGTACGCAAATAGTCGTTTGCAGAGATTTAGGGAGTAGAGCGGCCGCAAAACCTTGCATTTCGAATTTTTTAACACATCAAAAAAGCTTTATTTTAAATGATGGAGTTATTCGAAAGTTAGAATTTCTTTAATCTCTAAATTTTTGTAATAATATTGTTTGTCGTGTTCGCCAATTTCTCTAATAACTCTACAAGGACTGCCATATGCCAAACAATTTGCGGGCACATCCTTTGTGACAAGAGATCCAGCACCTATTACTGAATTATCTCCAATCGTAACACCTGGCATTACAATAGTAGATGCACCTATCCAAACCGCATTCCCTATAGTTATTGGAAATCCAAACTGAGCAATTTTGGGACATCTGAGGGAAGGATCAATAGGATGTCCTACAGAACAAAGTGTAACACTAGGGCCAAACATTACAAAATTCCCAATATGAATTTCAGCATCATCTACGAGTGTTAAATTAAAATTTGCATAACAATCATCACCCCAATATGTGTTAATACCCCAGTTTGCAAAGAAAGGCGCTTCAATATACAAATTGCTTCCCACGGCCCCAAATAGAGATTTTAGAATTCGTCGTTTTGTTTTATTTCTATATGTGTGTATCTTGTTGTATCTGTGGACCATTGCTATGTATTTTTGTTGAGTTTTAACAAAAGTTGGATCACAATAATATAGCTGTCCACCGCGAGCATAGTCCTTTAGTTTTTGTCCTAGTTTGTTGTTCATGATTAACATTATAACATAAATTGATAAAATTTTAAATAGTTTATTCTGTAATGTAGAATAATGAAAAAAATACAATTTGCAATTTTTATTATCAATTTGTTCACACAAAAAAGTGGAGTATATCAAAAATCTGCTATTATAATAGAAAAAGAGTTTTTAATATTATTTAAAGTATTAAAAACAGCAATTAATGGACGATTAGTATGGAATAAGCAATTTAATTAAAAAGTTTTGCAAAGCCCTAAACAATTGCTGCTTGACAATGAAGCCATTAGTATGCTACAATCAATCTTAACAACAGAAAACTAATTTGAGTTAATAAAAATAAAGCGATTAGGAATAAAAGTTGTTTCAATGATAAATGAGAATGAATGGGACAAATGCAATTATTAATATTCGTTTGATGGAGATTCCAATATGACAACGGAAAACGCAAAAGAAGTATTATCTAGTGAATATCACAAAGATAATTTAAAATGTCTGTATGAAGATCTATTGTTTTCAGATTACACAAACGACATTGCAATGTATGACTATTATTCAGATTCATTTGAGAGTGTGCTGCAAATTGGAAAATCTGAACAGTGCGGTATTAAATTCTTTGAGGTTTTGTTAACTCATAATAATGAAAGCAGACAAGTTAATATGACTCAAGAAATGTTTAAGATTATGAGGGGTTGGTATGTGCAAAATGCAATAGTAGCATTTGTGACAGCTGACAAAAAAAATTATCGACTTTCTCTTTTAACGACCAAATATGATTTAGATGAAAATGATAGACTTAAAAGAACATTCTCAAATCCACGTCGTTATTCGTATAGTCTGGGATGTGGTTGTAAAACCAAAACTGCCTATGAGCTGCTAATTGAAAAGGGTAGAGTTAATTCATTAGATGAATTAAAGGCTAGATTTAGTGTAGAAGTAGTAAACAAAGA
>JAIRKT010000022.1 GCA_031259965.1 Christensenellaceae bacterium | reverse complement strand
CATTTCAATTTCTCCATACAACCTAAGTAGGTTTATATTAGTATAACAAAAAAAAATTGCCCAGTCAAGCAATTTATAGTAGTTTTTTTGTTATTTCTGAAAAAAATTATAAATAAGTTTAAATTTAAAATTTCATATAAAATTAAAGCTATGACCTAATTTCAAGAAGTTAGGGTTTAATTGAAAAGTTATTTTTCACTGCGTCCCATTAAAACTTACATAATATAGCTAAGGGCTAAATAACCTTTATAACTAATTTATGGGAATTTTCAAATTTTTATATCAAATAACCTTATAATTATCACTAGTTTTCTTGTCTTTAGATAAAATAAAAGCGATTTATATGCTTTAAAAATTTAATTTTTTTAGATTAGATATATTTTATCTATCATCTAAAAAAAAGAACACTAACAGTTTAACTAATTAGTGTCCTTTGTAACCTTGTTATATGTTAAGTAAAATATTATTACGAAATGAAACCCCATTCTACTTCATGAAAAATTATTTCACTATTATTATATCCCTTTTGATTCCAGCGATAGTTTATATTCGAGATCTCCAATTCCAACATTTTCATTTTTATAACTATTATATTGTTTGATTCGTAAAATACCATCTCCCCAATTTGAGTTAAGGATGTTGATAATATCTCAACATCATTAAGACTACTACAATATCTAAACGCATAGGTTTCTATGATTTCTAGTTGACTAGTCGTTGAAAAAAAGACTTCTGTTATACCAGTATCTTCAAAAGCACCATGTCCTATAGTTTTAATTGAGTCTACCCAATCAAATGTAGTAAGATTTTTACATGCACTAAACGCAGAGCGTTCTATTGTTTCTAGTTGACTATCTTCAGCGATTCTGACCGTAATCAAATTTGTAGCAGAATAAAAAGCACTTGATTTAATTGTGTGAACGGTGGAAGGTATAGTTATGCTCTCTACTGTACTGTATGCAAACGCAGAGGTTCCTATTGCAGCTACACCCTCTGGAATTTCAACATTCTTATCTTCACCACTGTAGTATTCTAAAACATCATTTTTAATATAAAAATAACTATTAATATCTGAGACTGGAAAAATTTTATCTGCATAATTGTTCCATTGATTTCTATATTCCTTAGTTGCGTCATTTGGAACAAGAATTATAGACGCATCACAATAACCATTAAGCGTCGGTGGAGTTTTAGATTCCATTATTAATTTGGACCCTCTAAATCCAAAAAAATCAGAACCAAGCGAAGTAACGCTTTCAGGAATAGTTAATATTTTTAAATATGGAGCGTACAACGCATACTTGCCTATTTCTGTTACAGAATTAGGAATTATTATAGACTCTATGGCTGTGTAAAAAAATGCGTAATTATCAATTTTTTTAAGGGTGTCAGGCAAAATTATTGATTTTAATCTGATGTTATAATGGAAAGCGTATTCAGCTATTTGAGTTATGTCAGATGGCAAAATTATTTCGCTCTCATATTTTATATATCCCAATAATATTTTTTCATTAGTAGCGGACTCAATCAAAAAGGCATCATCTATTATTTCTATATCGGACGCATTATGAAAAAGATCAGAATATGAATTCCAAACTTCGCTATTTGCATATGCGGCGCTTGAACCTTCTGGAATAATGATACCCCTCACACCTGATAAGGCATAATTTCCTAATTTTTCTATAGGTTGGCTTGGTACTTTAATCAATACACTTGAATAGAATGAACTGAATGCATGCTCTCCTATTTCTTCTAAAGAATCTGGCAAGTCTATATAACGTATAAAGGAAGCTTGTGAAAAAGCATCATCTCCTATAACCTTAAGTGCTTGAGGCAATTGTATGTTGGATATAAGACTACCTTGAAAAGCATAATCACAAATTTCTGTAATAGTATCCGGTAAAATCAAAGAACCAACTAGATATTCGGACAGGAATGCGCTTTCTGGAATTTCTGTAATATAACCAGGCAACAATGTAACTGCTATCTGAGAATATATCACATAACTTATGCCTTCCTCGAGTAATATTCCTATTGCCTCTTTATCATATAAATAATTAAAGTGTGGTTTTCCATAGGTTCTAATAAAATTTTCATCGTATTCTGGTGTGGCGCCTATGAAAGGAATAGTCAGATTTTTAATATCAATAATTTTTGTGCCAAATATTTTTGGTGCAATAAATTCTATCTGACAATCATTTATAAGGCTAGGAATTACAACATCAGCCGAATTTCCAACATATGCATTTACACTATATTTTTCGCTATCAAAATCAAATGTTATTTGAAAATCATTTAACTCAAATGTGCCTGTTACTATATAGTTAATGTTAAATGTTTTATCCCTAAATTTGATTTGGCATTTTAGGTTACCTGCAATTTCTGTGCTAAAATCAACCAACATAGCGCTTGTTACAGATATATCAGTAACAGATTCATCGTTATGTGATATTTTTAATTTTGCGTTTGTAAAATTGAACTGTTCACCTACTGCATATTCTTTATCTATTGAACTAGTATCTAGGTTGATTTCTTTTATTGCTTTATACAATGTAATGGTGAATTTTAATTCAACTCCGCCATATGTAATTTTTACATCCTTTTCGCCTTCTATCTCATCATCAAAACCACTGATCATATCCTCAGAAACATTTATTATTTCTGAACTCCCATCTGAATAATTGGCCTTAATTTTTAGATTAGTTGGCAAAGTGTCGCCTTGAAAATATATCGGCTCTATATTCCCTTCAACTAATTCAATTGAACTTAGCACTACATGATCTTCATGTTGATCTTTATCTTGACATGCCACAAAGGTAAATACTACAACCAATGCTAGTAAAGTTATCATCATCGTAATAAAAATCTTATATAGATGTACCTTAGTTACTTTACTTTCTTCATCAGTCTTACTAAATGATTTCAATTTACATTCCTTCATTAAACTTTGAATACATAAAATTATTATGCTATATAAGTAATTATATACTTAAAGAATACCCTTGTCAATTAATTAACAATTTTTATTGTTAACTACCTGTAAATGTGGAGTATATCATGTTTAACAATATTTTGACTCGACTTTAGTTTAATAGATCAAAAAAAGTTAGCGCTTATGAGGAATTTAAAATTTGTACTGTTATAAACACTATTATTTAGATATATAATTTTTGCAAAACACTATGACAACTAGTTGACCCACAAAATTTATATTATTTTCTTTAGTGAGTATAAAAAAACTAATTTAAAGCTTTACAGAGAATAATTAGAATTTTAAAAATTTTAAAAAAAAAATCTGTATGCTAAACAATACAGACTCGAAATCATGTGAGTTATTCAATTTAATATATTATGTTGTGATTTTTAGTAATTCTTAAACTTCGTGATTATAAATTTACAATATTTCAAACTTCAACACATACTAAATTAATAAGACCTAGATATATCTTAAATTTAAATGCTGATAAGCATTGTATCATTTTTTAACTTATGTAGTTTGTTAGTTTGTTTTAAAAATTTGTCCCATCTAAAATCATTATTTTAATATAATCAATTTAAAATCCTTGATACCAAGTATTAATATTAGCATTCGCAATAGATCCGCTCAAAAGAGCGGATCTATTAGCAAATTTAATTTGATTCTGGCTCAACCACTTGTCTCTTCTTTTTGTTTTTTATTATGAAGAATATTGCTAGTCCAATAAGGGCAGCGCCTGCTAGTGAACCAATTAATATCCATAACCAAGTATAATCTCTCGTAGCTTTAACTCGCTCCCACATTGCAAGCAGGGCAGAATCATCTGGAAAATCACGCATTAAAACTAGATTTGCGTTATCTAGATCTGGATAGCGTATTGTGTCCGCAAAAAATTCATCAACGTCAAACTCATTTTCTTCGAGTACTGTAATTGCATCTTCACTTACTCTAACTGCTTCTTCTTTTACTGCACTTGTATAACCAACTGCCATTGCGTTTTTCATTGCTATATCAGGTCGCAACATAAAATCAATAAATTTTAAAGCCATATCCTTGTTTTTAGCGTTTTTTGGAATTACCCAACCATCAAACCAAATATTGCCACCAATACTAGGCACATAATAATCTAAATTTTCATTTTGTTCCATAGCGTATAAAGCATCGCCTGACCAGGCAAGAGAGACATATGCCTCTTCGTTTTCCATGTAATTTTTTCCTGTATCAACTTCATATTCCTTCAATAGCCTTTTTTGATCTTTAAAGACAGTCTCTACTAGCTCTATTAGTTCATCATCTAGGGTATTAATTAGTTTAGATAATGGCATTGACTCATATTTTTCTGGTAGTTTGTCATTTTCTTTCAAATATAACAAACCAGCAAGGTAAGCTTCTCTTATTGAATCCTTCATCAATATTTTTCCATTAAGAGCTTCAATATTTGGTGTGTTCCATAACAAGCCATATCCGGCTTCTTCAGCTACACTTTTATCAACATGCTTTTTGTTATATAATACTCCCACCGTTCCATAAAAATATGGAACAAAATAACTGCTCATTTTTTTATTTGCACCAGAGTCTGTTAAATCTTCAAAAGTATCATCAACTTTTGTAATTATGCTCGCGTTTACATTTGAATAGTTTGTCAATTTTGAAGTATCAATTTCATCTATTAAAGAATTATTCAACATGCGCTCTATTGCATAATCTGAGGGACATATTAAATCAATTGATGTATTCTTATCATTCATAATAGTTCCTAACATTATTTCATTTGTGTCAAAGATTGAATATGTAATCTCAACATCATACTCCGCTTCAAACTCATCCAAAACATCTAAATCTATATAATCTGCCCAATTATATACGACTAACTGATCTTTTGCTGCACCTGCCACAAGTGGCACATTTATAGCCATTATTAGTCCAACTGCAAAAACAATCAAACATAATGAACCCAAAAATCTTTTCATTAAATTTCTCCTTAAATATATATTTTTATCATTGTATTTTAATATGCGCTTTCGATTTATACTTTCTTAAATTTATTAAAAGTAGTGTGCCTACCACTAGTACTATAATTAATGAAAATGCTGCAAACCAATATGCTTTTAAACCACCTGCTGTATGCATTGAAGAATAAATATAAGTACTTAATGTGTCAATACCTGTTGTTGTTCCCTTGTTTAATTGTGTTATAATAAAGTCATCTACAGAAATTGTAAAGGCCATTGCAAAGCCTGATAATATCCCTGGTGATATTATTGGAATAATCACTGTTATTATTGCGCGAAGTGGTGTGGCACCTAAGTCAAGTGCTGCTTCATAAATATTAGAATCCATCTGCATTAGCCTGGGCATTACAGACAAAATAACGTAGGGTGTACAAAAAGATATATGCCCTATTAGCAATCTAGTATATCCTGCTGGAAATTTAAATGTTACAAAAAAGAGCATTAATGATACGGCAATTACTATTTCAGAGTTAATTACAGGCAACTGGTTTATATTCTCAACAATTTTTCTTGAGCGCTTAGACATTGAGTATATGCCTATTGCAGCAACCGCACCTAGAATAGTTGATATAACTGATGAAACAGCGGCTATTATTATAGTGTTTTTTAATGCGTCTTCTAATTTTTTCGAATTGGATGAATTGAATAATGATTCATATGCATCAAACGAAAACCCATTTTTAAAGGAAAATGCGGAAGTATTAAAAAACGAAAATATTATCATCAATAATATAGGTGTATATAATAGAATTAACGCGACTATAATATAGCTACGTTCTAATATTTTTTTTGTATGACTAGCATTTACCATAAATTACGTGCAGCCTCTCCTTTGTTAGTTTTTTGCATGAAATAATTCGAAATCAGAACAAAAATCAACATTATAATTGACATAACACTGCCAACTCCATAAAGCTGATGCTCGAATTTCGTGTTGATTGAATCTCCAAACAAATGCGAACTTGTGCCTCCTAAAAATTGACTTATCGCAAAAGTCGAAATGGTTGGTATAAATACCATTGTTATCCCACTCAATATCCCAGGGATTGATAATGGGAATGTTATTTTGAAAAAAGTGTTTATTGGATTTGCACCCAAATCACTAGCTGCCTCAGAAAAACTTTTATCTATGTTTGAGAGTGTCGTGTGAAGTGGCAAAATCATAAAGGGAATATAGTTATATACAAGCCCAAATATCAAAGTACCCACTCCCAATTTAATGCCAATCGCTTCAAACATAAATCTGGTAGACAAAGTGCGTATCAAAAAATTCACCCACATTGGTAGAATAAATAAAAGCACAATTAACCTCCCAGATGACCATTTGGAGAGGATATACGCTACAGGATAGCCTAGTAATATGCAAAGTACAGTCGTTATAATCCCTATTAATAAGGAAAACATCAATGTATCTACGCTCGACCCGTCATTAAAGAAGTTTGCAAAATTCTCAAATGAAAATTTTTCATTAACAATGAAAGCGTTAATTAATAATATTACTAAAGGCATTATAACAAACATCATTAAGAAAAGTACATATGGATATGCAAATACACTTCTTGTAATTCTAAAATTTTTGATTCTACTCGCAATTTTCATGCTAATGTTTTTAATTTTAGTCCCCATTTTGCGTGTCCTCTATTTTCTTTATTACAATCTTATCAGGATTAACCGATATGCCCACTCTATCACCTTTAAGCCAATCGTCTTCAGTATCCACGAAAAAATCATAGTAATCATCTGTGCGTATTACACATTGATAATAATTACCTTTGTATATTGTATTAATTACCTCCCCACCTATAATTCCCTGATCCTCATCATCATGTATGACAACATCGTCAAAATCAATACTAACTAAAACTTTAGTACCACTGGGTAGGTCACAATTACATGGGAATTTGCCACCTGAAATCTCCACAATATTAAAATCCCACATTTCAGTCTTTATTTCATTAATAATTCGAGCCTTATGCATAATGTGTAAATCAAATGGTTTTATACACAAACCAACAGTAGCGTTAACCTTGCATTCTATATTATCATGTATAAGCATTTCATAATCTTCTCCACCGTTAATTATGACGGTGATTTGGAAATGATCTCCTTTAAATACACATGAACTGACAACTGCTGTTAATTGTGTAATGTCTTCGTCTGGATTGCATATTTTCACATCTTCAGGGCGTATAATCACATCTATGGGTTCATTAAACTTAAAACCTTTATCAACACATTCAAACAAATGGTCACAAAATTCTACTTTAAAATCGGCTATCATTGTGCCACTAAAAATATTCGATTCTCCTATAAAATCAGCAACAAAAGCATTAGCAGGCTCATCATAAACCTTTTGAGGAGTTCCAATTTGCTGAATAACACCATCTTTCATTACAACAATAGTATCACTCATTGTTAACGCCTCTTCCTGATCATGTGTTACATAAACGAAGGTTATACCCAGTTTCTTGTGCATGTTCATTAATTCAAGTTGCATATCTTTTCGCATTTTTAAATCGAGTGCACCTAGAGGTTCATCTAATAGTAGCACGTCTGGTTCATTAACTAGGGATCTAGCAATTGCAACGCGCTGCTTCTGTCCGCCTGATAAACTTGAAACATTTCTTTTTTCATACTCTTCCAAATCTACCATTTTTAATGCATTTTTGACTTTGTTTGTAATTTCAGTTTTTGTGAATTTTCTTAGATTAGCATATTTTACACCATTTTTGTCTGTAAAGAATGTACCATCATTAATGCATTTAAACTTTAAACCAAACGCTATGTTATTGAATACATTCAGATGCGGAAATAAAGCATAATTCTGAAAAACTGTGTTAACATTTCTCGCATAAGGTGGGCTTTGAGTCATGTCATTGCCTGATATATGAACACTGCCCGATGTTGGTTTTTCAAAACCAGCAATCATTCTAAGAGTTGTGGTTTTTCCACATCCAGATGGGCCTAGTAATGTCACAAACTCGCCTTTCTTAATCGAGAGAGTAACATTTTTAACAACAGGTTTCTCGTCATAACTCTTGCATAAATTTTTTAATTCAATTATCTTATCTGTAGCCATTTTTCCTTGTTCCATTAAAAATTGCTCGGTGTTGTGATCCATAGTAGTTTTACGTTTCCAACACCCGCATTTACAATCTTGTGCTCCGTACTTCCATTGATATAAAAGGCTTCGCCTTTCTTCACAGTAAAAGTGTTATTTTCAGTTATAATCTCGATTTTCCCATCAAGTACATAACCAAATTCCTCCCCCTCAAATGGATATCTGGTTTTTGACGAGCCTGCTGGTGGCAATGTCAAAATAATGGGCTCCATTTCGTTTTTTTGTGAATTGGGTATAAGCCAGATATTAATACCATCACCATTTTCAGATTCAAAAAAATCATTTTTCTTGAAAACAACTTTTTCCCGCTCAGTCACTGAAAAGAATTTTGCTAAATCTGTGCCTAAAATACTAAGTATGTCACTAAGCGTAGCAATAGACGGACTGCATATATTGTTCTCTAACTGACTTATATAACCCTTAGTCAATTCCGCTCTACTAGCTAATTCTTCTTGAGTCAAGCCAATCGTTAATCGCAAGGCTTTTAACCTTCCACCTATTTCCATATATATCCCCTGGGATTTTGATTTATATATATTATCATTAATACTTATTAATGTCAAACATTTTAATTAATATTTCTAAACTTAATTTTGGTATTATTTACTAAACTAATAGTTTAATAAGTAATTGAGCAAAAAAAATTTGTATTAGATAGAAATTGCATGTTTTTCATATCGCCCCTAAAATATTTTAACCATCATTTAAATAGCCCCTATTTCTAAATTAATTCAAACTGACATCTTTTATATAATTTTCACTTGAAAATTAAAATTCTTGCACTCTGCATTTAAGTTTAAATGACATTAATTTATGCAGACTTTAGAACTACGACAAAGCGCGCTAGCATCTTAATATAATTAAAAGCTAGCGCGCCACAATTTAGTATATAGTTTATTGCAACTTAATTTACTAACCTGTCACATTTTGCTTATCTATATTAATATTTCTATAAAAACCAGTATAACGATAATATACCACAAATACTAGTGAATAAGAGCCATTGCGAATATCACCTGGGATTCCTTTGTCTGTTCTATGCGTTTCATAACCAATCCCTGATTCCGTATTGTTATTAGAGGTTAAGTGGTAAGCCGTGACTTTAGCGTTACCAGAATTTTTAACGCTGCCATTGCCAGATGGAACACTGATCAATGCGGGTAGAGGCCAATCGTTATATTCAGAACCATTACCAAAGCACATGATTCCTAATTCTGAATTTGTTGCACTATTATCATAGAAACTACCAAAATCCGAGGTGTATCCAGTTATGCCGCCCAGCCCAGTTTCAGATGTCATATTGCTATCCGCATCAACCCAAATCATTGAATAAGTAAACAACGCAGAGTCAGTAACGGTACAATTTTTTATTGACTGATAGGCTGACTCTACAACACCAGCAATACCACCTACATACGTGTAACTAACAACTTCACGTGAATACAATCTATTAGTCATTAATTTGCCTTTAAATTTTGAATCCTCTATTTTACCATTTGCAGAATTGTATCCTGCAATTCCTCCAAGGAATATTGTAGTTGGATCAGGTCCACTTTTGTATTGGTTAACGTTAGTAAGAACACTAGTATCAGCGTTAACATAAACATAAACTGAATCTGTGGATTTTACAAGATATGTTATGTTTTGTCCTGAAGTTGTATCATAACTAGCTTGTGTGGCGGTTCCGGTGTTATCCTTGTTTGGTTGCCATTTAGTAGTTACTGCTTCAGCAGAATAAATACCACCCGCATTATATCCTACAATAACACCAAATATACCACCAACTCGAGTTGACCTTGTAGTTTCGAATTTATTACTTGCTGTCTTAGCATTTCTTAATTCGCTTCCTCTGCCATTTATGCCAATAACACCACCCATTACAGATCCTGATAAGGTGTGTGTTATTGCGGAATCTCCGTCATATTCAGCTCCATCTATGGAGGCAGTAAAACGTAGTGCGCCGTTTATAAAGTATGACTTATTATATCCTACAATCCCACCACCGCCAAATCCAGGCACACCACTATTGTTACCAATGATTGTCTGCTCTTGTACAGCAAAACCAGTAAAATCAGTAGCTCCGTTTGTAGAGAATTTTGAGTTGATATTAACAACTCCTTTAACTTTTAGGTTCTTTAATTGTCGTCCTTCATTCAAACCAACAATGCCACCAACATAAACACTATCACTACCCTGTGGTCCAACTTCAGGTGCATATACAGTAATATTTTCTAAACCAACTTTTGAATCGCCTATGTCACTAGTGATTACACTACCAACTACACCGCCGCCGCCTCTTCCTGAATTAGAATTACCATACTCAGTTTCAATATAAATCGATGGGTTTCGCATTTCTATATTAGCCATGGTACTTCCAGGGCCTATTAAACCAACAACCCCACCTATGTTATAATAACCTGACACAAAGAATGACATTAATATTCCATAATCACCCGCTATTTTTTCAGAAGAAGCACCATTACCGTCAAATCCTATTATTGTCGTATCATAAGCTGCACCAATCAAACCACCAACATTATTGATCCCCGCTACATTCTTTTGGGAGTTAGCAGCAGTAGCTGTTCCTATGTTTGTAAGTGTAGCACCGTTTGCAAGACCAGCCAAATATCCAACGTTTGATTTTCCCTCAATTAAACTAACTGTTCCACCTACAAACAAGTTTTTTATGATAGAACCAGGCGCTAGTTGCGCGAATATACCAACATTATCCGAATAGGAATCACTTCTATTCCAATTGTTTAGTGAATAGCCATCACCATCAAAGTTTGCGTCAAATCCCCTACCATCTGAAGCAATGCCATTTATTAAAGCACCAGCTAAATTAATAGAATTTTTTAGCTTAAAATATATGCCTGCTAATGAATAAAATTGTGGCTGATCAGCTGATGCGATGTACAAAGAATTAACAAATTCCATATGCCGCGCGTTTGCTATTAAGAATGGCTTGTTTTCTGTACCATCACCAGCATTGGTAGAAAATGCGTCCGCAAATGGCTCTTCATGTCCAGAGGCTCCAAGTTGTCCACCACCAGAATAGAAGGCAAATATTTGTTTCTTGGCATACGTGATACCGTTTAGCGCATCTCCACTCATATTCAAAAAGGTTTGATTTAGTGTTTTAAACCTTATCTCTATTGTTGTGCCATTTGGGGTTGATATGCTATTTCCAAACCCAGAGACAGCACCTTCATCTGTGTCTAAATATTCGTTATATGGCTTGCTAGGTTCAATTGGTATATTTTTAATTCCAATCACACCTACTTGATCTTTAAGTTCATCGCGTTCGCCATCGTCAACTATATACGTGTCTACATAACCAGAGGAAACGGCGAGTGCTTCTGCTAGTGATTCAGGAATTATCAATGTCGACTTAGCATACACATTTCTTATCTCAATTTCACCAAATATTTTAAATTGCACTTCTATAACCTTTGCACTATCAGCTATAACCTTAAAATATGGACCATTTCCATCATCATACAACAATTTGCTTTGATCACCCGCTGTTGAGGTGGGTATATTTTTATTTTGATCGATTATGCAGGCGACAGAATTTGACGCAGCAGATTCAGACGAAAAAACACTAATAGGCGATACTATACCATCAACGGTTAAGTATGATGCGATATATTTATCGTACTTAGCATCATAATATGAATCTGTAGGTGTTACAAATCCAAACTTAACCTCTGTGCCGGCTTCCATTGTTATTTGAATGAGCCGTGACGAGTCATTTGTTTTACCTTCATTATCTATCTCTGATAAACTCAGAGTGCTGTTTTGAACATAACTAGACCCAAGGCTCGCAGAGAGATTCATTGTTTTTATGGTAATAACCCATTGCTTGACGTATACGGGTGTAAATACGCGAGTATCGTTCATCCTAACAGCCAAAAGATTAGTGTTGGCTATAATCGCATAGCCTATCTCTTTATTGTTTTCAAATTGCTCTAGAGTCATCCCTTCATCTGGAATAGGGCTCGTATCACCTTGCAAGTACCAACCTTTAAAAGCGTATTGTGAGTTTTTAGCTAAACCATGATTTAGAGTTATAACATCTCCATATATAAACTGTGCAGTAGGCTGATTTATACCTACTATATATGCTGATACCTCTGATGAACGCTCTGGGTTGGGTATCGTAGGATTGTCATAGCATACTTCAGGTATTATTGTAACAACTTCTTTTCGTCTATAATATGGTCTTATCTTAATAACTGGTATATCTTGTATAGTACCAGATCCAGAAATGTCAACCCCTTGTATATACTTAATCATATCTTGATCACTAGCACCCAGATATGAATACGCTAGCAACACACTGAGAGGCAGAGAATAGACCGTAGAAGTAGGCCGGTTATTTGGATTAGTTGAATCCTCATATGTCAAATCAACCCATGCACCTTGTTTAACATCATACACCTGCCAACTCATAAACAAGAACATATCAGAATAGAGCAAGCCAGTGCTAAGCACCTGTGAGGCATCAACCCATGTTAATGTTAACATGTTAGTGTTGAAAACATTATATTCACTAGTAGCTGAACTCATGTCCTGACCACTAAGTCCATTAATTCTAGACATGGCCCTCAACACTTTAGTGTATGATGAATCTGATATTGCGTATGATTTTATAATTGAAGTAGTTGTAAAATATTGTGGTCTGGCACTTGAATACTCATAAGTCTCAACCGATACATTGCCAAAATCAAACTTCTCTTGATATTCTTCAACGCTCATATCAGCCGAATTTTCTATATAAAAATTCAGTACAGGCACAAACATTGCAACTATAGAAACTGTATACTCTGTAGTAGTTCCTCCCACTATTGGAATTGATGAATCAAGTTTTATAGTCTTTACAAAATCAGCTTCAGATGGGAATCCCTGCCCTAGTCTTTCATATGTGTTTATTCCGTTAATATAAAAACCGATAAATCGATACTGTGCATTCCACTCATTAGCAACCAACAAATCATTATAATCTATTGTAATTTTAACTTCATCACCATAATTGTATATGCCAGGTGTAACTTCTAATGCATTTGTTATTTTAGCTTTTAGGGAAGCATCTATTGAAGTAGAGACAGATTCAGTATTAGAGAATAAACGCGCCTCCGCAACTACATTTATTTGCTTCCAGAATTTGATATTAAATATCATGTTCTCTATTGCATGAATGGTAACTGTAACTTTAGTGATTCTAGTACCCACATAAGTGATTGCTACATTAAAAATCCTATTTTCATACCCTGTATTCATAGTATGATCAGCGACAGTGGTCCACGTTTCGTCAAATCGTTTTGTATCGTTAGCTCCAGGTATTGCTAGCGCATTTTTGAATGAAATATTGTCAAATCTAAAATTGTTATTTGGTATTATTTCTATTCTTATTTTTGAATTTGGCGTTACAGATAATGAGGTGGTATTATCTAAATAGATACGCGCATCAAATTCATTAAAATAATTTACCGTGCCACCTTCAGAGCCTGTAGATGATCCCTCTGTTAGGACGCCAACACTTAGTTTGACCTGGTTTTCAGCATAAATATGAATTAGTTTGTCCCCAACTACAGTGTCACCGCCCGAACTAACCGTTAATTTGTTAGTTAGAGTTTGACTAATAGGCTTGTCATCCTCAGTTCTCTCTACATAATAATATTTGTAGCCCTTTGTATCATTGTTTGCAACATTCCCGAGAGTATCTACAACTTGTACAGTTAAAGTAGCACCACTATATACTCTGTAAATCCCTACTCCGTTCTTTAGATCAAAATCTTCATCAACAGGCGAATATGATAAGGAGTTGCCCGCCAAATTTGGTCTATTTTCATTAGTAAATCTAGCTACTGTCGTAATTGTGGTGTATAACCTATATGTAGTAGTAGAAGAGGTAACTGTGTATGAACCACCTGTATATTTGTAGTCAGGATAAACCCTTACTTCAATAGTATATATTCTATACACCACTGCTCTAAACGATCTTGAGCTCGTCGTTTGATACTGTAGCATATATCCACCCTGTGTTAATTGTACGCCGTCTGATCCGTCAGTGCAATAAACCCAGCTTCCATTTTTCAATTCTTGAAAACCTGCAAAATAATAATTAACATCTTCATTTAGTGTTAATAGATAAGTGGCCCTTGTGAAATAGCTATATTTTCCTCCACTAGGAGATGTATTGTATGAAACCTCTAAATCAAATATTTTCTTTGTTGCACCCAAACTATCTTCATATGTTGGAACGTCATCATATTCTTTGCCGGTTTCGTATAAATATGTTGTTATTAATGGAGTATGTTTATCTAATTCAGTAGCATATAGTATGTATAAAGTGTTTACAGCTGGATTATGAAAATCTAATTCGCTAGAGAATCTGCTAACTAAAAACTCAAACGCATTCAAACCATAACTGCTTGCAAATTGACCGTCACTTGTCTGCCAGTCAGGATTTAGCAAGGCATTGGCCAAAACTATATTTGTTATACTATACCCTTCAGCCTTGTTTTGTATGATTGTGGCTAGTGACCCATAAGTTAATTTGCCTGTAGTATTATTTAATACAGGGATAAGAGTGCTATCAGGATTAACCGATGAGGCGTCGACACCATTAACATAAATTGACACATTAAATATATTCAATTCAAAAAGCGCGTCAACCCTTATTTCTTTTAATGCAGAGTCCGATATATAATAACCCGATGTGCTGTAAATATACGAAACTGTGCCATTATCGTTATGTTTTATTTCATAGTTTGTATAAACTGTAAATCCATTAACTCTAAGTGCCGTTAAATGATATCCAGCATTTGCTGTATATTTTAAATTCAACAATTCATGATGTTTTATTGTAGTAATATAACCGTCAGTTAAACTCCCATTTTGCGGCATATTAAAGATTACTGCATAACTATTAATTTCATATTGAACATCAATCGTCAGTTCTCCTGTTACTGCCGGTATAAAGAAAGAATAATAACCACCAAGCGTTGAATATTCAAAATCATTAATATTTTCTGTCTGGATGCTATTTACCATTTTGATTAGTATAGAGGCAACATGATAGCCATCGACTGGCATAATATAAACGATTATGCTATCATTGTATTCTGTTATCCCCTGTACGGTGTTGTTACTAAAAATTTCAATTTCAGCTGGCGCTACAGCACTATACAAAGGATGTGTCTCACTAATATTACTTGAGAAACTGGCAATTCTATTAGCAATTAAAACACCAGCTATTGACAAAGAGTTTTGAGAGATCCCATGCCCTATATCATATTCTTTATTATAGTCACCAGAGAATGTAATATCGTATGCGTCTCTTTTAAAGGTAATTGTGACAGTTATTTCGTCGTAAATATTATCGATTCGTAATTCTATCAGTCGTGTTGTATTTATTAGTTCTAATTGTGAACTACTATAGCTGAAGGTTTCATTACCACGCAATATTGCGATGGCACCAACACTATAGCCTGTGCGCAATCTCGCATTAGCAGGTGAACTTGAGTTACCTCCATAATCAACTTCTGATGGTGACATTGCGTTAAAATTATCACATGCTAATACCAAATCTTGTGCTACTAAATTTACCTTTAAACGCCTTAACACAAATGCCGTATTAACTTCCATTTTTTGGGTTGAACTAGTTTCTTCAACCCTTTGAACAAACATATATTCAGATCCAGGCGTTGTGTTTATCGATTTAGGCACGCCATTCACCGCAACCTCTCCAACCTGATAACCCTGAGATGCGTTCGGAATAGATACTATTTTTAACTCTGTATTATGAGTTACTGTAATATAGTTCGAGTAAACATAAATAACTCCAGAATTCGTTATTATTTCTTCTTCGAGTTTTAAATTGTATTCTGGATTGTTAGACCATATTAGTGCGGGATTCCCATCTATTGCTTGTACATTTTCGTCTGTTGTAAAGACTTCAACGTACCCACCAGCTGAATTTGATAAGAAAACAACCTCATAAGTATTTATTTTGTATATAGCGTTCAAAACAACATTTGTTCTAACATCTCCAAAATACATTAATGAGTAGACAGATGATAACATCTCTTGATTGTTAACTAAAAATGAGGATAAATAATAGCCAACGCCGGGTTTTACTGAAACATTATACGAGGTACCATATTCGATCTGAGAACCTACATCTATGGGTTGTCCAGTATATGGATTAGTAAATGTAATCGTCATCGATCCGTTGCTTGTAAAACTGCTAGAGCCTTGATCTGGGGCAAATGCGTGTGAGAAATCGTATACACTTCGTTTGTATTCAACTTCTATTCTTAAGTTTGCATTAAGCCCTTGTCTTGTAAAAAACCCAGTCTGAGCTTCATTTAATAGTGTTTCATGCTTTTCCTGCGAAGTGTTTGGATCATCTGGATCTGTCCAATGAATCATAAAACTAGATACATAGTACCCTTTTGAAATAATAGGGCTAAACCTGAATGTTATATCAGCACCATGATCAATCTCTGTATAAATGCCTAGTTTGCCATTTCCGTCTAAGAGCAAAGGCAACAATCCATCAATCCTCAGTGTTCCAAACTGCGAAACATTAAGATCATTTGCGGCATAATTAATACTTGAATTAATTATCTCATATTGAATAGAGTATTTGTTTATTTGGAATTCAGCATAAATTGCATAGTTATTCGATGAATCATCAAGCTCGTAGATATATTCTACTATCCTATTATTGTTGTCATCGATTGTGTCGAGTTTCCAAAGCACTGGTGCAATTTCAGTTCCGTTAATGTAGAGTTTTGCAATATGATAGCCTTTATCTGCTGTCATTCTTATAAATAATGATTCGTTCGAATATAGTGTTATTAAACCATTTTTCTCGTATATAGTGTTTGTAGAGCTTGATCTAATTTCTACTGAACCATTTGAAGTCTGCACAACAGCTGCAGTATACCTATTTGGTGTAAATACGATTTCAACTCTCATATTACCAGTGATTGTGAAATTTAGCGTGCCACCTGTATATCTATAATTTTCAACTTCAGGTGACATCAACTCATCTGGATAAATCGAAGTGGTAAATGTTGTCAACGGATTCAAATAATTGTATATGAGATCAACACGCTCTATAAAACAATTTTCCGCGGCACCGAGTTTTAGTGTAAACGTCGCGCCATAACTCACTGGGATTGGACTCCCAAATATTATATTTCCTGCATCAACCAGCGCGCCATATGTTCCATCAGCCGCTCCATCACTAGAAGGCGCGGTAATTACCAACTGATAGGTGAGTGGCGCAAATTTGACTCTGATTGTCATGTCAGATAAAGTATCATTGTTTTCAAGATGCACAACGTAATTGCCACTGTTTACCTGATCAATTATATCGTTTCTTCCAATAGCTACCCAATCTGTTACTATATTAGCTATAGAAAACTCCGACACCCTGTAACCAGCGTCAGGTATTATGCTAAGATAAATCCCCTGTCTGCTTGCGAATCTCACAATATCAGCAAATATCAGACCAGCGCCTTCCTTGTCCATTGTGAGAGTATACTGCTTTTCCGCAAACACAAAATCAATAATTGTAGTCATATTAAAACCAATTATTGTGAATGAAGTTGCACCTTCTAGCACATCCGCCTTATGTACTCCATTAATTGTTACATATTTCAAAATATTATCGCCAATGGGCATTATGTTAAACTGAATTTCAGTATTAATTGATGCGGTTATAGTTTTATTATCAATTACACTAAACTCTGTCCCATCGTAAGTAATTGTCGCCATGGATTCATCATATTTTAGTGTAACAATGGGATTTGCCTGAGGAACTTTCGTAGTAGTATCAGCTAATGGCACAAATAATTCAATATTAGATCTGATACCTGTTATTGTTATTTTTTTGTCGTCGCCATTAAGACTGATTTGAATGGTTAATGTGTTAGTTATATCTTCTCCTGTGTCGGAATTTTTAACTATTATTGTACTTACATTCGAAATATCTCTGCCCAACCCTGGTCTTATTACAATAGCATATCCATTTAAATAACTAGCTGTGTCTATTAAAGTTAATGCGTCAGGAGAGTATGCGAATGTATTATCATCTTCATTCCCATTATTTTCTACTATGTTTGAGATATAGTATGCAACCTTAAAGTTTTGTGCCTCATTAAAAACCTCTACCTCATGATGATCACGTAAATTGGTAAATACCAGGCGATGTGATGATACATTATATCCTATCGTCTCTGAGATACCATCAACTGTTACACTCTGAATAACCGTGCCAGGAATTGGTTTTATTGTAAATTCAGCGGTAGTTCCAGCTTCTACTAATGCGGTATAATTCAAATTATGTGTTTCTGGTTTGGAAGTAGCGGCACTAACAAATTCAACAGTTGCCATGTTGTTTGCACCAATAAACGAAATTGAATAGACTTTACCAGAGAAAATTATTTTAACTAATTTGTCTTCGGTTATATTCTCTAGTTTTATGCTTTGTGAAGTGCTTTGTGCACTATCTCCAAACAACATTTGAGATTCATCATTAACCTGATAACTCGCGACATAATAGTTACTTAGTGTCGATGCATTAATAAGGACACTGCCACCAAATCCCACACGGTCCTGTGCTGCGCGAGCTTCACCTAGCCCCTCTGTAGTGGTTTGGATTTTATAATAAATCGGTGTAAATTCCGCTTCAATCGTGAAATCAACACTCCTTCCGATTACTTGAATATTATATTTCTCAGTGCGCTCATCATGATTCACACCTTCAACTGGCTGGTATTCTTTGCCTAAAACAACAATGTGCGAAATTATATATGAGGATGAAGCTGTTGTTAGATATGGATTAACAACCACACCATCTAATACAACCTTGCTAATGTAATAACCGGCTTCCGCTTCAATTCTAAATTCAGGATTATCTCCGTATGTGTGTGTAGCACTGCCATGATTGCTTCTTTCAACACTCCCATTAGTGGATGGAATTATAATTGACGAAAATGTTATCGGGCTATATGTGATTTCAACACTCATATTGCCGTATACTTCTTGCAAAACTGCAGAATACTGACTTGTCATTGGGAGATTGGATACAGGCACCCCGCCTATAGTAATTGCGCTAATATAATAACCCTCTTTTGCGGTTATCCACAAAATTTTACCAGAACCATGGGCTATTTTAATTGTAAAAGCACTATCATCAGATGAAATATGAGTATAATTTCCATTTTCATTGCCTTCTAGTATATCATCATACTCAACAATTCCATTGTTTTGTCCATCTCCATTAGAAATCATTGCCTCATGCAATCGCCTAGTAAAGGTGATTTTTATGCGATAATCGTGGATAATTGTAGTATTATTCGCGCCAATCACGTATGTATATTCGCTTACGTTTTGTATGGTCGTGTTAGGAACACCGTCATCTAATGTAATTGCAGAGCTATATACTATGTAACCCTCAGCTGCAAGGAATTTGATTGTGTATTTCTGGTTCACCTCGAGTGAATAGTTGCCATAAACACTAACTGGAGTGCCATCATTTTTTGCGATTGTAATTTCACCAGATCCGTCAGCTTCTATTAGGAGTTTTTTAGTGTTTACTAGAAATTTGGGATATAGTTGCATATCACCATCAACTCGAGTAGTTTTATCTACAAAATTATCAGTTTCCACTTCACCGTTTAGTCTATACCAACCAACGAATGTGTAATTTGTTAATTGCGGAATGGCGTCAGGGAAGGCGTTTTCACCAGCGCCACCCAACACCTCCTGCCAGTATAGTTTTATACTGCGCTCCGCAAAAACAGTACCTTGAATATTTCCTTTTGAGAAGGTTATAGTATACACTTTTTTAACATGGTATGCGATAAGTTCCGTAGGACGCTCAAAGGTGGTACTATTCGTTATTAAAACTGGCTCACCCGAATCATTAACCGCACCATCCTTTATATACCAACCACGAAATTCATATCCGTCAGCGGATGGAGGAAGAACCGCTACAAACAATTCATCTGAGCTAGATCCAACTGAAAAGAAACTGCCTATCGTCTGATTTAGCGCTAAATTTATGGGAGAGCGCACAACTAAACTCATAGAAGTAAAGGAGATTTCACTTGTATCGTAGACGAGACGAGCTCTTACCTGGATTGAGGTTGTTTGAGAAGTTGGTACAAATGTTAATAAATACTCATCTCTTACACCATTTTTAGAGGATATAAAGGTGATTAAGTTGTTAGAACTCCCTATAGCATAGGCAGAGGTTTTTGGCCCACTATCGTCAGCTGCCGCAAGGCTAACCCAGATGTTGCCCGCTGTCAAAATCTCAAAACCAACAAATGTGCGCTCTGGATTTGGTATTATAGTTAAAGAGGCAGTTTCTTCTAGTGTGTAATATTCTCTAAGTCCAGACGTGGAGGCCAGTGCCAGCCCGTCTGCCGATGTTGATATTTCTAATGAGAAATCAGCTGAATATTTTTCGTATTGAGGATAAATATGAAGTTCACGAGTTACACGACTTATTTCTGAATTATCAACATTCCAGCTTACAAATTTGTATCCATAAAGTTGCATTTCCTTGTCGTTTTCTTCCGATGGAATGTCAATTACAGGATCGCCATGTTCAATATATTTTTCGCGGCCCGTCGTACCATTTGGATAGTAGAATATAACTAAGTATTTTAACTTAGCAAAAGAAGCTGAGAGTTGTTTGTCTTGTGAGACCATTAAATCAGTGCGTTGCGCTTGTTTCACACCATCAGACCACTCTACAAACCTATATCCCTCATCTGGATTTGCTCTAACCGATGTCGCACTGCCACCTGATGGGACATGTTGCTCCGCATCGCCTTCAATTGATCCACCCTCTAAAGCTAAGTATTTTATAACTTTTTCAATCGGCATGACAGTATATGAAACAATCTGTACAAAACCACCAAAATTAAGCACTACATTCTCAAGTTCACCTGGTTTGGTTGTATCAAGACCTGTTACAGACAAGTCAGTCAAGGTTTTTATTTCGCTCGACCCATCACTATACACTACACGCACGTTGACAGAGTCAAGGTTTGCGTTCAAACCTATCCTAGCATCGTTCTCAGGCAGTATGGCCGTAATTTTCTTGGCGGGAAGATCCTCTATGGGTGCGGCTTTTGATATTAGAACAGCCGCAACTATCGCAGAAGCTATTATCAACACTATACAGACAATAATACCAATATGCCTTGCACTGCGTACAGAAAATTTAGCACGACCTATATTTGATAAACCATCGCTCATTACTTACTCCAGCACACAACCAAAAAAAACCTTATTTAACGTCAATTAAACAGCATAAAAAGACCTTTTTAAGGGTGCAATCCTTAATTTTTGCGCAACACGCGCTTTGTGCGCAAATATTTATTATATATTATATATTAAAAGTAATATTTAATCAAGAGAGAGCAGCTATTTGTCTTAAGAACGTGCTGCGATTTTACTTATTTTTATCTTAAAATAGTTAAAAACCAAACTAATTCAGAAAACCTATCACACACATAATCAACTAAAAATTTAAATTATTATTTTAGCTAAAAAAGACTATATACTCAGCATTCAGCAGGCTAATTATAGCGCAGCCCTTGATAAGAAAGATAAAAAAATCAAAGCATAGCTCATTAACAAGGCCATATGTGCTCGAAAAAGTTTCAAAATTATTAGTTATGAAAAATGTCTATCATTCTTTAACTACTACTTTTCTTTGAAAATATATACTAAACTTGATTTTACTATTGCCATATGGTATAATTTTGGTAAAATTGTAAATTTACTCTGTTAATTTATTATATAAATATGTTATTATATATATGGATATGAAAATCTTTTGTTTTTCTTTAAATAGATTTTTATTAAAATACTAAGCTCTTACTATGTTAAAGTCTCGTGTTTAGTTTTTTATGCGTTCAAAAATTAATTAGGGTTTTTGTTTTCCATCTAGCTTAGTGGCAAGTCACTGCAAGTTGCTGCGTTAGCTGGTAATATTCCAAATTTTTTTGATAAAGAGGTGCTGATTTAGAATTTTTTATAGTTTTTACAAAACGCTTAAGACTTAAAAATTAGGCGCGCTGTGTCACAGCCATGCAGGCTTTTGTATGCTCATTTTGATGTTTAACTCGTTTAAACCAATTTGAACTATCTGGTTTTCTACATTGCTCTTAAACCTCCCAGGCTTTAGCATATAACGCCTAGTAGTTTTTTTGACATGCGTTTCTACTTTTGTTTCTTTTATTATTTTAAAATGCTACTATTTACTGTAGGCACAAATTGCTAAAACTAGCCCTGCATGAGTTTTGGCATATTTTCTCGTATTTTGTATTATATTTTATTTAATAAAAGCGGGGCTCGCCTTTTATTTATTAATTTAGTAATGTACCTTGTTCTATGTGCCTTGCGAGTTTTGTTAACAATTTATTCTTTATCAAAAATTAAGAAATTCATATCTTCTCTGGGGACATATGTTTGGATACTGACATGGAATTTTACATAAGTTATACTCTAAAGATAGTCTATTGAACAATAATAAGTTTGATCTGATTATTCGAAATCTTAATAATTAGGAAATATTATATGAGTTGCGACTTCTGGGGGGAGGATTAGATTGTCTAGGATTTCAATTTGCAAGTCTAATACTCTCATCTCTAAAAAATCTGAAAGAAACAGAGGCCATTTAAGACACTCGAGGACGATTATTAACAAATATTTCTCCTCTATGCTTGTTATGGTTTTTTTGTGTTTTGCTATAACACTGGGTATTTTGGGTAGTGATGGTTATTTTTTAGCCGACGCAGACAGTTATCCTGATACTGCTGGCACTCTTACCGAGTATGAGTATAGTGTACAATACCTTGCTGGTTTATACCCAAATAGAACTGATGGTGGCACTGTTGTTGATTCTTTTGATGTTAATAAGTACATAGATGGGGTGGACCCATCTTATGACTCCTATTATCTTGAGACTAGCGGCAAACAATGGTCAACAAATGCGGGTACATGGTATTCATCAGTATCTGGTTATAACAGATCAAATACAGGCTCGTATTTGGTTAGTAGTAGTAGTGACGAGAGTGTAAACTCCCCTGCAGCATTTGATCCTGGATCAGCTAGTCACTCTTATATTATAATTGATCTAAAGCATGTTGTGCCCGTATCGCGTGTAATTTTTGAAACCATAGATTCTAGTGTTAGCAGCTTTTATTTTGATAACATACTAACATATGGGGTGTGGGTTAGTGACTTAGTTACAGATTGGCCTCCTGTACCTTCTAATTTAAATCTCAAAACCAATGGTTACTTTAGAAATGTCTATCAGCACAACATAAGTGACACTGATTCTAACACACAATACTACCCAACGACCACAACTAAAACTGATACAACAAACGTTGAAAGAAATAATAACATACGCACAAGAAAATCAACTAATACGGTAGTGCCCGAGTTTAGTGATGAAGCGCGTGTAATGGATTTCGATTCTGTTTACACAAGATATATCGCTTTGCAAATTGACGAATGTTGGTATCTAAACTACGTTAAAATGCAAAAACTATCTATATGGGGTGAAGTGGGCGCGCCGGATCGTGATCTAGGATATATGTACGATGTAGTCCACGCTCCCTCACCTCAAGCACTCTCTACTACAATCGATGCCGCAAAGCCAGGATTTCAAAGCGTTAAAAGTGCTGATGATATAGGGTATTATCGTGCAAGTTCTGTTTTTGATCCTATTGTGACATCAAATTATTATACTTATTACTATAACAAATTTCAAAAAATTGCCAATATGAGTCATAATATGGTATATGGTGGTGCTACTAAATATGTCCTTTTAGATTTAGGAGCGGTCCGTCCAATTTCAAGACTGCAGATAACTCCAAGCACTTTAGAAGTAATAGGTGAAGTAGAAATTTTAGCCGCCACAAATTGCATGCCCCTAGATCAGCAACCCGAGTCCTTTTTTATGTCCACCACAAAAGCGGTTAGTATAGCAAAACACAATACTGGAAGTGTCTTCTTAACTCCTAGAACCTTATACCCTATTATTAATATGACTTTTGAAAGGATCTACACAAGGTATGTTTATGTAAGGGTAATAGCAAACACCGATGGAATATCGTGGAGTCACCAACTAAGTTTCAGTGAACTTAAAATATCGGATTGGGAATTTGAGAGTTCCACTGAAAGTGATAAACCCAGTGACCTCACATCTACAGATATGTATAATTTAGCGGATGTTTCTGGTAGTTATTATGGCTCTGGTGGTTATTCCAATTATTCAGTGGCATACGCTCCTGATTCTGAACAAGGAAACTACAACGCCTCAAATATTAATGACGGAAATAATTCCACTATATACCACAGCTCATGGGAAACTCGATACAACGATTCGGAATATGGCCTGCACAATCAATCAGGAAGTAAAAACGATACACGTATCACTGACTTTAACAGTTATATTGTTATTGACTTAAAAGAAACAAGATTAGTATCAGGTATAACATATACAAGACGTCCAGACAGTTACAGCAATGGAACAATTGATCGATTTGAAATTTATATAGATAAAAATATGGGTGGGACAGCGACAAATGTAAGTAATTCAGATTTACTAAATATAGGAAGAGGTAACACTAAATTTTTTAAGCTTGACGAAGGCGTAAACCCGGCTAATGGAATAGCATTTTTTGGGCGTGATACTATAACTACACCCATCACATTCTCAAGGCTCTACAAAGCGCGATACGTCGTATTAAGAGCCACAAGCACCTGGGATGGTAATGGTAGTAATCATAGCACTACTAATAACTATCTTTCTTGTGCCGAATTGACTGTACAAGGAGCTGTAGTTACAAAAATCTCAACTAAGGAAGATCTGTGGAACAATGTTAGCAGTAGAGGCCTGCACGCTGGGATTTATGTGCTTGCTAATGATATAGTGGTAACTGGTAAAGGTTATAACAGAAACCCAGACGACTCTTTAATGAATGCAAATGAAATATCTATCTCATACGGCGGAGCGAGACATCAAGATAAACATTACAGCGACAATAATTCTAAGAACTATGATGCCTGGTCAAGTTCAAAAAATTGGTTTACTGGCTCTTTATATGGCAACAATAAAACAATATCATATAATCTCGATTGGCCTGTAGCAACAACTAAGCCTTGGTCAGACTACGCATATGAGACCGGCAATTTTTTGGCTAGCCTAGAGCGCGAAGGCAATTCGAACGGAGAATATCCCAACACATATCATGGATTGCTTACAGGTCAACTAAGGGGTGGTAAAATTTATGATTTAACTATAAATGTAGATAAAAGCCTAATGCTTGGAAATGTAGCAGGTGTCAATGGTATGAACTGGACATTCGGTATTGTAACTGGACTTTCAAGAAATAATTCGGTAATTCAAAATGTCAAGGTTAAATTAAACGCATCAGTTATTTTTGCTGGAAATCATGTAACAGACAGTAAAGGCGGTGTTGGTGTTAGTCTAGGTGGGTTCGTGGGTCAAGTTCTCAACGATTCTCAACTACATAACACACCAGTATCAATCATCAACTGCACCTTTGAAATGGCATCAAATGTAGCCTTATATGCAGCAACTGAATCTCGGGTTGAAGGTGCTGTTTTTGGCACAAAGCAACTTGGGTCGCGCGTTGGTGGATTTATCGGCGAAATCATGGCTACTAAAACAGGAGGTTATGCAAATACTCTTGTGGTTTATATGAAAGACTGTAAAATAAAAGGAACCTCCACTAGTTTAATAGGCGCATATCAATGGACTGTTGCTAATGGAGATCTTGTCTCCTTTGCTGGAGGAATAGTTGGAAATTTATCGCGCAATGGTGAAAGTGGTGTACATTCAACATTAAACCTTGATGGATTCATATACGATTTTAGAGGCACAATACTTTCAAACCGATCTGGTAGTAAGGGTTTTTCTGGTTCTATGGATGGTAATGCACCCCATGGTGCTGGACTTTTTATTGGACGTAAAATGGAAGGTTGTACCTTTAATAATAACAGCGACGTTTTTGGAGTTGCCATAAATATTTACGTTCCTGAAGGCCTTAATACACGTATTGCAACTGTTTATCCAGACTCCACATCCTTTGTTGAAGCCATGTTGGATCATATAAATACAGATTATAGAACCAGCACAAATCCAACAATCGCAACTAAACGATATATTCGCGCGTTTAACGTTGAAGATCCCTTTAATGATACCAAAGTCAAAAATGGCCAGGTACAAATGTTTACCTATAATTTACCCGACACTTTAGATGTAGGCACCAGTAGCCTCAAGCACTGGATAGGCACAGCTGACACTTTAGTGGCAATTAACTCTGGTAGCACAAGCAACAACAAAAGAGTCGCGATAAATAATATATACGTTGGAACCAACAAACTTGCTAGCTCCTATACACCTAGGGTCACATATAACTCAATCAAAGATGGTATTATCTTTACAACATATAGTATGGATTCTGGTGAAGATGTTTGTTTTTCCGCTATTGATAATGGAGGGACTATCTATTTAATATATGACGCTGTCGCAACCTCATGGCCTGTCTTTTTCCCAAAATCCCAAGCTTCTATTCCAAAAGGACATGCTATGTATTATACAGAAGCCTATGTTCAATTAGTAGACAATGGCAGTATAGCCACATTAACACAACAAGCTAATGCAGAATATCCAGAAATTTCCACTTTATCATACTCTAAAGTCTATGACAAAAAGGATATTGTAGTAACATATAAATTTGAAAACACTTCATTTACAACTCTTTCAATTGTTAGTTCAATATCGATAATCGAAACTGATAAAAGTGGCGCACCCACACCTGTTAATGGGAGTGTTAACTCTTCTGCATCTTACACTCTTTTAAACAAAGAGGCTTCAACACATTATAACAGTAATGGTTATTATGCAATTGAACTTTATGACACAATGGATTATGCGAAAAGCCGCACTTCTGGTAAACTACTATACGCTAGAAAATTTGGTGATGGAATGCTCTTTCTTGATGGACTCAGCATTCCACAGTACGGAGCTAGAGAAAATGGCTCTGTTGAGCTCAAGATTACAATAACAAAAAAACCACTATCTGTTGCAAACGCCACACCTGGTCCCACAAAAACGTATGACGGTAACACAACTGCCCCATATAATCTCACCATTAACGGATGGGTAGCTGGTGACACTCAGCTTGCGATCACTGGAGCTGGCTCTAGCGGCATATATTATGATAATCAAGGAAATCCTACAAAAGACGTAGGTCAAAATTTGACTGTTAAATATACAGGCCTTAGTGTGCACAAAGATCAGCGTAATTATTATTTAGGTAACGCTTCGCAAGTTATACAAGATTGGAGCGTAACTAATGGGGTTATTAATAAGAAAAATATTTATGTGCAAATTCTAAAGGGTTATTCCAAAACATATAATGGGCTTAATGTCGCTGAGGGCTTTACCCTGTCTGATACGGGGTACTACAAAGTAACAGATTTAATTAGCACAACAGCCACTCATGTGTCCGCTACTTTTAATACAAAAAACGCAGGCACAAACACTATTACTGTTGTTTTTAATATAGGAAATGGCAGTGAGGATAAAAACTATAATCTAGCTGGCACAGGAATTAGTGGTATTACAAACAGTACTAACTCTCACTCATTTACAATCAGTGGGGTTATAAACAAAGCATCACTTTCGATCAATTATACTACGAGGTTTATAAAGGTATATGACGCAAATACTAATGCTAGTATTGCTCTAAACACCAATTACACAGTAGCAGGCCTTGTAAGCGCTGATGATACTTTCACTCTCAGATCAACTCCTACATACGATTCAAAACATGTAGGCACTGATAAAACAATAACCGCCCTATTTTCTATTAATGATGGTAATTCTGGCGCAAATTATGCGCCTGCAGTCGGCACTAACACTAGCACAGTCACAGGCACGTCAAATACAAATTACACATTTACAATAAAAGGTGATATAACTGTCAGACAAATTACTGTGAACGCTGGTACTCCCTATTCTCGCGATTATAATGGAGATAACATAGCCTCAGTAACCCTTAATACTCATTATTCATATGCAAACACAATTGAATCTGAATATCCAATATTTGTATCAGCTTTGTTTGACAACAAAAATGTAGGTACTGACAAAAATATTACTGTTTTAGTTAATTTTAATGATGGTAATCCTACCCCAGGCGCTAATTACAAATTAGTTAATGGAACCGCAACATCTGGGGGAGCGACCGCAAACTCTCATAGTTTTATATTAAAGGGTACAATATTTAGTGTTTCTTTGACAATTACAAAAGCCACTAATTACACAAAAGAGTATAACAAGGATTATAATACGCCCTCTTTTAATTCGCCTACCAACTATACAATAACTGGATTTAAACCAGGCGATTCCGCTAGTTATGTTTCATCGAATTTTCAAAATTATAACGTTGGAGTGAGAGAAATTAAAGTAATTTTCTCTATATCTGATGGTAATAATGGTAACAACTATACATTAACCGCTGCAAACTCTTCTGTTAATACGATTAGCCCACTATCAGGTAACCAATTTTCCTTTATAGTTAATGGCACGATTACGCAGAAAACTCTCACTGCTAAAGCTAAAAATCCTTATACCAAACCGTATGATGGCACAAATTCCGCCGCAATCACTGCAAATACTCATTATGAAATTACAGGATTTGCTAATAGTTCATATGGTAGTGACTCCTTTCAACAAACATATTCTGCATATTTTGATAACAAAAACGTGGGCACAAACAAAGATATTTCCGTGATAGTCACAATTTCAGATGGTAATAGTGGTGACAATTACAATATGGTTGCAGACACTTCTACAGCGTTAATAGTTACTAACGCAACAGGCGTTAATCCTGCTTTTACATTAAAAGGTACAATTACACCACTTGCTATAACTATAACTAGAGCCGCATTGTTTGAAAAAACATATGATTCAACGACAACAGCTGATGCCTTTAGTATTACTACACATTATACAATGTCAAATATTCCGCTGATCGAGTCATCCTCTCACATTGCGACATTTGACACCAAACATGTAGGTACTTCTAAAGTTTTAACTGTAGTGCTTACCATAAAAGCAACAGGAACCAATGAGGTTACAAACAGCAATTACACGCTTGTTAAAGGCTCAAATATTTTGGCAGTTGAAACTAGCACATTAACATTCACACTAGCCGCCAATATTCTAAAACGCGAATTAACTGTTAGTGCAACTTCATCTAACTATTCAAAACCATATGATGATAATCTAACAACTCTCATTACATATAACAATGCTTATTACACATTAGTTAACATTGCAACAGGTGACACCACATTAGTCAGCCAAACACAAGCTCTGTTTGGAGACAAGAATGTGGGCTCAAATAAGGATATTTTCATAAATCTCAGCATTCAAGATGACTCCACTTCTGGTAATTACAACTTGGTGGCAGGAAGTGGGACGATAGTTCAAAGTGCCTCTCCTGTTTATGCCTTTTCCATAAAAGGCAGTATTACTAAAGTAAATCTTACTATAGCAGGATCTACTAGCACAAAATTTGAAAAAGTCTATAATAAAACTGATTCTACGACTATAACCTCATTATCAGGTCACTATTCGTTAGATGGTTTTCAAGGCAATGACTCCGCATTCCAAAATAGCGCTAAATTTACAGACACAAATGTCGGTGAGTCAAACACTAAAATACAAGTAGTTTTGACAATCTCAGATGATTTTAATGGCGCGAACTATAACATAGTTTTAGGTTCAAATGCCTACAATCTAAGCACAGAAGTCTTACCACAAATTTCATTTAATATCTATGGTAAAATAACTGAATATGTTTTATATTTAACAGCTGGTAATCCCTACACAAAAACTTATGACAAAAATAATCTAACAGATGTAACACTCGCCTCCTCTCACTACACTGTTCCACAGCTTATGGGGAGTGATCAGGCAGTCCAAGTCTCCGCTACATTCACTGACATAAACGTAGGTAATAAAACAATATTAGTTCTGATTAGTATTACAGACGACAATAATGGAAATAACTATACTTTAGCAGTTGATTCATCTAGCACCTCTAGTATTACATTGAATAATAAAACTCAGGAGTTAAACCACTCATTTAATATCCCTGGCATCATAACCCCTAGATCTTTGCAAGTAATATACGACCAGTCACTACATAGTGTCTATTCTAAACCTTATAACAAAAATAGTTCGACAGAAGTATTACAAAACACCCATTATTCTTTTGCAAACCTTGCTGAATATCAGGGGGCGAGTGACACTGCGACCCAGAGTTCTGCACTCTTTGAAAACGTCGATGCTGGAACATATAAACTTATTTTAATTACTTTTAGTATAACTGATGGCAATAATGGTAAGAACTATACACTAGAAAATGCTGGTGTTGTATCTGTAGGCAGTGAAACCCAGAATCCATATACATTCAAAATATATGGCACTATAACCCGAAAACCTATTACTCTATCAAAAGGAATCCCATATTCGAAGCCATATGACGGGACAACAAACACTGTTGTTAATCTCTCGTCAAATCATTATTCAATTGAATCTCTCATTAGTGGTGACACGCTAACTCAGGTTAGTGCACAATTTTTTGCAAAAGACGTCATAGTTACTGACCAAAGAGTTATTGTTGTTATATCTATTCAAGACAGTTCAGATCAAACTGACAAAAACACTAATTATTTATTAACTCTAGCTGATGGTGCTACAGGCATTGGACTCACTAATAACACTGAGTTTTGGTTTAGCGCTAGTATTACACCAAAACTTATTACCATTACACCCTCGGCTGGCCAGCAAAAAATTTATGGCTCCCCAGATCCATCATCTCAATCAGGATCCGCTTACACATTTAGCGTATCAGGCATAATAACTGGTGAAGTTTTAAGTTATACAGGCTCATTATCAAGAGCAGAAGGCGAAGACGTTGGTCCTTATGCCTATAATATTGGATCGTTTGAACTATCCTCGTCTGGTACCTTCATAGCTACAAATTATTATACAGAATTTATAGATGACGCATACTACTTTAATATTATACAGAGAGTAATTCTAGTTACTATGCAATCTACCTCACCTGTTGTAAAAAGTTATGACGGCACGACGCAGGTTAATATAAGCAATATTATACGCAATACCCATTATACTCTATCAAACATTCATAATAATGAAGCAATTCAGATTTCAATAGGAAGTGGCAAATATTCTAGTAAAGACGCGAGTGCTACACCTATTGATCTCTATCTTGAAAATATTAGTTTAACAGGCGATCCCTCTATAACTAAGAATTATACAATAGCAAGTGACGCTACTATATTGGGCCTCATTAACCCAGCACAAATAACAATAGAAAAGATTTCAAACAAAAAATTTACTATGACATATGATGGCGGCACTGACTATTCAGGAACTCCGCCTATAAAAGATACAGACTATTTAATCAAAGCCGATGGTGTGGTTTTGTCTGCAACTTTAAAAAACGAACTTAGTGATATTAACATATCATCAAAAACTTTCGCTAACAAAAACGTAAGCTATGCAAACAACATTCTGAGTGTTACATTTAATACTCTAGTAGCTGGTAGTGGCTTCAAAGCCTCTAACTTTAGTTATACACAAACAATCCTGCAATATGATGCAGAAGTTACTAAATGTCCAGTAGGCATTACTATCAAATGGGATTATACGGATTCATTTACCTACGACAGTAGCGAAAAAATAGTAAGTGTGCCTCTTACTGAATATTTCACAGGAATAGGGGCCGAAAAACTATCCGCTAACTATAGCTATACAAACAACAAAAAAACCGATGTTGGACAGTACAAGGCTGAAGTCACAGTAATTTATTCAAGTCATGCTGAAAATCCTGGTGACATTAACAATTATACTGTTACGACATATAATAGACAACTTGACTGGGAGATTATACAGGCTACTATTGTTTTAACACTAGGTACTGCTAATTCAGTTCTTAAAAATTATGATGGCAACACTCAAAGCGCACTCGCTGGATATGTTTTGACTGGCATTTGTGGAGAGGACTTAATTGATATTAGCGGTACGCCTAGCTATGATACTAAACATGCAGCAAATAACAAGACAATTACAATTAATAACCCCCAATTAACTGGCGCTAAATCTTCAAACTATACAATGACAATATCCCCATCTTCAATGTTATCTAATAAAATTTTAACACTTGCAAATGTCGGATCAATCCTGCCATTAGCTGTCAGCATAAAAGTTAACAAGGATTATGCTAGCATTACAAAATATTATGATGGTACTACTGCCCTGCCTACAGCTATTGTTTTTGCAAAAGATGGTTTCTACACCTTATCTGGTTTACTACCAAGCGAAGTTTCATACTACGACGCTTCATTTACTGCACCTGTTTATAATTCTCGGCATACAGATGCTACTCATGTTACTTTTGTAACATCCTCACTAATTAGCACAAACACAACTAGCTACCCAACCACAAACTATACCTTTGTAGGAATAAACGATACTGTGCCAGCTAAAATAAACCCAGCCCCTGTCACTGCTACAGCACTCGAGTCTCATCCTGTGATTAGCAAAACCTATAATGGGAATAAACAAACAACAACCACCTTAACAAAAAGCTATTACCAACTCTCAGGGTTTGCACCGGGTGAAGAAACTTACTTTGACATTTTATATGGCACGCCAGAGTACGATACAAAAAATGTATCAGCTACTAAAGTAACCTTCACTATACAATCACTCCAGTCAAGTTCTCTAGATTACTGGATTGCAGACTATAATTTGACTAGCACCTATATTGATTTTGAAGCGTCAATCACTCCTCTCGTGCTGCAAGTCACCAAAGGCAGTCCTTACTCTAAAGAATATAATGGTAATTCAGATGCCGCTATTACTAGTGGATCGCATTTTACCATTGACCCTCTAGTCACTGGCGAGGATTATACAATCATCTCATCTAACTTCGCAAACAAAAATGTTTCAGCCTCTTCTAATATAACCATCACACTATCAATTAGCGATAATGATGGAAAAAATTATAGACTAGCATCAAGTAACATAAACGATATTATTGTAGGAGATGAAACCGAAAATAATTTTACCTTCACATTTACAGGTTCTATTTATGCAAAAACAATTACTATAAATGGCGTTACTGCAACCAACAGAATATACGATGGCACAACTAGTGTTCAACTCACTGGTGGCACCCTTGTAGGCATTGAGACAATTGATACAGACCTCATTTCGTTTTCTCTCAACACCGCATCAACTGATAAAAATGTAGGCATAGATAAAGCAGTTGTTAGTGCTATAACCCTAGAGGGGGAAGCTTCGTCCAACTATATTCTAACACAACCAGACTATATTACAATAACAATTAGCGCTAAAACAATCAGTGTTAGTTGGAACTACTCATCACCACTTACATTTAATGGTGAAACTCAAACTATCACGGCACAATCTAATTCAACAAATGGCGTTTGCACTGGCGATACAATAACTCTAAATTTAGACAACAATTCAAATCGCGATGCAGGCTATCACACTGCAACGGCCATAATCAATTATGATACAGATGATTATATCAATTATCTTTTAGATTCAACCGCGAGTTTAGCATACACAATAAACCCATATGCTATAGATATTACTAATATTGAAGTGACATATTCCAATGCAGTCTACACATGGGGTTCAACTGGAATGATATATAATGGAGCGGCTCATACAATTGCAATTAGTGCTGTTAATGATTCCTTTTATAACTCTATTAATGATATAAATTTAACTATTGCTTTTGTTGGACTTTGCTCATGTGGCATTGGCGAATCTGCTACTTACCACGCTGATCATCAGTTGGCGCTATCTAGCACGGGTCCTGTACACGCTGGACTCTACTGGGCACTATTCTCATTTACAGGCAGTGAGAGTGCTAACTTTGCCTTTACAACTGAGGGCGATGGATACAACGCAACATATTTCGAAGAAAACGCGAATGATTTAATCTCTTTAGTCTCTGTAACTCACGACACAGTAGATAGTACGCTACCTAAAACATCGTCGAGTTTCACTGGTTTCTATAATCATGTTATAAAGGAGTTTAGAGTAAGCAAATCATTTACAGGTGTAATCATTGATAATGCGTCACCTCAAACTGTAGTTTTCAATTCGCTTAATCAATTTGTCACTAACCTGCCTGCTCAGACTAATGCACAAGACATAAGCGTTCTGATTTATAAAGAAGGTGAAGATACTGCATTGCTAGAGTGCACCTTCAGTTCATATCTAAGTGAAGGCGGGCTTCGTAATGCTGGGGTCTATAATGTCGTGTTTGCACTATCTAATGCAGCCTCTACTGATTCAACAGACTGCGATTATACTACAGGTATAGTGCCTAGTGTTAATATCAAGTTTACTATCCAGCCAAAGGAATTACGAATAATTCTCACGTCTGGACTAGCTGCTCCAACCAAAGTATATGACGCGAGTGCTTCATTCACTGCATTCTCTTTAGACACAGAAGTTTCTGCATCTAGTAGTCAAGATAATGATTATAAACCAATCACAGGCACGAGCATATTTGCTACTGCTTCATTTAATTCTCCTTTTGTTGATTTAGCGAATACACTGACCTTTAATTTAACAGGAACTGATGCGTTGAATTACATTATATATAGTATCCCTGGAACTATCACTCAAAAACCATTAAATATTTCATACCCTTCTACAAATTCATTTGAATACGATGGGACAACTAAAACTTACAACGCAACTATCACTGGCATTGAGTCATCTGACATTCCATATATTCAGATTGAAAGGTTAGGATATTCATTCATAGCAAGCAATAATTATACCTCATCTGTAAGTTTCCATAACATCGCAGACTACGATAGACTCTCTAATTATTCGTTCACAATCCCACAATTAAGCAGAGCCTGGTATATAACAAAACGTGTGATTAGTGTTACGATTTTAAGCTCTCTTAGCAAAATATATGATTCAAAAACAACTTTTGAAAAATTAGATAAAGTTGATTCTAGTTACGTTCCTCTAACTTTCACATTCTCTAATAACCTGGTCGCAGGCAACCAGATATCGGGAGCTGTGGGTGTAGTTTATAGCGCTGATACAAATACGCTTGCAACAAATGCTGGCTCTCATATACTAAAAGTCCTCGAAGACTTCTCGTCAAAAGACGGCGATAACAATTCTAATTATACATTTAACATAATTAACAATAACACCGGTTATGATATACTAAAACGCAAGGTTAACATAGCATATTTAAACACATTGCAATCGCTTGATAATGTAACACAAATAAGCGACATACAAGATGTTATCTTAGATTCAATAACAAATGCCTATAACAGTGGTGACACAATATTAGATAATGAATTCAACACGCTTAAAGCGGAGCTCTCATCTCTTACTGTTGATAATATAACATGGCGCACTGATTACGCCAGCAAAAATCTGCCTCCTTACTACTACTTTAATATTTCATTGAACGGAGAAACCACTGATATAATAAATAACTATACATATAATTTACCATTTATAAGGATTGTTGGTTTTGAAATAAAAAATGCAGAAACCCACGAGTTTTATGTAAAGAATTTAAATGAACTCCTGAATCTTAGATATTTAGTAGATGGTCTAACAGAAGATGGTGTAAATTATGTTATTTATCAAAAAGCGGATATCGATGGGATTGATGCGTATAATGGTTCAATTTATATCCCAGCTGAGAATTTAACAGGCACATATGACGGTGGTGGTTACACTATCTCTAATTTATATGTCGATGGCGCGGGCTTATTCAAAAGCATAAATGGCGGTGTTGTTACTAATTTAGTATTAAGAAACGCTACAATATCATCAAATAGCTCGCGCGTGGGCAGTGTTGCTGGCACTATAAATGATTCAGATGTTTTTAATATTTCTTTCCAAGGCACTATCTTTATAACCTCAGGTGAATCTGAGTTGTATGCTGGGTCAATTGCTGGTTATTCATCTAACTCAACATTCGCAAATATAGAAGCTGTAGGTTATATGTTTGTTAAAAGCACTTTTGACTCTGATTTTCCAGATTTTGCAGTTGGATCTCTTATTGGTAAATATTTTACAGATTCTATAGAACCGTTATTATTTGATAGTATCTATAGTTTTGTAGATATAACAATTAGTTCAAAAACAACTAGTTTATCAGTCGATGGGTTGGTTGGTTCATACGATACGGAGATTCTTACAATTAATGGTAATTATCTTAAAAACTCAATTTCATTAAACGATTCAATTCTTTCTCTAGATGAGACTTATGCCCTTACTTATTCACAATATCAAGCGGGTGCAAATTACACAAGTTTAATAAATCTTTTGCATTCAAATCTTTTAAAATCTTATCTCTTAGCAGACACATCGATCTCAGCTGGTACAAGTTCGAACCCCCTAAAGATTTCGAACTTTAGACAATTAGTATTAATGCAAATATATAGTTGGGCTTCATTTGAACTACTAAACGACATCATAATCCCTTATGAGACGTACAATCTGCAAAGCACAGGCACATACTATGGTGAATCCTATATTACGAATGGATACGCTATTTACAGTTCAGATGTCTCCACAGATATTCCTGTATTTTTAGACACATCTGGTCAGCTGGTTATAATAAAAAAACGTAGCGGTGGTGGTTAAATGGGCAAATTTTTAAGAGCTGAACTATTTAAACACCTTATAATACCTTTCACATTAATCATTATGATTGCAACCGCCTTAGTGACATCTTTTGCTTGGTTTTATAAAAACGCAGAAATAGATACTAGTGACACCTCTATAACTTCTCAAACACCTCTAACCGCTAATTTGAGCTCGAGTTTAATTGAGTCCCTTGGATATGCGGGTGAAACTGGCCTGGGTAGCCCTGGCACTAAGGACGCGCCGTTTTTTGTCGGGGTTAATATAAACATTGTAAGTAATACTTCAAACTTGAATTGCACATTATCAATTAATTTAGATAATTTCGTAGCGACACATGGCACACTTGCTGATACTTCTAAATATATTATTTCATCATCAGTTAGTGATAACTACTTTACATTCAGGTTGTTAGATAATGACGAAACCGAATACTACATTAATTCATCTAATATTGTAGCACGACTAAGCGATAGTGAGCCATATGCTGTGCGTGATGGAAATAACGAGTTTACTTTAAAAATAATTTATTTGCCAAAAAATTCATACGAACAATGGACTGCTGGCGACTTTACCTATCCACCTTCTACCTTTTCTGATTTAAAATATGTAGGCGCTAAATTCTATTTTACATTGAACTATTTGATAAGACCTAGGGTGACTGAATGAAAACTAGAATCATTATAACCTCATTGTCTATACTATGCTTATTCGCATCTATTATTACATTATCTATAGGTGCTACTTTTTCATGGTTCAATTCTACATACGAGTTCACCTTAAACTATTTAGTCCCAAGCCAAGGCCTCGTGGTTTTATCGTTTGATTCACCTATTAATGATGGCAAAACCGCCTTATATCCAGCAGAGGTTACTGCACTTAGTCTAGCAAAAAACACCTGGAACGATCCCCAAAACATTGTAAAAGAAAGAGGTGAACTCAATTACTCCACCTCATTTACATTCTACACAGGCGATCCATTATTAACAGGTAGGGTTAGATCGAATTTTACAGCGACAATTTCAAAAACAGGAGCCAGCACACGCGATCTAATATTAAATGGCGAAATTGCAATAACAGCTAGCTACAATATCTATGGAACTCTAATTTATTATAACCACATTGATGGTTTTTATGTAGATATTAATGGGTTTGCACCGCTAGATAAAAAAGCACTCTACCTTTTAAACGATCAATTATATATAGTGAATAGTGATGGCTACACTGAGCCTGAAAACGCTATAACACTCTTTTATGATGACTTGTTAATTGTGCCAGCTCATCAAAGCATCCCCATAACACTCAATGTTTTTTTAGTATATCCAGCAGGACTACTAGCGTCTGATTTGAATGATACAACTATTAAAATCAATCTTGAGTTGTCACTGCCTGATTATATGGGGGATTGATTATGACTATCAAAAAAATGCTTGCAATTTCAATGTCGATAATCATTTTAGTTTCACTCTCTTTTTTAGGGGCGGCTGATACAATGGCGGTTTGGGAGTCATCATATAAAGACGAAAACTCTGCAGTTGAAATTATACCACCAAGAAATGATAACATAAAATATATAGTTTTTATGCCAGTAAAAAATGGTTTACACCTCGATTCAGAAGTGGCAGATTCAGCGGATTTAGACAGTTTCGTAGCAGTAGGTTATACTGGATTATTAGACGAAATTACATTCCCTGACGAGTATACCATATCTCTAGAGAATACCACAATAACTAAACCTGTTACAGCAATAGCCGCAATATCTGCTGCGCAATATAAGACGCTTCCATTATACATGGACGGCACGCTCTATGAGGGTGGAGAGGAAGCACATTTTAGAAACAACCTCTATGTTAAAAAAATCGTAATTCCAGCTATGGTTACTGAAATAGCTAGCACAATTTTTTCTGGTTGCACTGAGTTGAACACAGTAATTTTCAATTACTCTGACACTCCAATTAATGTGGGCATAATGGCTTTTGCTAATTGTGATAAACTAACAACTGTAACTCAAAATGGACGAGTTGTTTCTGGTGAACAAACTGGACTTACTTAATATTTACGAATTTCACACTTTTTATATAACTTTTACTAGCACACTACTAATTTGCACTGCTTTGGTTAGTTTTAGGTTAAATTTTTGTAAATAAAAATATGCAAATTTACATGTCAGTATTGACTATTTTTGTTATTAAGATTATAATAATATAGAAGAAAAATTTACTTTGAAACTTAGACAATTTTTTTTGTAAATCACAAGAGATTCGTCTAATATCTAAAATCGGAGGATATATCTCAGATGAGAAAAGCTTTTATATGCCCTAGTAAATATGTACAGGGCGAGGATGAATTGCTTAATCTTGGTTACTTTGTTCAGACATTCGGCAAGAATGCCTTGCTAATCGCACACCCAGATGATGTGAAACGCGTTAAAGTAAAACTAGACGCCACCGCCAAAAAATATGGCATAAAATTTGTTGAAGCACCTTTCAAAGGCGAATGTTCTAGAAATGTTGTTAAAGAACTCCAGGCGATTGCTAAGTCTAAATCCTGTAATTGTATAATAGGCCTAGGTGGTGGTAAAGCCATTGATACAGCAAAGTGCGTAGCAGAAGGCGATTCACTGATTATAGTTCCAACTATAGCGGCCACAGACGCGCCTACTAGTCACTCAGCTGTTTTATATACAGATGAAGGTGCCTTTGATGATTATGCATACTTCAAACAAAGCCCTAGCGTTGTTTTGATCGATACAACAGTAATTGCTAATGCACCCGCAAGATTTCTAGTATCTGGCATGGGTGACGCACTATCAACTTATTTTGAAGCAAGGGCTAACACAAAGTCATATGCTAACGTAAATGCTGGACTTCCATGTGGTTATAGAGAAGGTTATACACCCCCTGCTAAGGGCACAAAATCAGCGTTTGCACTCGCTACACTGTGCTACGAGACTTTGTTAGAAGATGGTTACAAGGCTTTACTAGCTTGTCAAAGCAAGGTTGTAACTCCTGCTCTTGAAAACATAGTTGAAGCAAATATCCTTCTATCTGGATTAGGGTTTGAGAGTGGTGGTCTTGCTGCGGCGCATGCCATTCACGATGGTTTAACAATTTTGGAAGAGACACATAAATACTATCATGGTGAAAAAGTTGCATTCGGGACAATTTGCCAGCTTGTACTTGAAAACGCAGACATTGAAGAGATTGAAGAAGTTATTGATTTCTGTTTGACAGTTGGTCTTCCAGTATGCCTAGCGGATCTTGGTGTTGAAGATATAGGCGATAGATTAAAAGCTGTCGCTGAAAAAGCGTGTATTCCAGAAGAGAGTGTTCATAGTATGCCATTCCCAATTACTGTAGATGGCGTAGCAGGTGCAATTATTACTGCTGATAAACTAGGCGCTAAAGCGCGCAAGGAGTGTTGCTGTAAATAATGAAAAAAATAATTAATACCCCTGAAAGTTTTGTTATTGAAATGTGCCGAGGAATTGAAGCGGCGCATCCTGAGCTCGAGTTCGTCGAGAAATATAAGGTAATTAAAAGGAAGATTATAAACAAAAATAAAGTTACCTTGATTAGTGGTGGTGGCAGTGGCCATGAGCCTGCTCATGCTGGATTTGTAGGCACTGGAATGCTTGATGCAGCAGTGTGCGGTGATATTTTCGCATCACCCTCACAGATTCAAGTATATAACGCAATTTTAAAAACTCAGTCTAATAGAGGCACATTATTAATAATCAAAAACTATAGCGGTGATTGTATGAATTTTGATAGTGCAAGCGCTATGGCAAAAGAAGATGACGATGCGATAGTCGATTCAGTCTACGTAAACGACGATATCGCCGTTAAAGATAGTTTGTATACGGTTGGCCGACGAGGCGTTGCAGGTACTGTGTTTGTTCATAAAATAGCAGGTGCTGCAGCTGAGGCTGGAAAAACACTCGAAGAAGTAAAAGCCTTAGCTAAAAAAGCAATTGCTAATGTACGTTCAATAGGATTTGCGCTAACCTCATGCACAACCCCAGCAAAAGGCGCGCCTACATTTAGTATAGGCGATAATGAAATAGAATATGGTGTTGGTATCCATGGTGAACCTGGCATAGCGAGAGAAAAAATTAGCTCAGCAAATTCTTTAGCAGAACGCAATGTCGCAGATATATGTGCTGATATTAATCTCGATAAATCTGAGATTGCCTTGTTAATAAACGGTTTTGGTGGCACACCTTTGCAAGAGCTTTATTTGTATAATAATGCCGTTACACAGGAATTTAAAAAGAGAAATATTAAGATTTATAAGACTTTTGTTGGCAATTTTATGACGTCAATAGATATGGCAGGCGCATCTGTTTCAGTTTTAAAATTAGATGATGAACTTAAGAAACTACTCGATGCACCAGCAAATACACCAGCATTAAAAGTTTAAAAGAGGTATTAGCATGGAATTTCTAACTACTAAAAATATTATTGATATTATTGACAAAATGGCAGAAGTCATTATCGCTAACGAAATACCATTCTGTGAAATGGATAGCGTAGCTGGTGATGGTGATTTTGGAATGAGTCTAGCTAAAGGTTTTAAACAACTAAAGGTTGATTGGAACAGTCTAGAAACAGATAATATTGGTGTTTTCTTAAAGAGTTGTGGTATGGTGATAATGGAATACTGCGGTGGGGCATCTGGACCTATATGGGGCAGCGCATTCAGAGGAGCTGCTAAAGCATCTGCAGGCGCTAGCCAAATCAGCGTCCGTGATTTAGTCAAAATCTTAAGAGGCGCCATTGAATCAATTCAGAAGACAGGAGAACGCTCATTCGGACGCGGCGCGGTCGTTGGTGATAAAACATTAATCGATGCTTTAGTGCCTGCAGCTGACGCTATGGAAAAAGCGGCAGATAAGGGTTATTCACTCTTCGATTGCATGGAAAAAGCGGCAAAAGCTGCAGTGCAGGGCGCTGAGGACACTAAAAAAATAGTAGCTCGTATGGGTCGAGCTGGCACAGTAGGTGAGAGAAGTCTCGATCATCCAGATGCTGGAGCATATGGTATCGGCGTTATCTTTACAGCAATCGCAGAATACGCCAAATCATTTAAATAGTACTTAAATTTTAATCATAAAATGTTTTCTTTATTTGTATTTTTTTTGTTTCAAAAAGGGCCACATTAAATGTGGCTCTTTTTTTGCTCTAATCCTTTTAACTCTTTTTTATAGCTAAAAAATTATCGACTAAAGCATTAGAAATTTCAGGTAAATTCAGTTGTTTTCTTTTTAGTTTGCGCTTTCTGGTATTTTTAGATTTTTTTTAGAAGAAACCCATTTAACTTTTCACTGCCAAAATTTAGAAAGCTCCAAAAATATCTTTTTGATTATTTCATCTTACCTCATCATAATTATCGTATATAACAAATTTTTAAGGATATAACCTGCTTAATTTAGATTCTCTCTTGCTTTTTGTATTGTGTATTAGTTTAATTTTATTTCTGTAAATCCTGATAGCACTAATTCGTATGTTAAATTGTAATTTTATAAAATATCTCAACTTAGATATCCACTTAATTTGATCTAGTATTTGTTTCGTTATTTCGAAAGTTTATTTGTTTTACATAGCTCCTATATAATTCAATAATTTTTTCTAGAGCTTTATTTATTCACTTATGGTTAGAGTTTGGACTTTTTATTAGTGCTGTTTTTTAATTTATAGTAATCTGGTTTTGCACTTTAATATATCATTAGTATCTATGATAATGCTATATCATGGGTGCATTAATACTGGTTTTTAGAACTATTTAAAATTCAAGTAATATTTTCATTCTAAAGAGATTAGGATTCGCTCCTTTCATCTGGTACAAATCATTGGTAGTTGTCTCTCTACTATTTAGAGGCTCTACATTATCATCAATCGCTAGAATCCTTCTCCCCTGTTTTTGTATCGCATTCACTATCAACTAACTCATTTTCTTCCTCTTCAGACTCAGACGATTGTCTTGCAGCTTGCATTGCATCATTTTCTGAACTTTGAGGCAGATAGTCAACCCTGCCATTGAAATCCAAAACGTTCGTTGTATAATATTTCCTTTTATTATCTACAAAATAGACAATCAAACTAATTGCTGACATTAATACCATATATGTCGGTATAATGATTATAGGTATTATGCCAAATGTAACCGCTACCGTGCACATGCAAATTGCAAAAGTAGTTATTATTACTATGAATACTGGTATGAATATTTTGTTTAATATTTTGGGAGTTCTTTTTATTGATAAAACAAGTGCTTTAAAAACCTTTTTTTCTTCAGCAACCATAATCGGAGGTAACATTATTGTAAATGAAATTCTAATAGACAATAATATCAGCATAACAAATACAGCAATTGTTATTGAGTAGATAGATATTAGTGGAAACAAGAGGCTCAAAAGAACAATTCCAAATACAAATATTAACAAATCAAGTAAAGCACCTGTTATGGCATTTACAAAAGAATATTTTAGTGCTAATATAAGCGTGGATATTAGCGACATATGAAAGCGTTCGTCATAGCCTTGGCTCATTTTGTTGTATAAGACTTTAGTGATCGGAATGTTAGTCATTTGAATGAAAAACATGAATATAACATAGACTATTATTGAATTAATAATCGTTGTATTTGTTTTATGTGACTCTTGAGATATGAAGTTTCCAATTTCTCTAAAAAGTCCTCTAAAAGAATCTATATCTCCACTCATCCAATTACTAAATGTTTTTCGTAGTTGTTCCGAAAATTCAAAATCAATAAATATTAAATCTGCTATAGGCTTTATTATACTAGTCAATAGAGCAAAAAATATTATCATTAAAACAAAGGTATATATAAGGGTTTTGAATATCAAATTTAAATTGATACCCAAAATCGAAAACGAATCTTTTAATATCATAATGCCTCCCTAATCCTTGGAAAGTTGTTTTTTAGCTCTTTTCTCAAAATAATGCGGTGTGTAATCTTCCCGCTTTATCCTTTCTATTTCATAATAAACTATTAAGATATAAACCACTAAATAACTAAATAGAAATGTATTTAGAAGTATGTCCATTCCAAGTAGAAGATATTTTATTTCAGTTAACGCTATTATTGATCCTAGTATTGCCTTAATCATAACAGGTATCCAAAGCCCTGTTGAAATCGGAACTAGTGATTCACCTACTTTTTGTATGCTTTTTAAAAATGCGTCTTTTAGCTTCAAACCAGTAGCTGACATTATAGGCACAATTAGCGATATGTGTGTTGTTAGAATTGCTGCTAATATAGTTATAATACAAATTGTTATAATCGAGATCGCGAGTGATAAATAATGGTTTTCTATGGTTTTCCATAAACCCAGCAAGGTAGTAATAACTACTTTATATGCAATTAACGTAAATAAATAAGTTATTGAGGCAGAAAAAACAGGTTGAAAATTATCATTAAAATCAGTCAAAGGTTTGTGTAATTTAAAAACACCAATTCTAAAGGATCTCGTTATAACGCTTATTATAATCGAAACACAGAATATAAGAATCACAAAAGTAAAAACTAACGCCAGCACATATTCGAGCATGTTAGAATCAAATGTCCATATAGCAAAGAATTTCTTTGGTTCCGAATCATAATTCATTAATAATCTTATATAATTACCAGATGGCATAAGCCAGCTGAAAACGCATCCTACTGGCAATAGAAACAAAAAGATAATAAAGAATCTTTTGCTTTTCTCAAGTAGGAACAAATATTCAAATGTCTTTTTTAGATAACGCATTATACCTTATCTTTTCCTCTTTTTGCTTTTATTATGATGAACCTTTTTAGTAGGAGCTAGCACTGTATTAGTTGCCTGCTTTTTAACGGTCGGTTGATTAGCATTTTCATCAGCATTAGGTATAGTGTTATTTAACTGTTTTTTTAGATTGCGTTGCTTTTTGAGTAACACTAAAACAATCGTTGCACCTATCAAAAACACTAGGCACGCAACACCTATCAGTATATAAATCAATGTTTCGTTTCGAGGTTCTACATTCTCGTCATTTATTATAACATAAAAATATTGATTTTCATAAGATAATACTAGCATTAGCCATTCAGCGCCGCGTTCTACTTCATTCACAGTAATTTTGTTGTCTACTACACTTGCTACACCTATATCATTAAATGTCGTTGGTATAGCGAATCTTAATTTAATAGGCGCTATGAGTTCAACTGGTTTACCATCAACTGATAGGATGCTATCAATTTTAAACAACCGGTTAGCCTTATTTATTCCCATTGCGCTCTGAATAAAGGCAAAATCATAATAATCTTGTCTGTATTCAGAAAATGTCAATGTTATTTTAGCGGTTTCACCTTTCAAAATGCTAACAGTACTATCATCAAAATTAAGTGCGCTTATTTTTTCATAATTAGGAAAAACACCAGCACCTATTAGTTCTATTTCATATACTCGCTTAGCGTTAGTGTATGCGGCTTGCGCTATATCAAAAGCGCGGCCCGCCGCCATAATTTCGTCTTCATCGCCTTGGTAAAAGCTAAATCTTATTCTACTCAGTGCAGTACTCAGCGCATCCAAAATATGGTTTGCATATTCAGAATTTAGCTCGGCTAAACGAGTAGCTGCTAAATTTATGGTCTCCGTATAATCAATTAACGTACCATCAGCTGTTGTAAATTCGTACCTCGTATTATCATACATGTTAAACATTCTCTGCAAAAGAACATTCCCAACATTATCTCGCGCATATAAATAGTATGTGCCACCTTCTTGATCTATATCAAAGTCTATGTATGTATCATACACTAGGTTGCTACCAGATATATTATCGAGCTTTTTTATTATATCAACTTCTAAACTTTCAATTGTCTGAGGCTCTATATTCCTATATGCGTTTATGTCATCACTATCCTCAGGCATTATTTCCTCTAATGAGAGTCCATTCTGTCTATCTCTAAAAACAATAATGTTTTTAAGTCCACTAGAAACGTCCTGTTTTTGTGCGGCAAATCGGTCCTCAATATAAGCCGTATACCATGATAAATAAGGGCCTTCAAACTCCCACCTATCTTTGCTAGTGCCAGTTGATGTGTCGTGCTTAGGCGGCATGTAGTCAATAGTTTTAATCTCAAAATCAGCCTCTAATGTGCTTTCATCACTTTGCAATGCAATTGCTTCATAGATACCATTTTCATAAAATTTCTGATTACCATATTTGTATGATATGTTGTCAACTAGAAAAATTTCACCACTTTCCTCAACGCCATCATAATCATGAACAAATTTATAACTAAGTTTTATTGTCCCAGGTGGGCATGTAAACTGAAAAATAACACCATCGGCCGCTGAATGATGATCATCAATTCCAACTTGTGAAATAATTAATTCAGTTTCCTCCGCAGCGGCGAATGTTGCAATTGTCTTTTGTGGAGTCACACCTATTAAAAGCATTAATAATAGTAAAATAGCTGTAAAAATTATGATCGTCGATTTGTTAATCGAATCTGGCATTATATTTTGACTCCTCTTCTCGGATTTTCTTTTTTTCAGCTATAGCTGCAATTCTGTTTGTTGTATATGCGCGCTTTTGATATTCGCGCCTAAACCTTCTTGTTGTGTATAACTGCCGTCTTGCTGGCATGGCTTTTATAAAGACAAACAAACTAACTATTAATAATAATGCGCCACCTACAATGATTAACCAATATGGAAAATCGTGTGCAAGAATTACAATCTCACCAGATCTATCGGCATAAAAAGTAATATAATCACCTTCCCTTGTAAACGCCACCGCTTCACCTTCAAGATTTCCCGCTTGTCTAAACTCGAGGCTTTTTGAATTGCGATAAGATTCAGGCAGTAGTATGTAAAATTTAACTTTCTCACCTAGTACTAAATTGTTGCCGTTTTCTTTTAGTGAAACAGCCTTGACAATCGCTTTTTGACCTAGTATTACAGTAAATACATTAGAGGGATTTGCACTCGACGTAACATCTCGTATATCTATAGTTATGTTTGGACTAAACCCTTCATTTGAAGTTATATAACCGCTCCCACTCGAATCTTCAACCTTTTGGTTAGTAATACTAATTCTTGATTCGTATACAGGGGTTTGAGCAATTGTATAGTTGCCAGCATGCTGCCCTTTTAATTCCCACTTAGTGATTTGAACTTCATGATACCCAACCTCAGTCGCAGAATCTTTAGTTCTAGCTTCGATATTAAGATATACCTCATCGTTTCTTATAACACCTTTAAGAGATGCTGTTATAGTCAAATTCGCAGTGCCATCAAAGGCCTTATTCAACACCACAATGTCTTCTATAGTTATGCTTTTTGGTAGAATCCTGAATCTGTTTTGTTTTGAGATCGGAACATAATTTGGATCGGATATTATTATAACAACGTTATGATCACCTACTGAAGTTGGCAGGTATGGCTGATCGTCGAATCTTAACTCGTATGGTACGCCTGTGGGTTCTATTGTTACCAAAGGCATTGTAACTGATCCATAGATCTGATTGCTTATGCTGTTTGCGTCAAATTCTATCTTTTTAACAGTAGCCCTCTCAATTTCATAATCAATTTGTGAATCCTCAGTCTTAATATAATAGTTGTTGTTAGAAATAGTAACTGACACAGTGTAGACACCAACCTTTGTAGGTGGTGTAAAATAAATTGTGGAATTAGCTACATTCTTCTCAGAGTAGGTAAATAGTATATTGTTACTCAACATTTTTATAACACTAGCTGTGCCACCGTCTGTTGCATAAACAGAATCTGCGTCTATCGCTATAGCCACACTCAGAGGAACATTATATTCAGTTAAATATTTTTCAACTTCATTGTTAGCATCGTTAACAAACTTGAATGACACAGCCTTTTTCGCTACTATAATGTTATATACAGTTTCACCTGTATAATATTCGTTCTGAATATAGGCTCTAAAATTGTATACACCAGCGGTCCGCGTCGTGCCCTCAAAACCAGAAGAAACAAACTCATCGTTTTGAACTATTATGCCACCTGGTAGTGTATTAAATGTAGGAGCTGTTATAAATTCGCCATAAACAAAGTTATAATTAGTAACTATTATAGAAGCTATAGCCTTAGTAACAGTTATGTGAATCTCCCCACTCCATTCTTGATAATTCAAACTATCAGATGGTATAAATTTGTAACCCACTTTATAAACCCCAACATCACCAGGCCCTCCAAGTCCTATGACTTTTTCATTCACACCTGGCACAAGCGCTGGAGAAGCATATACAAAAGTTCCAGGCGTTGAAATCCCATCAAAATAAATTACTGATCCACCAAAAAACGAACTAACACTTAAGGATGCTCCATAACTAATTGATGAGGTTACTGGGGGTATATGGTCCTTTGCCTCGATAGGTGTAATTGTAAAAATCAAATTACTAATCTCGCCTTGATAATTATCATCATTTATTGTAATTCTAACTGTGTATTCACCCACATTAATAGGCGACACGACAGCATAATCACGAGTAAACAGCATTTCGTATGTTACAGGGTATGCAGTATCAGAATTTACTAAGGGTTTAACCTCACCGCCTGTGTAAACAGCTGTTTGACTTATTACAGAAATACTAGAAGTAGCTTTTCCAACTGTTACATCAACTTGAATATTTTCTAAAATTTCGTAGTTGTCGTTATATATATATTTAAGGTAAACCCTATTATTTGCACCTGCTGTAAATGATATGCTATCAGGATTCATAAAATAGAAAGCGCCTTCCGCAACTTTACCACTCTTGGCATTAGCGCAAGAACCACCAGATATTTTTGCACTTCCCAAATTCTGTCCATAAATGAGGCCAGATACTGTAGGAAGTTGAGTTACAACCAATTTTGCTTTTTCTATTAGCAAACCAATGGGCTCTGATGTCCCATAGAAATTTTTGCCATCCAAATGTGCCCTTACTAAATAAGATCCAGCATTCTCCGGAACACCTATATTACTATTGAAAGTCAAATAATAGGCTTCAGCATCGACTACATCAATAACAGGTATTATTGAAATCGCGTCGCCATATTGGAAAGTATAACCAGAGCTTGGGAAGTATATCTGAATTTCTTTTCTTACTATTATATACACAAATTTTCTCGAACCAGAATACATAGGACAGCCTACTGAAATAGAAACGTCTACAGTATACTCGCCTGCGTTTCTAGGCGCAGTTGCGCCATATGTTATGGAATTATTTGTGTCTACATATTTAAACGAAATATATGGAAGTATTTCTAGCGCGTCATAATTAAATACTTGGTTGTCAATTACCTCTGTAAACTTGAGTTCAAATGTATCTTTAGTCGATCCATAAACAAATTGTATTGTAGAAGTGCCGTCTAGTAAACTAATTGCGTTTGAAATATCGCGCTTTGTTACTTCGAATTGGAATTGTGTAGTTCCATAATGTATACCATCATCATATGTAATGTTAATTACATAACTACCAGCGTCTAATACCGATTCTACTAATATTCCATCTCTAAATATAGAATTTATTGTATATTTAGATAAATCATGCTCAAATGAAGTGCTTGTAACATTCAATCCCACTGTAGTTAATAAAGATAATCCAGTAAGCGCAATGCCGTCATATTTTTTTGTAAATACAGAAGTATTAAAGTTGATTGGATTCAAAAGATTGCGAACCCTTATATCTGTAATATTAAATGATTTCATGTTGTAATAACTCTTTGTTAGTAGTATGCTAACATCAAGAGTTAATACAGGTTGTGCTGTGCTCAAATAGGCAGTTGTTATGACAGTATTTAAAGGAATTTGCGTATTGCCCTGTTGCAGCAGAATATTATAGTCATTTATTGGTAAATTTGTGGTTGAGTTTAAAGGAGTTACATATAGTCTAACCTGACTTAGAGTCTCGCCTACATAAACTATTCCATATGCACCATATTCAATCGCAAAATCAGCATTGTTTACATTAACTGTTACAGTGCCAGTTACAATAGGATAAATATCGTAGAATGGTTTTTGCGAATCACTATCTATTTGTATTTTAGATGGAATAAACCGATATGAAACAACATCCAAATTTTTAGGCATAAGCGTGCTATCTACCCATTCAAAAGTACCAGGTATATAATTATCATGTTCCCGTTTTGGCGTAATTTGAATGCTGCTAAGTGTCTGTCCATATACGAATGGTTCAACTTGCGCTGTGCCATAGTAATATTCTACAGGCTCAGCTGGCACTATCAACACATATACAGGGAATGTGGGTGAATTATAATTGACAGAATCTGTTGGTGCAAATGTCATTAGAAATTGTCTTTCATTCAAAAGAGTAGATGTTTGGGTTGGATCATTAAAATAAAAGACACCATCTATCGTATGAATTGTATCACCAATATAGGCTAGCCCGCCAGTAGGTGATACATTACTTAATGGTTGACCTGCAGTTAATGATGGGAATGTAGGTAGAATAATACTAGGAGTTGCTGGCTTTACCTTCATTATTATAGTATTATCTCCACCTATTGAACCTTCATAATAGATACTTACAACGTAGATCATTATATTATAATCATCACATTGTTCAGGTGCGTAAGTGTTATTGTTATAGGTAACTATAAGATTCAAACTACTATCAGCCGCCATAAACTCAGCTGATCTATCTCTAATATACGCACGCACACTATGTTGATCTCTATTATATTCCTGTACTAAATCAGCACTCTCATATGCCAAGTATTCTTTTATATTTTTTTTGCTTATGTTAACACTACCATAAATATATGCATTATTCAAACTAGTATTGAAGGGTTCAAATCGAAAGCTGATATTATCATATTGTCCTACAGGCAGCTTATCAAAATCAGTTGTATCTACATACCAAAGACCCTCTATGTTATTACCATTAAATAATACCCAACCATCGTTTTTGAAAACAACCTTTGAAGGATCATCACTATAACTATATTTTTCTGCTAGGGTTGGTGCTTGATTTGCGTTTGGAGTCGCTTTTTTAATTGTTAATTCAGTGTTGGCCTCTCCTACATAGTTCATATCATCTATTTTAACAATTACCTTATATTTACCAGCTACAGCTACATTATCTTTCTCTGTTTGGTCATTTTTCGCGTCCATGTCAATATAACTAAAGAGCAACTTTGGTTGATATGAATCTAGCTCAACATAAATTCCCATGGTTTTTGGATCAAAATTGCTCGCCGTGTAAGTTGTTTCGTAGCGGCTTTCTAATATGATGTTAACAGGAGATTTTCTGACTACCACATAGAGATCAGTAACATATGAAGTATTGCCCGCATCATATAAATTGAAAGTTCCCTCATCTGGGATTATCACCCTCGAATAAAAGTTTTCATCAATAGACGAAGTTTTGCCAGCGATCACAGTGCATGTTAATCCATTGACTACAATATTAAAATGAAGATCATATATGTCTGCAGGCGCGGAATTAAAATCATGATCGTACAAAACAATATCATTTGTCACGCTTACATATTTTGTCTCAATGCTAGTAGGTGGATAAGTAAATGTAACATTGACAGGTTGCGTCGCGCCATAGTATTGCTGTAGCTTAGAAACATCAACTATTCCATTTACAACTGGTACAATATAAAATGAATAATTACCGGTCCCACTTATTTGATAATTAGATTCTAAATAGCCTTCATTTAGTTTAATATTAACCGTATATTTACCAGCGACAGATGGTGGTTGTGTGTATTCTATCCCCGTACTATTAATGTAGGTCAGTGAATAATTTAAACCCTCTACAGATTTAGAATAGGTAAATGTGTGTGAAGCACCATCATACGCAAAAACATAGTTTATAGGCGCAACAGTGGTGATGGCTTTTAAAATAGTAAAATTACTGCTAGTGCTACCCTGATAATGACTATCATCAATTGTTATCAGTAGAGTATATTCACCAGCTAATGTAGGAAGCATATTTACTCCCAAAGATACTCCTGAAGATTTGTTTGTGTATAGACTAGTATACGAAACTATATAACTAGGTATTAGCCCATCAAAAGATATTGTCGCACCTTTACTCTCTCCATCATAAGTTTTTGAGATATCACTTACAATAATAATAGGATTTGCTTTTAAAATTTCTATCGAAATAGTGAGATCTGGCACAATGTAATTGTTATCGAAGCCATCTTCTATTATCATAGATGGAGTATATTTAACATACACATTATGTTTTCCAGTTGGAATATAATCATCTATTTCATAGTCATCTATCGAAGAGCAAACAAATGAACCGGGAAGAATGTATGTGCCTTCTCTTGTTTTAAGAGAGCCACCAGTAGTTAGTGCAATATCTTTAATTTTAACACCGTATCTAATTTCACCTTGAACCGTAACAGGTTGAACATTCCAAACAAGAGTGGCTTTTTCTATAACATAAGTAGAAGTTGCCTCTCCATAATAATTTTTTTCATTTATACTAACTTTTAGTGTGTATGTTCCAACTGGCGTAGCAGGACCTACTACCACAGGCTTGTTAGATGCGTCAAAGTATTCGTACTTGAGTGCTAAACCTTGTGGAAGAGTTGTGGCCGGTGGATTGGTATAAATATCGCCAAATTGTGCACTCGCATTTTCACCTATTTCAATTGATCCCTCTTTTTGTGTAACAATAATTTCAATTGAAAAGGCAACTTCTCTGTATCTTTTAAGATAAATATCTTCACGAGGTGTAAAAACAAATGTTACAGTGTTAGAACCTGTCTCTGGTATATACTCTCCATTTTCAGGTGTTATATTATATTCATAATTTTCAAGGTCATATCCCTTTATTCCTGTTATTGTACCATTATTTCCTGCAACATGAGGTTTTCCAATGAAGACAACATCTGACAACTTTGTTTCGTATACAACACTATCAAAAGGCTCTATGTTTTCAAAGGTAGGAGTGGCCCTTGCTACGTATAAAGAAATTGATTTGGTTATTGATTTAAAATCGTTATTTACAATAAAAACCCCGTTATCATTATATTCACCAGCTTCCCAAATAATAAATGCATTATACGCAATAGTATTGCCAGTATATAAGTCATATCTCACTGGCAAAATTTTGGTTTGCTCATTAGTAATACTATCAGTTCTTGTATCTAATGTAATATTATTTAGAATTGCAATCTCTTCTTCATTTGATAATCTAAATCTACCTGCAACCGAATCTCTACCAGTCAAATATAAATATTGAACGCCAGCATTTGCGAGATTCGAAAAAATTTGGTTATCAACTATTAATTCGGCTATAGTTTGTCCATATTCGACATGTCCTATTGTTGTGTCGTAACTTATACTAACTGGTATTGAAGATCCAATATTGTACACAGCATATGTAGACAAGACATCTGGAAAAGCATACAAAAAATTCGTAGTTTCAAGAGTATCATTAGCATTAGCGGGGGCCATATACAACATTATTGAACATTCACCAGTGTAATTTAAGGCGTCAACAATTATTTTAATCAAGTATACACCTGATATCATCGATGCATTTGTAATCTGGAGAGTAGCTGGTTCACTATAATCTGACATCACGGATTCTCCCGTCCAATCGCGCATCATCTTGTATGAATATCTATATGTTATACCTCCTACTTCAATATCATCTAAAATGGTAGGATTAGGGACCGTTAGCCTTCCATAACTATTTTGCATGTAATATGAATATGTAACATTTTGATCTGTTATGCTCGAAGTTATCAAATTATCATTACATGGTGTTAATGAGTCATTATCAACAGCTATTTTAATATTCATTTTCTTAACAATAAATGTGCTAATCATCTCTTCAGACTGATAATTTGAATCGTCTATATAGTATGTCACTCTGTATTCGCCAGCTACAACAGGCAGAGCAGTGGTTTTAGCGTTATATATTCCATTTGAATTTTTTAATTCGTATAAATGAATATACCCAAGGCCTTGTGGATTAGTTGTAAATGTAGGCTCAAGAGCGCTTCCTGTATATGTTAAATCTAAACTTTGTTCGTTTACTTCAATGGAAGCCATTGCTTTGTCAATAACTAGGCTTATTGTGTAAGTAGCAGCTGCGTAATTTAGAGCATGCTTACCATTTGAATCGTTTAATGTAGTACCATTATAATAATTGTAATAGAATGAGTACAAACTGCAATATTCTACAACTTCATTTTCATTCAAAGGTGATCCGTCTAATTTAAAAAGCGGATTAAATGGTACAAATTCTATAGTTATGTTGATTCTACCAGCTTGAGGCTTGGTATATTCATCAGTTCCAGCTTCTATAGATCTGATTATATATTCACCATAGACTTCTGATGCGGTAAAATACAACCTTTTAATTATAGTTTGAGAATCTAGAAATGTTACCGAGGAATTGCTATCAATTAAAACACCTGGGATTGTTCTGCTAGTATATAATATTTTTTCAAGTGAATCACCATATGTTAAATTTGCAGCACTTAAACTATTTACGTCAGGTGATGCTTTGTTTATTGTCAGAAAATTTTGCGCAATACCAAAATATCTAGGAATACCGATCTGCTCTGTAATTTCAGCACGATACCAATATTCACCTGCGTTGTATACAGATGCTTTGACGGCATCAGGTTCCAAACAAACAATTCTTAAATCGTAATGATTGGGCGATATCTGGCTTACTTTAGCTGAATAATATTCTCTACCATCCAGTTTGTATGTGCTTGCAACTACAATTAATGGATTTTGTGACTCCACAACATACTCTGTGCCAGATAAAGTTATTGTGACTTTATTAGAATCTGAAACCACAGCTGATGCACTAAGCAAATCATAATATTTAAATGACGCCGCAACATCATTAATCTTTGCGCCATTCGCGCCAGTAGATGTTAATGACAAAATTGATGAATAATTATTCATGTTAATATGTGAACCAGTATAAACAAATGAACTTTCTTGTACACTTATAACCGCTTTTTCAAGCAAACTACACTCAACTATACACCCTTCCTCTACATTTGCATCATCCATAATGTATGTTATGAATAAATAATACTCACCTCCCTCTAAAGTCAAAACAGGTCTCGTAATTTGTGTATTATCCGATGCCTTATTCATATAACTTTCTAGCCTGTAAAAATTGTATGCATTAGCGTCCATTCTAAACATAAAAGTTATGAATTCTCCACGTTTAGCTCCAGTGTCTTGAGTATATGATTTGGCATTGTTAATATAGTATGCTGCATTGTTTATTAGTTTTCCGTTTGCGTCATGCTGCGAAGCACCAACTATGTACAAAACACTTACTGTGCCCTTGCCCTTTGTGATTGTGCCTCCGCCCACACTATATTCCAATGCTACATCATGATACTGTGCGTCTACTCGAACGTTAGTATAGGTACGTGGATTACTATAATTTCCTGTCACATCAACAGTTATTAAGAACAATGAATATTCACCAGAATGCGAAAAAACCAAGGGCTTGCTCGTAGATGGGGTATTCTGCCTGGCACTATCATATTTGAATATGCGCTGTATTTCAGCCATAGCAGTACCACCAGACACAGTGACTGACTGATTTTTTACATTAGTACCATCGTCAAACTCTGCGTTTAAGCTAGTAAAATCAAGCTGCGTCATATCTAGTGAAGTTATATACGATGGCAATAGTATTGCATATGTGTATTCGTCTGTTACAACTTGGAGATTTGTATTAACCATATCAAGTGTTGGATCAGACCTATCAGTAAACCACACACCATTATTAATCGCACTCCCGAATGAAGAGGATGGATTTATTGTCGGCATTCCAGGTGCACCAGTATCAAGATATATCTTGTAGGGCCCAGCCGCCCTTTGATACTTTACTAAATAATTACCATCTAAATCAATACCTGTTATTACCTTGGGCCTTATGTTAAAATAAAGCGCGTTTAGTACATTTTGCCCAACTATGAACTCAGTTCTATATGATACTTGACTAGGATTGCTAGCATCGACTAGTTGTTCTTCAGTAACCTTTGTTAAATCAATTCCAGAACTCTCATAAACTATGCACGCTGGATTTGTGTAGATGTATTGTCCGTTATCGTATTTTCCTATAAACCGCTGAGTACCCTCTAAATTTTGCAAACCAAATATGTATGGATACTTTTCAGGAAATTTATATCTATTCGTAGAACTACCCATAGTATAAACATTAGTTGTAAATGCTATATGATCACCTGCTTTTAAATAAAAAGTATTTAAATCTAGAGATGAGCCGCCTGCTATAATTGTTCTTGTGCTTCGGTTTAAACCAGAAACTTCTATTGTGGAACTGCTTACTATGTTAAGTTTAGTGAGATCCTCATCAATATCTAGTGAAACTTTTACACTAGGAGATGTCATTTTAAACAGGGCACCTGCAGGAGCATAAAATATTATTTCTAATATCGCATTACTTAGATCACCAATAAAGGTTGGTACTTTAAATTCATTCGTGCCAGCAAACTGCCCGCTAGAATTGCCAATAACTGTAATCTTATCTTGATTGCTACTTTTGCCATCATTTGAATTAGTACCATACGGATAAAAATTAAGGAATAACTGATACTCTGTGGGATCTCCGCCAGTATTTTCAATTGTGGCGGAAAACCTAACTTTAACGTTATAATTTGGAATAGCTAACGCATAAGACACTGCCGCATAGTTATCGTCTGCAGTGTTAAGTTTAATGTTTGAAACAACCGACGCGCCACTTTGACCAGCAGTTCCTTCAATTGATGCTGTCGTAAGTATGTATCTTGTTAAACCCGTAGATCTAAAATCTCTATTTACACCTTCATTAAGATCAGTTTGTGCGGTTGATAGTTGACCAGAAATTGCACGTGTCTGCATAGCGTTTGTGCCAAATTGCAATCCCTCGTTATTGTTGCCTAAATAACTAGCATCATTATTCCAGGGGGCAGAGCCAATTAGAGTATTCCCAGAAGGTGCCGCGTTATATAGTCCGTCTGGCATTGTAAAAGCGCTAGCTTTAAATAAATTGCTAGCACCTACAAGTGCAAAACATAATATGATTAAAACAGAAAAAATAATGCAAAATGAAAATTTATACCGTATATTCATCCTAGGAGAATACCTCCGCCGCGATTGGTTAAAAATACTAAATAGAATCATGTATAGAGCTTATACCAAACATGCATGTTAGATAATTATCTACACTTATAACCCAGATCTATATATAATATTTTATTACTCTAATATACGCGCGTGCGCGCGCGTGACAACACACAATAAAATATCACTATATATAATACAATATTTGGCGTGTTTAGTCAAGATTAAGAGGCGTGTTTACTTAATTATTATTTTAAAGTATTTGTTTTTTCTTTGTTTTTGTACTCCTTTTAAGCTGTTACTTTTTTATATCCATTCTTGATATATAACCAAATCATCTTCTGTCAGCAGAAATTGTAATATTGTTTGATTAACTAATACTCATAATCAATTTTGACTGTACTTATCCAATTTTGATTAGAATTGATTCGGGAAAGATCTCAGTTATATCTACTAATGTTTTGGTTATCATTCTTCTTATTGACTCTGGCCATTTTTTTTCATTAGTCAAAATTAGGGATTCTAAGTCATCTTGCAATGAGTAGATAGTTAAGAGGAGTTTATCTAAATCACGAGAATTGTATTTAGAGTTTGTAATCCTTGCGGAGGCGTTTATTTCATCTTTTAAGTTTAATAGGATTTCTGTAAATGTCTTATTATCTACTTTCCCGTTTTGAGTTAAATACAATAAATCGTCTACACTCTTTAATTTGTCGAATATAAAATTAATTTGATCTACCACTAGCTTTTTGTAGCTTTTTTTATCCAAATTTATTTTATTTTGATTTAATTTTACAGATATCATGAATGGTAAATAATTCTTTTGCATCACAGAGGCGGCTGAATCTATATTAAAGTATGAAGCAACTATCACCGCATATTTGTTTTCAATAGATTTTACAACACCCGCACCACCTTTTGAATAAACAACTTGTGAATATTCCTGCGCGCGGAGTTTATCGTTAAATTTGCCACCAATAACAAAATAGTAATTGAGTGTACTGCCGCCATTCATAGAGTCAACTAAATCAGCCAAAAAATTAAAACCCATTATCATGTCTAAACTAATTAAGGAAGTCATTATTAAAATCAAGATTATTACAAAATTATATAACCTAAATTTTTTTTTCTTATCTTTTACTCTAACCCCTCTAAAAAAAGTTTTAATTTCAGGATAATCTTCTAAACTATTGTTGATAGAATATTGCATGTCAACAATTTCACAACTTTCTGCATTTGAGTTTATACAAGGTAGATGTGCCCGCATATTTTTAATATCATCATTCTCATAATTATTTTTAAACTGTTTTTGACGAAAATTTTTTAATTTGTACGCAGAATAGTCCACAATTAATTATATGCAATGAATACTGAAATTAAAACTATTTATCAACTATTTTAATAGTTTGTGTTTAAAACATCACACTATTTTTGTAGATATTCAAAATTAATTGGGCGAGCATTATACTAATTGTTAGTTTAATTTTTTAAGCTAAACAAATTTCAACTCCTTATATTATACAAAAAATGTTTTAGAAGTGAAATCTTAGTATTTAATTAAAGAGTAAAAACGCTGGTCTTCATCAAATAAAGAAATTCTGCATCCTCTCTTTTAAATTTTTATTCTCTTTATTTTTAAAAACAGACTGCTCTTTGTCATGTTTTTATAATCGGCACAAGTGTTGTGCGCTAGGTAAAAATCACTACCCCCTTTGTTGTTGACAAGGGGGTGTGTTTTAATAAAAATTTAGCTTTCTATATAATAAATGAAAGCTTCATACGCTCGCAGTGTCATGCCATTTTTAAAAGTTTCCGCCGTATTAGCATAATTACTTAATACAAGTTTAGCACCCATTGCGTTCATGTCTATACAATTAAGATTAACAACATCGGACTTAAAATTACAAATTATTATGAATCTTTTGCCTTCATACGCTCTTTCAAACGCATAAACACGCTTATGATTTGGAAAATATTCTTTGTATGAACCCTTAATTAAAATCTCATTATTTATTCTAAAATCAATGATTTTTTTGTAGAAATTAAGAATGGAGTTGGGATTGTTTAATTGAGCTTGAACGTTTATATCACCATAATTTGGGTTTAGTTTAAACCATGGTGTTGAGGTAGAAAAATCTGCGTTTGCGCCATCACTCCATTGCATCGGAGTTCTCGCGTTATCACGTGCTACTTTTTTCATTACTTTTTTTGCAAGCCAGTAAAGAGGTGGGAATTTCTTTGTTATTTGGAATATTCTTTTAGTCATTATGTCAGCATACTCATCTGGATTCAATGATATATTTGACATGCCGATCTCCTGACCTTGATATATATAGGGAGTACCTTTGAGTGTAATGTATGAAATGGCGAGCATTTTAGCTAATTCCTTTCTAAATGGGCCAAATTCATTACCATATCTTGATATAGATCTGGGTTGATCATGATTTTCATAAAACAAAGTATTCCAACAATCATCTGGGATATTTTGCCATGCACTTTGAATTTTTTTAAACTTTTTAAGATTCAGTTTTACTGGTATTGCGTTGAATTTCATATCAACTAAAGATAATTCAAATTCAATAACTGAATCCATTTCATTACGAGATTCGCTTACTAATAATTCAGCATCCTTTCGTGTTAATCCGGCAGCCTCCCCTACTATCATGGTATCATATTTACTCCAGGACTCTCTGTTTAATTGATTTAAATACTCATGTATTTTAGGTTTTGCTACAAAATGTTCATCACCTCTTAAAATTGGATTGTATTTTCCATCTGGGAGTCCGTTTGCTTTGCTAATATATGTGATTACATCACACCTAAATCCGTCTACACCCAAATCAAGCCAATAATTACATATGTCAACAACTTCTTGCCTGACAGCTGGATTTTCCCAATTCAAATCTGGTTGTTTTTCACTAAACAAATGTAAATACCATTCGTTTGTGTTTTGATCGTATTTCCAAGCCGATCCACCAAATCTAGATGTCCAATTATTTGGAGGCTTTTTTCCATCATTGTTTTTACCTGGTCTCCAGATATAATAATTACGATATGGATTGTCCTTGCTTTTTTTGCTTTCCAAAAACCATTGATGTTCGTCTGAGGAATGATTAACCACAAGATCCATAACAAGACGTATTCCATTTTGATGCATCTTATCAATCATTTCTTTCCAATCTTCCAAAGTTCCGAATTCAGGATTAATATCTCTGTAATTACTAATATCATAACCATTATCATCATTTGGTGACATATACACTGGTGATAACCAAACAGCGTTTATTCCTAAACCTTTTAGATAATCGATTTTTTCGATTATACCGCGAATATCACCAATTCCATCACCATTTGAATCTTTAAAACTGCGTGGATATATTTGGTAAAAAACCGCATCTTTATACCATCTTGACTTCATTAAATAGTACTCCTCATCTAGAACAATTATTCAATTGCCTTAAATGTTATTATGTATATTATATCAAATAAATCTATTTATATAAATTAAATTTTCTTAAATATTTACTCTAAATCTAAATTTGATAAAATTTTAATTTAAACTCTTGTGTTTAAACGTTTTACATTATCCAATTGTAGGATTTTTATTTTACTAAGAGTTATTACTAAAGGCATGCCTAGTAGATATATGACCGCTGCCTGCGTACCCAAAATTGTAACAAAATTTAAGACGTATAGTTTATCACCAGAGAAAAATAACCATATAAGAGGTAAAATTAAGGCGTTAACTACTATGGGAGGAATCGCTCCAAAAAAAGCTCTAACAGAAATTTTTACCATACGCAAATTAATTCCTATCACATATGTCATAAGAGATGCAATCAATGTAGCCATCGTGCCAAACAACATATCATACCATCCATATGGTGACAAGACGTTTGCTAGCAAACAACCCAGAGTAACACCAACTATTGATTCTGGGAAAATTATCGGAAGCAATGTCAAGGCCTCACCAGGTCTAAATTGTATTGGACCAAATGCAATTGGGTTAACTGCATAAGTTAGAGTAAAATAAAGCGCAGCTACAATTGCGCTTCGCGCTAAAATAATTAATTTTCCTTTTCTGATGTTCAAAACTTAATACTCCTTTTTGTATGATAACATTATCACTTAAAATTTAGTGCTTGAATGATACCATGATTTGAAATGCAAATCTATCTTGCTTGCACTGTAATATTAAAACATCTCTAGCGTATACTAACTAGCATTTTGCGATTTAGTGATTATATCTATTATCTTCATATCGTCTGGGAGGGCGCTTGATTGTAATATCTATAACCCTCCGCCTCATAATAACAACGCTTGCTACTATGAATAGGGCTATGAAAAAGATATACATGATAATAGATATGAAAATATTAGAAGCAAACCCATAAGGGCCATTTATGCCAAAATATTGGTTTACAAGAGCACTATTTGAAATCCATAAATTGCTCATGCCTATATTGCTTAGAAAGAAAGGTATAGTGGTTATGGATAGAATCCATAAAGCTGAAGCAGCCAGACTATTTCTTAGGATGATAGCAAAGGCAAAAACGGATACAGCACACATTGTAAGCAGCATAAAAGATGTTAAAAAGTTAAGACCTAAAACTGCCGCTTCATTATTAACCATAAATGCTTCTGAAGCGTTAAAAACTATCAATGTTTCAAAGGAATAGTTGCCATCTGAGGCAAATTGTGTCGCAAAAAACCAACTAATAATGAATGATAGTAAAAATGTTATAAAGGTTATTGTGAGTGTAACAAACAACTTTGCTATTGTAAATTTATTTCTACCATATTTTTTAAGTCTCTGCATTAAGTCTATATCGCCTTTTTCAAGATCTTTTTGATAGATCCTGCTTGCTATGATCGTAACATAAATCATGCAAATAATGATAGCAATTGTATTTCCAATCCATGCTAAACCTTGCTTTGATAAAACATCAAAATTCAAAACGTTACTATATGTACCACCATATACTATGATAGGTTGATCGTACAATTTGTTTTCTTTTATGTATTCAAACATCACTACTAAGGATTTAGTCGAATATTTTAATCCATACTTTTTTTCAAAAACGTCTTTTATAAAGTTGTCACTTCCAAGCCTTGCATTTTCATATTCAATTCTCGCATTCTCTAAAAGAGTATCAATTTGTGACTCTTTAACAACTACATAATTGTAGTTTGCGAGCAAATAGTAAGTCAACTCCTTATAATCTGGATCATCTGCTATATATTGAGCACTTGACAATTCGTCAAAATAATAGGTCTCTACCTTTGGGGCAATCCACAAATTAAAAACAGACAGGGCTGCGATTAGAAAAAGAAGGAGCACAAATAAATGTTTGAGTTTTAATGCCTTTTTCAATTCCTGAAAATATAATTTTCCAAACATAATTTTTAACCTCCCTAAACCTATAATCATTCAGATAACCAAAACTAAAAAGAAACTATGCATAAAAAATCCTCTGCGTAACTAATAAATATATGGCGTCACTGTTGACTTCTAGTTGATTTGAATATTCTCTTACTATCATAAAACTATATTAACAAATGTTTTAATGACTCTAATATTATACTAAGACAATCAAATTTTGTCAATATTTCTATAATTTATATTCGATGGTTTAACCAAAATTTAAAGAGTAACCACTTTTTTCTAAAACTTGAAGTCTTTTTGATTTTACAATCTTTCAACTTTTGAAAAACCATGATAATTTTAGATGCCTATGCCGCGATAAGTATTTTCCTTTTTGTATAGAATTTTTTTAGAATTGAAAAACCGAGATATTGCTATTAAAATTAGCTCTAAACATATTAAGAGTCCTACACTTACAAAGGTATCCATTTTTTTTAATGTTTAATTAAATTCAAACATAATAATGGTTTTAGATTCAAAATACTAAAAAAAAATTAATCTCTGTTGATTAATTTTTTTTGGGATGTAAATTTAGGCTTCTGGTTGTCCTCTAAATAAGCTTGTCTCTCATTTTCAATTCGGGCGAGGCTGTTTTATAAAATCCAACTTTTTAATTACATATATTGATGCGACGCTAAACCATACAAATAAAATGATGCCCTTTATAGAGATTTTAGTTGCTTACAAAAATATTGGGCATAATGTTAAGTATGTTGCGTTTGCAGCAAACTTACAACCTATTCTAATCTTGATAATTTAGATAGTTAGATGTCACATCCTAATAATATAATGACGAAATAAAAAGCACTACTCAAAACAGCGGTATCTTTTTAAACTCACTCCAAATTTTAATTATTTGTCACATCGTATAAAACGTTTCTGAGCATGTGCGCTGAATCAAGATCTTCTACTACCACTAATACATCTTTACCATCTAATGCCTTCATTAAAACTTTTACTGATTCATTTTGAATTTCAGAATCATATAAAACCAATGCGCGTTGAACCTTGATACCAAGTAATGCTTCCATAGCGTCACCATATGCAATCGTAACACTTAACTCTAAAATAGATTTTTCCTCATCAGTATATTTAATAGGATCAACAATATCATTTTTCTCGACATTTATAAGATCAATGCCAGTATCTGTGGATTTAAGCGCATATCTATCGGTTGACCATGATGCAGCATTAGCGTCTGCAAAATTAAATATTGTGTCCGCAAAATCGGATGCCGTTACTTCATTAGCGGTGGCTGACTTTGAAACTTTCTCTAAATTACTAATTAACTTGTTTACTTTAGCAATTTTAACAGTTAACGGTTCTAGTTTTTGAATTCTATCACGCCGCGCCTCAAGCTCTAACTTGGTATTGTTAAGCGCTTCTTCATATTCCTCGATCTTTTCATTAACTTCCTTTAAATTAGCAAGTGCCTCACTGGCTGCAGCTTCTAAATCAGCGCGAGCGAGCATCTTTTTTTCGCCCTCTTCGATGGCCTTTTCAATCTCAGCAGCTTCAACTTCGTATTTATCTTTCTTGTCTCGATATGCGGCAACATTTGGTGTTTCTTTAATCAAACGTAGCGCGTCATCCTCGTTTTCAATAGAATATTTAGAAAAACTTTCCATACATGAGGTAAACAACTCTTCATTTTGTGATGCAATTGTATTTAACTCTTTTTCTGCCTCCTCTAAGGCTTTTTCAATTTCCTTATATTTATTATCAGCTTCAGATGCTTTTTCTAATAATACTTTTAAATCACTGACTAAAGCATCATAATCGAATGGATTATCACGCTCATCACCTTGGATGTATAAAAGCTCATCAGCTAGCGCTTTGATAACAGCTTGTGTATAAGTTAATGACTGACCATCAATTTCAGCGCTCGTATTTATCGAATCAAGCGCGGATATCAATTCATTTAACTCTTCAATTTTTTCATTAATCTTAATTAGTTTTTCACGTTGTAATTCTAATTCTTCATCAATAGTTTCCACCTCGCGAGCACTAAGCAGGATCTTTTTCAGTACTTCTGATCCATCTTCGCCATTTAAAATTGATTTTAGATTATTATAATCGGCTTTAATTTGGTCTTGACTGCTTATAATTTTTTCAATTCGCTCTCTAACCTTTGGTATTATCTCTTCATCTAAAAGATTTAATCTACTAACCTCTTCAGAATAAATATCCTTAGCACTCTTAAGTTCAATTTCATTGATTGAATATTCGTTTGTAATCCGCGCAAGATCATCTAATTTAGACAACTTATCTACAAAGTATGCTTTTAGACTTTCAACGGTTGTAATCTCTGGATATTCAGATAATATTTTATCTATCTTAGCAGTAATCTCTTTGAGTGAAGCATTTAATGAATCAACATATTGATTGCCAACTCGAACTGCAACTTCTCTTTGTCCTATCACAGCGGTTAATTCCAAAATTGTTGCTTTGTTCTTTTCGTCCTCAGCCTTTTGAGTCTCAATTTGGGCATCCAACGCTCGCGTATCTTTTAATGACAATTCTTGCTTGTATGTTATATAACCATCGCAAACAGGGCAATGACTTCCATACAGAAGAGTATCTGAGATTGAACGCATCATATTATAGCCTTCGTACTCAGCACGTTTTGCCTGTAACAATTTTAACCTTATTTCGGTTTTTTCACCAGCTAACAAAAGTTTTTCTTTGTTATCAATTGCGAGTTTCAATTTCTCTTTATATTTTTCAACAGAAGCTAGAGCGCTAACTATTTTTTCATTAACATTTTTGCGCTCATCATCTAGAGTTTTAACTTCAAAATATTTTGCAGTTAAGGTATTAACTTTTCTAAACTCTTCTGTATACACATTGAAAATTGAGGTAAAGTTTTCGCTGACGCCAGCATCATCTAGTAGCTCGTCATTCAAATAAGAAATTTCATTTATTTTTTCTTCATATGCTTGTATCGATGTTTCTAAATCAGATTTTTCTTTCTTGAGTGTCTCTAAATTGCTATTTACGGAAATTAACTCATCCTCTAAAATCTTTGCGGAATTTTCTAGTATCGCACACTCTGTAACAGATTTTCTATAATCTGCTGTACAGTTGATTTCATTTTTCTTAAGGATGAGTGCTTTTATGGAATTCGTTAACTCACTTTTTTCTTCTTCCGCAATTTTGCGTTCATCTAATAATTTATTTTTCTGAGTTATTGTCTGTGCAAAATACTCATTAACGACGTCTGGCGCATTGGATGATTTAGGATCTTGTGAATAAAGCAATAATGAGCTTTGAAAACGACTCCCAGTTTCTTTAATTAGAGCTTCTTGCTTTGCAATCGATTGTGCAAAATCCTCCGCTTCTTGTTTTACATTCTCAGAATTAGTCTTTGCCTCATCTCGGGCTTTTTTAATTAGCTCAATTTCTTCACTGCGTTCTTTTAATTCATTACTAACTTTACTAAACTCTAAATATTTCTCTGATATTACAACGACGGATTCATATTCTTTTAAAGCCTCGGCGTCTTTTTCTAACTCCGCCTCAAGATCTTTTAATCCATGTGATCTCTCAAGAGCCTTTGAATATTCTTCAGCACCCTCATTGTCTTCTGGCACTTCACAATTTTTTGCTAATTCTTCTGCTGCAACTTTCAATTCAGCAATTGAAATCTCAAGATTATCTATCTCCTTAAGACTTGCTTCTACATCTTCTGGTGTGGTAGGAGTAATTGAATCTATTTCAGATTGAATAGCTTTGGCTTGATCTTGATATGATGCCATTCGAGTAGCGCTGTCTGTCGTGCCCGATAAGTTAAATATACATTGATCAATAAATTTAGTACGCTCATTACTATCACCTTGTATGAAGGATTCAGTAAAACCAGACCTATTAATCACTATGTACTCTCTAAAGGCTTTAGCATCTATAGGCAAAAACTCGTATATTAGATCCTGTGCCTCTTGTCCTTCAAATCTATCATTTGCGCCATCTTCTAAAATCAGCGCCAACATGTGAGTTTTTTCGTTTTCATCAAATTCACGTTCTATTCTGTAGATAAGTTCGGCATGTTCGAAATCTAAATAAACTTTTGCTTTAGGTTGTAATTTACCATCAACATCACCATGTAATGCAGCACACAGCAAATCGCCCAGTGCCCTAGCTGACACACCAGCCAAAACAGTCATAGTTCCTGCTGTGTTAGTAAAATCTATGATACCGTCTCCATCACCGTATCCAGTGTAACCAAGCTTAAGAAATTTCATTTGTTCCTCCGCGAAAAACCCTCAACACCATCTGAGGATAAATATTTTACTAGCAATGAATTGTTTTATATGTTATACTATTAAACACTATTGCAAAAAACAATAGCTTGTAAACATAACTATTAATATTATAACCGCATTACTAACTTTTTGCAATAGTTATTAGTAAAAAATTAGTTAAAATAATATTAAATTTTGAAAATTTTTTAAAATAGGGTAGTAAAATGTCATTTTGCAATTTAAGTTTAGGGTTCAAAAAGTGGGCCTCCACAAATATCCCCAATTTATTCATTGAAAAATACTTCAACAGCAACACAAAAATTTTGTATTTGCTAGTGTATATTTACGGCATTTACCTAGCCCAAAACAACTATTCTGACAGCAACAAACCCTCTGCTATCGCAGAAAAACTAGGTATTAGTCATGAATCAGTACTAGAGGCTTTCAAGTTTTGGCAAGACGAAGAACTTTTGTCTATAGATGCTCCAGAAAACCCACTAGATTCACCAGATATAAATTACATGCCTATATTTCCAAAAAAGAATGATAAGTCTATATCATATGATTCCTCTAAATATTCTAAATTTGTTGACCAATTGAATGAGGTGTTTGACAAACAAGGAAAATCTCTTAACTCCAATAACCTTATATCAGTAATAGATGATATGGAAAGATGGGAGGTAACACAAGAGGCATCCTGCAAAATATTGGACTATGCCAACAAAAAACACGCTGGCACTCTAACTTTGGGCAAATTGCACGGAATACTCAAAGAGTTTGGAATGACACACAACACTACACCAGAAGATGTCGACAGACATATCCTCTATTTAGATGTAATTAAAGGTGATATGGGTCAAATTCTCAAAGCACTAAACCCAAAACTTACATACAATATCTCATTTAGTGAAATGGGCTCATACATCGAATTATACAATAACTGGATAAAAGATTTCGATCTTGAAACAATCATAGAGGTTTGCAAACATTTTAAACAAAAAGGTTCTCTAACCGACCTAAATGATCTATTAAATGAATTAGCGTTGGAGATTAACGCAACTAAAAAAGACGATGTAAAAGATGCCCTGGAGTTTATAGACGAGAGCTTAGTTATTGCTAAACAAATCATAAAAACCCTAGGAACCTTTGATAAATATGACGCTATCGCAAAAAATTATGTACGCGATTGGATGGTAATGGGATTTGACAAAAAAGGATTAACTGAAATCGCAAAACATTGTTTTATGTCTAACTACAAAAGTGTCAATATAATGAACCAATTTCTGACAAATCTTCATAAACGAGGATTGATAAGCAATGATAAAATTGTAGATTATATTAAACAAATTTGCAAATACGATGATAAAATTACTGAGATTATGAATGTGTCATCTAGTCATGTTAATTTATCTAATAGTGAACGCGAACATTACAAAATGTTTATTGAGGATTGGAAATTTTCACATGAAATTATATTAATGGTAACCTCTAAACAAAAACAAATTCAATCTAGAACCCAAATTTTTACATGGCTCAACAGGGTTTTAAGTGATATGAAAAACAGCAAAATTAGCACATTTAGTGAGGCTGAAAAATATATAGAAGATTTAATTGCTAGGACAAACTACAAAAAACAGGGCAAGGGAACATCCAAAAAGGGCGACACGTCAACCTCAATCGACACCTCAATTTACAAAGCTGATCTCGTAAAAGTTGATGTCGATGAACTAAACAAAATGATCATAGACGATATATTGTTCTTTGGAAAAGCGGCACGAACTGCGACTGAGGATGATATAATAAGTTATATTTCACTGCAAAAGAAATATGATTACGAACGTCCAGTATTAGTTGTAGCGGCTGAACTCCTCTCCTTTGATCCTTTTAATTGGGATAACATAGACAAACTTTTATCCCGATTTAAAGAACATGATGTGGTCGATTATGATAGCGCAATGGAATTTGTTGAAAATAATCCTTTATCCTAAAATTTTTTGTTTAATGGATTGACATATTTATATGTATATGATATGATATAATCTACTCACTGCAAATCCAACTCCTAAATTCTTGCTTTTTCAATATTTTTTAGTATAGAATTTGAGATATGATAATTGTCTGGTGGTAGAATTATAATTTTGTTTATATAATCTACGGTAATAAATTAGTTACAAATTGTCCTTTTAAAATCAACCTTAAATTCATTATATGTTTGTAGTGCTGTCAACTTTCTTAATATCAGGGTTAGGTTATCGTAACGAATCTATTATTATATAATGAGGATGAAACATGGTTTATTATGATCGTTTTCGTTTGCCTAAGTCAGTGGCAATGCGAGTATTATCTCAAAGAAGATCTATAGCGGAAATGAATGCGGAAACTCGCCACCGTAATCTCTTCAATAATGATGCTACTTTTAAGGCACTCTTTTCTGAATGGTTCTTGCTTTCAATGGAAGCATCCAGGCAACAGGTTGAGGGACTGCCCACAGCAAAAAAAGCACGAAAAGATGCGGATGTTGTTTTTAGTAAATATAAAGAATATTTACAATCCATTGGTTTGGATGAAAACTATAGAGCCCCGGCTTACCTTTGTAAAATATGCAATGACACTGGTTATTTAAATGGTAAATTCTGTGCTTGTTTTAAAAAATTGGTAAGAGAGATAGCGTCAAATGTAACTACGGAACTTGTCACAGACATTAGAAGCTTTGATAAAATCACCGCACATAGAACAGTAAATCCTAAAGATCTACCAACCTACAAGAAATTCTACGCTTTTCTAGATGATTTTTCCACAAACTATTCTAGTTCTCCATATAAAATTGTTTTTACAACTGGTAAACCCGGTAGTGGTAAAACCTTTGCTCTTTCTGTCTTTTATAATAAAGTGTTAGATGATGGTGGAGAGATATTAATGCTGAGTGCTATTAAGTTGAATGAACTATTCTTAAGAGCGCATACCGCCCCTCTTGATAGCAGATATGAAATTCTCGAGCTTGTTTATACATGTGACATTTTAATAATAGATGATCTGGGAATTGAACCAATATACAATAATGTTACAGCACCTTATCTTAGAAGCCTTTTAGATCAGAGAGACACTTTAACTACACTCTTTTCAACAAATTTATCTAATGAGGAAATTACAGATAGGTATGGCACTAGTATTTTATCTAGATTTTACAATAAAGTGCGATCAAAAGTAGTTGAATTAACAAGCAATACTGATCTAAGAATTAAATCAGCCGCTGACGCAACATTAGTTGAAAAAACAAAAACTGCAAAACTGGAAAAATTAGCAAAAGACAATCAGGGTGATGAAACTCATTAATTTGCAAAAAGATATAAAAAAATTTAAATTCCAACTATTCTTTTCAAATTTCATATTATTTATCACTTGCTTATTTGCTTTTTTTCATATAGTAATGTATAATGATAACTAGTTTATACTATAAAATACAACAAACCATTGAGGAGACACAAAATGGCGGATAAACCTTCAGATATTAATTATAATATTGTCAAAGAGTATGGTGTACTTGGTGAAACAAGTAGTGGTTGGACTAAAGAACTTAATTCAATCAGTTGGAACGGTCGCAAGGAACGTCTTGACGTGCGCGAGTGGGCTCCAAATCGAGAGCGCATGGGGAAAGGCATAACCTTATCCGATGAGGAAGCATCCAAACTATATGAAATACTTGGTAAAATAGTAAAAAAATAAATCGCATATATTTTATTGTTAAAAATTTATAATTAAATTTTTATGGAGTTTACTTATGTATAATTCAAATTATCCACACAAACGACCCACAACAAAAAGGGAGTTTAAGGAGGCTAGAGATATTATGTCACAACAATATCAATCAAATGATGATAATAATGATTATAGGTTTGCTGTAAACCCAGAAACACCACGTGGAGAAAAACGCGAAGAGGCCATATCCCTTAAAGATTGGCTTATCACCCTTCTGATTTCAGCCATTCCATTTGTCGGAGTAATTGCACTTCTTTACTGGGCATTTGGCAATTCTAGCGAAGTACCTCGTAGTAAATCTAATTATGCAAAAGCCAGCCTAATAGTTTACGCAGTACTTGTAATACTTTTTGTAATAATTTACATCTCTTTCTTGGGTGCGCTTATTAATCTTATTAATTAATTCGTATTTTTAAATAGCTACATATCAAGTGAATAAATTCTTATTTTATAAACATCTATTCTAATAGCTAGTTTATTTTCAATTAAGTGTTATCTCTTTTTTGTTAACTATTGCTTTTTAAACAAAAAAACGAATTTTGTAATTTGTGATAAATTTCACTATTTATTTTAATATATTTGCTTTTCTCTTTTTTTTAAGGTATAATATATGTAATGGTATGTACAGCTTGCAAATCTAATCGCATTGTTTTTAAAAACACGCGAAGGGGAACTCACTACTTTTCATGTATGATGTGTGGAAATGAGATTTCTATACATGATAATAGTTATCAACTTAGAATGGTTGTCTCACTCTATGTGATTGGCTTATCATATAGAACCATAGGCAGGATGGTTGGCGTTGATAGTTCAACTGCATTCAGATGGCTCAAGAGTTATCTTGACAATAACGATGTCACAGATGTCCCTTCCATCGGGCTTTTAGTCCCGGCAGCAGAATTATTTGATTTCATCATTGAAAAACGCAAAATCGTGGATTTTGGCAAAAACGTTTCAAAATGGCTCGATCAATTAATTCAAATACATAAATCCACAATTGAGGTTAGTTCGTTTAATAACTGATTACCTTTATATGTTCTTTGCATTCTCTAAATAGTGTTATTTTTGCGTTATGCAAAATTAATTAACTTTTTAGGCATATCAATCTAATTTTGTTTGTCATATCACATGAATGATTTTTTAATCATTCATCTCTTGTTAATAAGTGCATTATGCGCTTTGGTTTTTCCAAATTGCATTTTGCGCTTTTTAACATCATTATCCTAATTCCCAGGGCGCTCGTTAATAACTGTAAATTCATTTTTGTTTGCTTGCTTAAAATGCCATTCTATGATATAATACTTAAGAATTCAAATTAAACAACTGATCAAGAATGACGCAAAAAAACCATGTCATTTAATCATGGAAAACTCTCAGTCTACATCTCCTAATTTGGGTGGTTATATTTTTAAGTGGTGTTACAAAAAGTATCTTAATTTGTTGTAACAATCAAACAACAAAATCCACTTTTTTGTGATTTTACTATCACAATTTGCATATTTTGTTATATAGGTCGAGTCAACGCATAAAACCAGCAAGATACTAACCACTATTTTCATATTAAATCAATATGTCTAAGCCCATTGAGAGAGACACTATCGACTTAATTTAAAATTTTCTTCTCAAACATTAACTGGATTCTAATATTAACAGATTCAATTAATGCGCCTATTATATTGTTTAATACTACGCTAGCTCGGCGGATGTTATGCCACTAGACATTTAATCCAACACTTGTATACCGAATGTTGTCAAGCGCGATTAGTGATAGACGGTGGAACGAGCTGCAAATCTGTAATTAGGTTTACTAATATAAGGTATTTAATATGAAAATTTACAAAGCTAAGGGAAATTCAGATTTTGAAATATATGACAGCGAAACATTTGATCCTCAACTTGTAAAACTTAAAATTGATTTAATTCACCCAACAGACTCTGATATAAATGTCTATAAGGGTAGAATGAACACAAAATACCCTATAGTACCTTGTAGAATGGCAACTGCGATAGTAAGCGAAGATCGCCCTGAACACGATCTAAAACGTGGCATGAAAGTAATATTAAATCCATATGACCTTTCTTTTGTTGATAAGGATGGTTTAAACTTCATACCTGTATATGGCTCAGATCGTGATGGTTTCCTCAGAGATTTTGTTGCGATGCCTAACGAAAACATAATTGCTTTTCCTCCAAACGTAAAAGAAACAGACGCTGTATTTACTGATACTCTGGCAGTTGCGATTGCCACATTAAAGACTTTTGACATAAACAAAGGTGATTATGTCGCTATTATTGGTGGTTCGATACTTTCTAATTTAATTGCCCAACTTGTAAAATATTACCAGGGCGTGCCTATTTATATATCTAACAATCTCAGACACTTGAGTATAGCTGAAAAATGTGGTATCTATTATACTGTAAATGAAACTTTAGAAGACGTTTATCAACACGTTATGGACATAACAGGCGGACGCATGGCAGAACACACTGTACTGCACGCACAAGAAGATGTCTCACCTCACTTCCTCTTTAGCCTAGCATGCAGGTCAGGTGATGGTATTATCGTTAATGTTAACTCTCCATCGATTATGCTGTCAACAAATATAGGCCTTATCTCAAAGAAGCAATTAACTATAAAAGGAGTTTCATGCGGTGTAAATGAAATTACCACTGCTGTAAATCTCCTAGCTCAAGCAAATTTAGATTTAACACATTTTATAGACAAAATAGTCGATCTAGATCATGTCAAAGAATTATTCGATGAAATGCTAGTTCAAAAACAAAGATATATAGCCCCTATTATCAAAGTCCAATAAAACAAGTCAAACATTTATCTAATACTTACTCATTTTATAATCTAACTTTTAAAATAAAACAATTTTTTATTGTCCACTTTTTTCGCATTTTTTCTCGCAATGTTGTCAGTTATGCCAAACAAAACTATCTCCCTTGTTTTCACTAATGCAATGTTGGATAGTTAATTATACCTTTACTATATAATTTAAACACATTCTAGTTGCCTATAAATCATTACCTTTTGTCCATTACAAACTGGCATCCTTAATTCTGGATTCAATTCTAATAGTTTATTGCTATCGCACTTTAAAGCTTTGGACACTTCCCATAAGGATTCGCCTTCTTTTGCAACATAAATAGTTATAGCGTCTATATCATTTACTAGATCACCACATTCATTGATAGCTTCTATATATTTAATTGTATCTGACTTTTTACCACTTATTTCAACTCTAATATCACAATCAATTTCAATCTCATTATTATGTTTCGCTTTAGCACAGACATCTGTAATATAAGCACAAGCAAAAAAATCTTGCACGTTTTTATCAAAATCATTATCTAATATAAAATGATATGGAATTTCCGCTAAAATTGATGAAACGTGAACTTCCTTATTTAAATAAATTACCTTTATAGATATAATTCCTTCAATTTTTAATCCTTCTACATTCGATATTTCAAAAGCACTAATTTTATGGCTGCTTGTTGCAAGAATTGATCTAATTAGTATATCATCATCATTTAATCGTACCATGCCGCGCACTTTTTCTTTTTTTTCGCTTATAACAATATTTTTTGCAATTTTAAAATTTGCATACTTTATATCTAATTCTTTTCTTTCACTATACGCATCAGATGGAAATAATCCAATTTCATTTACAACAGCATACCCTTTAGTAGATGCTGATACGATGATTTTAATTGATGTTGCTTCATTTTCGGCAGTTTCACCATCTGTATTCAATTCTGTTTCCAAAACTCTGCCTTGGCAAAATATACTCTCAGGCTTCCCTGGATTGCTAACTAAACTCTCTACTGTAAAAGGCAAAGCAAAACACCGCGCACACAAATTTCCATCGAATAAATAGATAATATTGACTAGACAATCCCCTTTAATCGTGCAAATTTCATTATTACACGCTGTGCTATCAACTATTATCCTACTATCTGATGCAAACACTCGACTGATGCCCTCTTTTATCTCAAATTCTTCAGTTAAATTAAATGTAGACTCTTTTAAAGGAATTAGATGTTGCAAGTGCCTTTCCTCAGTTTTAACAAATATATCTGAGCAAATCTCTGGGACTTTTACCAACTCTTCTATCAAATAATATCCTTTAATCTCAATTTCAACCCTTATCCGTAAATTCGTGATTCCTGTATGTTCTACTGCTACAATTGTCACATCAATATCAACAAAATAATCTGATAAAATATTCAAATCTTTGATCTGTGTTGTTTTTTCTACTTCATCTTCAAACTTATTTAACTGTGTTGCGTTTTTGTATATCACATTATACTTGACATTATAAAGAATTCTTATCTCTCCATTTAAAATGTCATATGACAATTTGGATATTTCCGCATTCGCTAGAATTATTTCTTTCGCATCTTGAATATATGCTTCAAAATCTAAATAAAAACGCTGAGAGTTAAGTATTTCAGGGCGATCACTTTTAATTATCAATAGAACCTCCGATATAATTGGACTGTTATATTATATGTGATCAATTCAAAAAGCATACCAAAAATACAAACTCAAAATTAATTTATTAATCTCCATTTGTTGTTCTGTAGAAGGAAACTATTTCATTTTGAACTCCACATTTCACTCACTACCAGCGGGCAAACAACGCGCCTTTCAAAGTTTAAATTAGTTTTTTACTCTGAATACCAAAAAAACTATAAACTGCGTTTATAATAATCCCACCACTTTTTAATTCAACACTCATCGCGAATTGTTCTAATAAGGATCAAACAATTCTGTACATTGTGCTCGGCTAATATTAGCAATTTTTTTTAGTGCGTAGGTTTGTCAAACACTTTTACTACTCTTATGATTGTGTAAACCAATGAGTAGTGTGTCCCAATTTTGTGGACATTTTGTTTGCAGCATTTCAATTTCACAATAACAAAACACCCTAATTAGTTGCTTTGTTTGTTTGCGATTCTAGCAAAACAGTTTTTATACAATCAGAAATTTCATGAGTTTTAGCATTACTTAATATCTTTAATATAGTTAGATTATCTATTTAGAGTGCGTTTGAAAAGCTCTCTTTTAAATAATGATAATCCTGTTCACTTCTGTATGCTAATCATTTTCTCTTGGATCTCGCGCTAATTAATGATAATCTAAATAAGGTTGTTTTAATTTTTATGGAGACTATTTTCATTGCTTTAATTAGTTTCCATTTAAATACAATAAAAGAACATGAGCATGAATCACTAGTGTAACCCTGTAAATTTAAATTCGCGACTTCTTTAAAATCACTAGTTTTTGACAAATCTTCGTCACCATAATTAAAATCTTTTGAATTGCGTTTGCTAACATAATCAACTAGTTGATTAATAGGAATTGCTGGTGAGTATAACCAACCTTGGAAAATATGGCAACCAAGTTCTGTTAATAAATTTCTTTGTTCTTCTGTTTCAACATATTCAGCAATAACATTAAAGCCTAGCTGATTTCCAAGTTGAACTATGGACTTAACAATATCGCGCATTCTGCTACTAACTAAAAGCTTTTTGACTAATTGTGGATCTAGGCGAACATACAAAAAACTATGATTTCGTATGTATAGCAGAGTAGTGTGCTTCATATTAAAATCACCAATTTCCACATGGATATGATTCCTTTTTAGAAGAGCAAAAATGTCTGGCGCATCATCATTTTCTTGCAACTTATCCTGATCGACAACATTAATATTAATCGTATACGGACGAATCTTAAGCGCATTAACTTGGTCTACAAAATTCCTAATAAATTTAATATTCATAAAATGCGTCGCTGCAATATTGATTGACACTTTAAAATCACTATTAAATTCCTTATTCATTAATACAGCATGATTTAATACTTTATTTATTAAATAATCATTAAGCGTTTCGTAAAAATTATCCTCTTTTGCTAATGCTAATATAAGTTGAGGGGCTATAAATTTGTTCTCATCAAATTTCCATCTGAGTAATGCCTCACATGAAACCGCCCTACCAGAAACATCAATTTGTGGTTGGTAATATACATCAACTTTGTCTTTTTTTACTGCAATTCGCAATTCCTGCAAGAGCCTGCGAGCAATTTCTGATAGTTCACTATCACCCTCTAATAGCCTAATTTCGTCGTCTCTTTCATTTGCGTGCACTACCTTGTCTTGTAACACTTGAATTGCGCGTGTGGTTCTTAGTTTGATAAGGTTATCATTTAACTTAACAAACGGCATATATATGAATATATCTACAATAATAATAACTAATTGCAAAAACAAACCTGAAAGGGAATTAGTGATCATAAACCCACTAAACAAAATCGGAGTAGTCCAAGGCATACTGTCCCCTGACTGCAAAGAAACTAAACCAATGAGAGATGATAAATAGGCGATGGTGAAATTAACTAATGGTGCGAATATAAATGGCAAAAGAAAAACAGGATTTAGTACAACGGGCAAGCCGAATATAAGTGTTTCATTAATATTAAATATCATTGGAACAGTAGCGCCTTTAGCAACGTACCTTGATCCTTTGTTTTTCGAAAATATTATAATTGCAATTATTAAACCAAGTGAAGCGCCACAACCGCCGATAAGAACAAAGTTATCAAATATGGTTTTGGTGATAATCTGCCCTGCTTTATCTGGGAACATATCCAAAATTATACTATCAAACGCATTGCCGCCATGCAATCCAAAAAACCAGAAGATCGTTTGTAGAAATAATATGAGTAATCCAGCACCATAACTGTTGCTTCCAATTTTTTTTATAGGACCTTCAAACATATTAGTCAATAATTCTACAATTCCAATCCCATTGAAAGCAATACTTATTAAAATCGAAAATAATGTAAAAACTAAAATAGTTAGCAGCATTGGGATCAAACAAATTATTGCGGAATAAAAACCCACGTCTTGACCTGACGTGTATTTTATGTAATTTTTTCTTTCAAACAATAGACATATTGATATAAACAATTTAGTTGCAAGCGCGGCAACAATTAGTGCTACTAATATACTATGAACTCCAAGATTTATTGTAAAATTAAAGTCCATTATGCTAATATCCGAACCTTTTGCCTGCCCGTCTATAGAAAGGCCCAATATCGCAAAATATGAGGCCAGTGAAACCAACATGCTCATTATTGGATAAGTTTTTGATCTATCCTCTGTAACCATAGTTATTGAATATCTATATGAAACAGACATAATCAAAAATACAGATGCTAAACCAAACGTGCTTTCATATATAAAACGCAAAACTTTATATAAATAGCCGTCTAACGCAGAACCAATAAAATTTTTCACAGTTGCTATTGGAAAATTAATTATTGCAAGAGAAAAAGCGCCAATTAAAAAAATTGGGACTATTGAAATAAATCCTTTCCTTAAACAGCTTATAAACTTGCCGTTTTCTAACCTTATGTATCCAGATAATAATCTATTACTTAGTTTAGTTGTAAAATTGCTCATGAAAATCCCAAATTTTATAACGTTAGTTAATTATATCAATTTTAAATCTTTATTGCAAATTTTATATGAATTATCTTATCAGTTGACATTCTCTTTCTAATATATGAGCTTGTTAAATGAAAACTTAGTTGTTTTTTGAATATTGTATAATTCTAGAAAAGAATTTTTAAAATCAAAGTTTTTTATTATGTGCTTTCTTTGATTTTTTTAAAACAAAATTTATTCCAAAATTGCTTTTATCCTTCTTATCCCACTAGAACTTGATTGTTCTTTTAATATTTTAAATCTTCCTAATTCCTTAGTATTGGTTGCATGGGGACCACCGCAAATTTCCTTAGAATATCCAGGTATTGTGTAAACTTTAACAATTTCCTTATATTTACTCTCAAACACACCAGTAGCACCCACTTTTTTTGCATCTTCGAGTGACATCTCTTCGCAGGTAATATTAACGTTAGCATCTATTGCGTTATTTACCATTGACTCAATTTCTTGCAACTCAATAGCTGAAAGGGGACGTGAAAAGTTAAAATCAAATCTTAGACGATCTGCCGTTATGTTACTACCCTTTTGCGAAATATCCTGGCTTAATAGCTTTTTTAAAGAAGCTAGCAGTAAATGTGTTGCGGTATGCAGTCGTGCGGTTTGAAGCCCTGTATCAGCTAGGCCTCCCTTAAATTTTTGTTCAGCACCTGCTTGTGATTTTATTTGATGTTCTTTGAAAGCATTTTCATATCCATCCATGTCAACAATGACATTATTATCACTTGCTAATTCTTGTGTCATTTCTATCGGAAAACCAAACGTATCATACAATCTAAAAGCAGCTTTTCCGCTTATTCTTGAATTTTGTATATATTTTAAAAGTTTTTCAAATTCTTTCAAACCTTGTTGCAGCGTTGATTCGAATCTTTTAACTTCTTTTTCTAATTCTACAATCACTCGTTCACAATTGGTGTATAGCTCTTTATATATATCCTTATAAACATCTATATAAATTTTAGCAATATCAGTTAGAATGCTAGATCTCATATCTAATTGCCTAGCAAATCTTAGCGCCCGTCTTATTAGTCGTCTTAATATGTATCCTTGATCAGTATTAGATGGTGTTACACCTTTTTCATCACCCAGCAAAAAAACTGTTGTCCTAATATGATCAGCAATAACTCGCATTCCACGAATTGCGATTGCCTCGTCTTGCACCGAACAATTTTCACGAAGTAGATTCATAACGTCTTTAAATATATCTATCTCATAAACACTCGTGCATCCATTTAGCATAGATACTGTGCGCTCAAGACCCATTCCAGTATCGACGTTTTTTTGTTTTAGTGCTTCATAATTTCCATTAGCGTCTTTATTATATTCCATAAAGACATTATTCCAAATCTCTACATAGCGTCCACAATCACAGGCCGGAGAACAATTATCATCGCAGCCTATATTTTGTCTGATTACAAAAATTTCAGTATCAGGACCACATGGACCAGTCGCGCCTGCTGGTCCCCACCAGTTATTCTTTTTAGGTAAATAAAATATACGATCCTTCGATATGCCTAGGTCCGACCAGACTTTGGCACTTATATCATCACGCGGCGCATCACTATCACCTTCAAAAACAGATACGGCTAAGTTTTTAGGATCTATTTGCAAAACCTCAGTTAAAAACTCGTAACTCCAGTTAATGCTTTCATTTTTAAAATAGTCACCAAGTGACCAATTACCCAGCATCTCAAAGAATGTACAATGAGTCGCATCGCCCACATTTTCAATATCTACTGTTCTAACGCATTTTTGTACGTTTGCTAATCTTACACCACCAGGGTGTTTTGCACCAAGCAAATATGGTACTAGAGGATGCATACCAGCTGTTGTAAACAGGACAGTAGGATCGTTATCTGGAATTAAAGAGGAGGATTTGATTATTGTATGTTTTCTCTCTCTAAAAAAATCTAAAAATTTCAGCCTTAATGTGTTTGAATTTATCATTTAGTAACTCCTAACATTTCCTTAATTAATTCCTGCCCTTCCTTAAGATACATGCCAGCCTTCGCTTCATTTTCCGTGTGCCTATAACCAGATTTTGCAGGATTCAAACTTTTATATATGGTATATGGAACCGCTTCTCTGCTATGAGTTTTAGTCTCAATTGGAGTTGCATGATCCGATAAAATCGCGATAGTGTATGGGCAGTTTGTTTTTATAAGGTATTCGGTCAAAATTTTAACGGCTTTGTTTACCATTTCAATTGCTTTAATTTTTCCGAAAACATCCCCTTGATGCCCGCATTCATCTGGTGCTTCAATATGCAAATAAACATAATCAGATCCACTTTCAAACGCATTTATAACGGCTTTTATTTTGTTATCCAAATTTGTATTAAGCGTACCTGTAGCACCCATGACCTCAGGCGCTTGCATTTTAGCACCCAGAGCAATGCCTTTTAACAAATCAACTGCTGATATTATCGTCCCATTTAACCCATAAAGTTCTTTGAAACTCTTAAGATTTGGTTTCAAGCCTGCACCCCATAACCAAACATTAGTAGCAGGGCGCTTTCCTTCTTTTATTCTTTTTAGGTTAATAGGATGATTTTCTAAAATATGTTTTGATTTTTTTATCATTTGTGAAAATTCATCTGCCATATAACCCTTGGGCATATACTCGCATATTGGTTTTCCCGTTATATCGTGTGGCGGCGTTAAAATAATATTATTTGCTTCTTTTGCGTTTACCGCAATAAGACAATGTCTATATGAAACGCCTGGATAAAACTTGAATTTTTCACTTCCTAACTCTTTAGATATTGTTGCAATTATTTCCTTAGCTTCAGATGATGTTATCTCACCAGCACTATAATCAACCATTACATCTGACTCTATCGTAACGAGATTGCATCTAATGGCAACATCATCAGGCCTCATATCAACCCCAATACTTAATGCCTCTAGTGGACTTCGCCCCGAATAATAGATCTGAGGAGGATAGCCTATGACAGACAAATTAGCAACATCACTGCCAGGTTTGAATTGATCTGGTACAGTTTTTATAAGCCCCGTTTGTCCTAGCACTGCTAGTCTATTAATGTCAGGAATGTCCGCCGCCTCAAGCGGCGTTTTATTATTTAATACAGCTAATGGTCTGTCTGCCATCCCATCGCCTAAAACAACAAGATATTTCATAAATCTTCCTTTTGTTTTTAACAATAGAAACTATAATAACAATATGCGTTCTATTTAGCATGACACTTAATTAATCAAACTACTATGTTACTTTAATAGCTACAAAGCTTTGTTAACAAAATATAATTTCATATATTAGCGCTTATTAATAATAAGCTTTTGTTTAAAACCCAATCTACTGGAACTATAATATAAATCAATAGTTTAAACTATGAAAACACATGCGCCTTCTTTAATGATCTGGATGCAATAAAATAAGAAGTGCTTTTGATCAGTAATTCTTAACATTAATAATATATGATAAGACAAAAATTTCGTAATTTTAAGTTAACTTTATTAGAGACCAAAAACCTATAAGCGTGCGAAGTGAATGAATTAAAGTTTTTAAGTATGTCATAATTTTTGCAGCAATTATAGTTTTTTTATTATATATTAATATTTTAAAAATGTCAAATTAATATCTCCTTTGTATATATCTATATCTAACAGTTAATTATAAGATGTTTAAATTCTTAAACAGAGGTAACGATGCATTTCCAAATGTATTAGAATCGTTGAAATTCCTCCACAGGACGTTATTCAAAGTATAAAGCTTTACAATGAGATTAAAAAACGACGTGTGGCAAACGAAAAATTGTTATTTATATTTTAAAAAGACATTACAAATAATTGAAACAACAAGAAGAAAAAGTCTTGTTTTTTTGAATAAGATTTAGAATATTATCAATTAAAATCGTCTTAATTCGCTTAAACATACTAAATCACATAATTTCTAGAAAGATGAAATTCAGACTTTTTATACAACTAATCGCTGAGATCAATATGCGAGAAATAAGACTTCGTTTACATGCAAACGAAGAGACACAGTATATGGGCGGTGATGTTTCCCTACGTCTTAAAGCAATATATACGATAATTTTAAAGGTAAGCATAAGGATATCTATCTATCCCTTATTATCCATGTCATAGCGCTCTAAAATAAATGCATTTACAGGCTAATAATCAATACCCTCAGGAGGTTTCACATATCCTGGCACAAAATATTCAGCATTTCTTCCGTCATAGAGCTTAACTTTATTATTAGATACCACATAATAAAATTGTGACCAAGAAGATACAATAACTCCTCTCATAATTTCTGTACCACTTATACATAGCTGGATTATTCCGCTTTCACCTAAAAATAAGTCGCTAGGTAGTTGAAATGTTTTGCTATATCTAACATCCATATTATGTTGATTAATTGTAATTTCACTTTTATCTAGAGAAAAATCGGTTTCCAAATCATAAGGGAAATTGTAGGTATATTTTGCGTCAGATTTATGCTTGTTATACAAATATAATTTGTTAAAAATATGATCACTATAAATAGTCCCGCAATAAATATTTAATGAAACATTATCAATATCAAATTCAGTTACATCAGAATCATATCCGCAAAAAAAATATATCAGCATTCCCACAGGAAAATCATTAAATTTTGAGCTAACAGACCCGTAATCAACTAAAACGACCTTATTATTATCATTACTATTTTCACAACCAGTCAAGAACAAAATAAATAAGACAATTAGCATTAGTAATACTACCAGCATTTTCTTAAATTTAAAGCTATTCGTTTTAACCTCCTAAACATTAATCAGTGTAATATACACTATATTACCAAGAATTCAGAATATTTCTCGATTAAGAGCATAATGGTTTCCCAATCAATTAAGCCCTTTCCTATAGATATGCATTTAACATCAAAGTACCATTAAAACTTCTTACGACGGCAGAAATGAGAGAGGTGAAATCATGTATTAAACTTTTTCAATCTAAAACGTAAGAATTTAAGGGCAAATTTAAGTAAAATATGCCTATAGAATATTATTTTTTATCAACCTAAATGATATTCTGATTTATTTGCTTTAATAGTACTTTTTTTTGATTTTTTTAAAAAAATCTGGGTTCTACAATTAAACAATTCTCAAAACAAGTGGTAAACTTGGGAGTTTTTTAAGGATTTAGTTAGTCATTATCATAAATTTGCGGATTTAGGGTCTTAAAGCAATATATAAGATTATTTTAAAGGAAAATATGAGGATATCTATCCCTTATTATCCAGGCCACAGCGCCTTAAAATAAATGCATTTACTGGCTAATAACAAATAATACCCCCAGAAGGTTTCTCATATCCTTGTAATTCAAAATATTCTGCATTCCTTTTGTCATAGAGTTTAACTTTATTATTAGATACTACATAATAAAATTTTGACCAAGAAGATACAATAGCTTCTGGCATAATTTCCGTAGCGTTTATACGTAGCTCGATTGATCCGTTTTCACCTAAAAATAAGTCGCTAGGTAGCTGAAATGTTTTTCTATATCTGAGTCTGACATCATAATGAAAAGACCTATCAATTGTAATTTCACTTTTATCTAAAGAAAAATCGGTTTCTAGATCATAAGGAAAATTGTAGGTATATTTTGCGTCAGAATTAAACCTGTTATACAAATATAATCTGTTAAAAATAATACCACCATAACGAGTGTTGCAATAAATATTTAATGAAACATTATCAATATCAAATTCAGTTACATCAGAATCATATCCGCAAGTTAGATCAAGTGAGGGTTCATCGAATGAATCATTAAATTTTGAGCTAACAGACCCATAATCAACTAAAGCGACCTTATTATTGTCATTATTATTTTCACAACCAGTTAAGAACAAAATAAATAAGACAATTAGCATTAGTGATAATATCAACATTTTCTTAAATTTAAAGCTATCCATTTTAACCTCCTAACATTAATTAGTGTAATATACACTATATTACCAAGAATTCAGAATATCTCTCGATTAAGAGCATAATGGTTTCCCAATCAATTAAGCCCTTTCCTATAGATACTTTTAAATATTGAACAGAAAATGCATCAAATATTTCTTCTGGAATTGCAATTATCTCAGCAAATTCCTC
>JAIRKT010000021.1 GCA_031259965.1 Christensenellaceae bacterium | reverse complement strand
GTGTTAAATACTTAAAACTTTGAATTTTAATTTTAGACTGTAAACGTTTAATTTCAAATTTCAATTCTTTGTTGAATTGGATTCAATTAATAAAGACGCAAGCGTCTTGCCGGATTATTATAACTAAAGAGAGTATTTATGAGGTATGTTTGGTTTGTATTTTTTAAATTATTGCATAAGAATGAAATGTTTACACACCGATAGATTGTCGCATTACTACAATGACAGAAAGGCTTAGATTATTTTCTGAGGTATTCATTGGTTGCCGAAATAACGTGCTTTCGGATTGTCATATCATTTTCATCAGTTTATAATGGCAGAAGCTGCAAATGAATTATTATGCCATTTTGTAATTTACAATGGCAGCCTTTCTATCATTGTAAAAACAAAATCGTCGGCAATCTCGAAAAACACTAAAATTTTATACAATAAAATTATTGATAAAATTTCTCAACAAAATACTTATTGTCTTTGATGTAAGAGAATTTGCAAACAAATAAAAATTTGAATAATGATGAAAACTTAGAAAAATCTATACCATCGTAGTTTTTTTGCAGACGAGTAAATTGTCAAATATGCGCTGGATTACAGTCCTGATATCGTTGTGTTCGGGCATTCTGGCCATTTATAGATTTTAGAGTCTTAAAATACTTTGCTGCATTTGTTTGTCATATATAGCGGCATTTATCTGTCTTATCGTTGAAAGGAGATTTTAAGTAAAAGTCTAAGTATTGATTATATAGTAAGAGGCGAGAGCGGCAAAACAAGCTAAAGTACATTATGATTTTTAACTCTGAAATTGTCAATTGTATAATTTATGAAAATCAAAATTTTTTTATTTTGATACTTTTTTGCTTGTTATCTCTTTTAATTTTTTGCAAGACTCTTGTTTGCCCAATTTGCAAGCCTCTTTAAATTTTGCGGCAGCAACATTAATCAAATTCTTCTTCAAATTTACCATTGCTGAGCCATGAAGTCTTGCGGCTCGTCTTTCGGGAGAGGCCAGCAGATAAACTTGTACCAAGCTGACAATACAAAAGATAAAAGCAAAAATCGAGCCCATTCTCTTCATTTTTTTATTTTTTTCCATTACTATTCCTAATATTATCACAATATATATCTAATAAATTAAATATAGACAGCTAAAGAATTAACTCAGCATTATTATATTATGATAATAGTTATTATTAACTTAAAAGAGGAAACAGCTATGGGCAGTGAATCAGACGAAGCAATTATTTTAGATACTATTCATGTATGTATAGACGAAAAAGGCACTACTGTTGAGTGCAATGTTTATGGTAATAAAACAGTAGTTAATGGTAAAACACAATATAGTTTGAGCGGAATAAGCACAAATATTGACAGTATAAATTCTGAGCTAATAATTTCTGCCGCAGCAAATGGAGTGTCTGTCATTGATGTTATCGGCACAACTTCCACTAAAGCATTAGGCACTTTGGGTAATTCTGCCGCTTTTGAGCTGGCTTTAATTGATTTTATAAAAGACTTCAGCAAAGGAACAACATCTGATCAAATTGCAAGCGGAGCAAATTTAGCATTGGTCACTATTGCTCGTGGAGCAATGTATATAGGCTTATACTCTTTTCTTGCAGGAAATATAGGACTGGGAATAGCAGCATCGGCAGCTGCAATTGGCAGTACATTAGTGAGTGTAGGATTGTCTATATTTAAAGAGTATTTTCCGGATGAATTTGAAGCATTTGCCGATGCTCTTTCCGATGCGGCTGATTATGTTGCCAATAAAATGAGAATCTTGTCAATGAAAATGAATAATATCTTTTTTAATACTCCTACATCTGAAGACCCACTTTCATTTTTACTACAAGCAACACTTGAAGAGTTGAGTGGTAATGTTGAAAAAGCAATCATGGGATATATAGATCCTCTCGTGCTTGATCTTAATGGAGATAAGGCCATATCTTTTGTAGATTTTTATAGGTCAAAAGCATTATTTGATTTAACGGGCGACGGTATAGTCGAGCATACGGCATGGATAGAAAGCGGCGACGGAATGCTTTTTTTTGATAAAAACAATAATGGCAAAGTGGACAATATAGGCGAGTTATTCGGCAGCGACAAAGTAGATGGCTTTACCGATTTAAGAGATAGAATGGACTCCAATAATGACGGAGTTATAGATAAAAACGATAAAAATTTTGACAAGTTGCAAATATGGCAAGATTTTAATCAAGACGGTTCAACGCAGAGAGATGAGCTATTTACTTTAAACGAGTTAGGTATTACTGAAATAAGAACAACAAACAAAGAAGCTAATGATAATAGTGAGATAACAAGAGTAACTCACGAAGGAACTTTTGTAAGGAATAACGAGGAGCATTATATCGCTAATGTTGACTTTGAATACTGCCCTATTACAGCTAACTCTGCTGTTGACAATACAATTAAAGGTGATTTGCAAGATGATATTTTTTTATTTCATAAGAATGACAGTAAAGACATCATTGCTGACAATGAGGAGAACGACGCTAAAGAAGTTAAAAAAGAGGATATAACTTTTTATACAAATGGCAATGATTTGGTTATCAATTATTTTGATAATGACTCGGTAACCATATCAAATCATGCAAATCAATCTTATCAGATAGAAAGTATTTATCTGTACGATGGAAATTATCTAACATCAAATGATATAAATCGCATAATACAAGATATGAATTCATATATAATTGATGATGGTATAAGCATTGATAATATCCACAATAGCATTAAAAATAATGATGAATTTATGCAAATAGTTATGGGTGATTGGAAATAGTATGAATATTAACTTCCCGCTTGTAATATATTTATTTAATTAATACGAAAAGCTGTTTTTGATAGTTTGTCTTTTAAGCAATGAATAAAACCAAATGAGAAAGTTGTTTTATTGAATATCATAAGTGAATTAAAATATTTCGGCACAATTAAAGTAAATCCTAATTTTTATCGAATGCATATGATGGGATATAGTTTTAATAAATAGACGGTTTTGATGAAAATTTATAGTTCACAAATACAAACAAGATAAAAAGATCGGAAATAAAAGGTGAATACAGTTAGATTAAGTTATATTATTAAGCATTCCACATCGATAATCAAAAACAGAAATAAAGGTTTTATTTAAGGATTTTAACCGTTTTGTTTTTTGTCAAGCTAAAAAAACTGTTTTTGGGGCAATAAAAATACTCAGTAATTATAAAATAAATTTTTACGACTCTATCCACTCTTTCAAAGTCTTTATTTTGCCATAAGCCGTCATATCAAGCTGTATTGGAGTAAGCGATATGAAACCTTGATTTAGCGCATATATGTCGGACTCTTCATCGATGTCCCTTT
>JAIRKT010000010.1 GCA_031259965.1 Christensenellaceae bacterium | reverse complement strand
TCACTTTAAAACTCAAATAATCGTATTCAATTTCATTTTCTAGTAAAAACTTGCCTACCATGATCCTTTTTTGATAAATTGCGAGTGTTTCTGGATCATCTATTTGGTTTTCTTTGAACATTTCAATTTCATTCTGCACATCGCTTATGTTGGATTTTAATTCATCAAAAGAAGTGTATTTTTTGTAAGCAAAACCAGATCGCGGAGCCGTATCAAAAGCATAACTGCAAATCAAAACAAATAGCAAGATAATGAGAAAATTTACTATTATCATCGTTCCTTTGCTGTTGATTATTCGTTTAAACTCATTAACCATTTTCACCACCTTCAGAATTAAATTTAATTTCAACAATATTTAAAATATTACAGGTTGACAACTTTTTTAAGATACTAGCCAAACCACCATTTAGAAATGTTACTGTTAGAGTATTTTTTGTTATTGAATCAGCCTCTAATATGTATTCTCCCAACAGAGTTTGTGCCTGCAAGAAATCATCTTCTAAAGAAAATTGTATTTTATATTTCTGCTGGTCAATATTTCTAGTTTTATCTGATAATTTTAATATTCCAGATTCGAGCGACAAAACCTTATCACAATAAGTATCTATTTTAGAGATGTTATGCGTAACAACTATTATGCCTTTGCCTTTATCTTTAGAATTGTTAATTAATTCAATTATACGATTACTCGATTCAATATCAATTGAATTAAATGGCTCATCTAATAATATAATATCTGTATCTCGAGCAAACACAATGGATAAAGCCAGTTTTTGACGCATTCCTTGTGAAAAAGCACGCACTGGTTTGTCTAGGTATTCGTTGACATCTAAACTCTTTGCTAGGCTAATTGCGTGAGTCTGGTATTTTTTGGGAAGAAAATATTCAATGTTTTCTCTGCCTGTAAACTCGTTTATAAATGCAGGTGCTTCTATTAGTGCAGATACAACCTTCCCATGTCTATTAACATATCCACTGAAGTGCAATAAAAGGCCTGCGATTATGCGAAGGAGCGTGGTTTTGCCAGATCCGTTTTTTCCTACAATTCCTACGCACTCACCTTCATTTAGATTTAGAGAAAGCCCCAATAATACCTCATTCTCGGAGTACGACTTAAAAACATTATTCAAAGTTAATATATTTTGATCGTTCATTTAGTTAAATACTCCACCTCAAAATCAACGCCTTCAGCTTGACAAACGATTTTTAATGCAAAACTTTCACTAATACGATTTTCAGGCTCTTTTTGGTAACAATTAAGTAGAATCGTTTTATCATCCTCGTTAATGCTCCTCAAATAACCACTATCTAGCTTATTATATAAACGAGCTAGTGACTCAAAATCATCAGCAAACATTAACTCATTCCAACTGAAAAAATTATAGTCAGCCATTTCTCCATTATCTGTTAAATCTATTTGTGCATATCTCAAAAAAGGCACAAATGAATCTGTAGTCCTACTAAGGTACACCTCACCAAATCCATTTGAAATTCGAACTGCAGAATATACTCGATCACAATCCGCTATAAAAAAATAGCCTTTGTATGATAGTAGTAATGTGATGTTGTTTGATTCTTCATAAGTCGCGATCACATATTCTGAATTAATTATCTCATCAATCAAGTCATCCTTCACAGCAAAACTAATTTTTTTAAAATGATTATCAACAGTAATTTTCCCTACTTTTCGTTTGCCAAATGACAATGAAACCTTGCTATCAAAACTCATTATGGTAACGTCCTTTTTCATTGAAATTAATACAAAATAACATGTTATACCTATGGAAATAATCAATATTATTGTTATTAAAAAAATAAGGCTCTTGTTTTTTAATATATTATGTAAATTCATTATGCTACCTTTGTTAAAGCAAATTGGGTAGCCGATATTAGATCAGCTGGATAGTATGAATACTGCTTATTATCTGCATTGTTTGTCACACTATGCCACCCATCATTAACTATTACAAACTTCACAACGCTAGTCGTTGGTATATAAAAACATACCACTTTTGTTTTGTAAGTAACTGTATACTCTGTATATCCAACAGCATGCATACTGTGATTTGAACATGACAAAATTGTAGTTTTTCCATTGTTTATATTGCTAGTTATAGTGGAATAAATATTCAAGTGATCATTATTACCTTTCTTCTTGGAACCCCAGAATGAGAAAGTTTTGGTTACTAGAGAATCAATCTTGTCAGATCTTGTGCCTGTGTTTTTACTATCTTTGAGATCTTTTTGCCAATAATTGTTATCTACTGTTATATTCATTATCGTGCGAAAAATATATTCATCATTATTTGAGTTTGCTTTATGTGACTTCATTAATAAAGTCGTCGCTACTTCAGAACAAGTACCCTCTACAGACGAAATGCTATTTAAACTATAATAATTATTGTAGTATTTATTCATTTTCGCTTGAGTATGTTTGGGCTAGGAATTATCTTATACATGATAGACTTAATGCTAAAATCTTTTTTGCCTTTATACATGTTTTCAACATATGACGAAACGAGATAAGAATTTTCTAAAATGTCATCAGAGGTTCCAGTTGTGATTTGAGGAAAAACTATAAAGTCGTATATTAAGATAAAAGTAAAAAGAAAAATCAGAAAACTTGAAAGAAAATCAACGACCTCTTTTTTTTAGAATTAAAATTTTTAATTTTTGATCTTCTAAAAACAATGTGTGTGTGTCATATACTATGTTTGATAACATTAATTATTTCCCTCTTTATGTATTTTTAATGCAAATATTATAACAAGCACTTTAGAAGTTGTCAAAAAAAAAATCTCGAATTTTATATTGTGGATTTAAAGATTCAATCAGCTAAAAGCAATACATAAAATTCTATTCAAAGGAAAACAAAAAGATATATTCCAACTCTGCCTAAGGTGCAACGTAAAATTTCAAATGCAATTATTGGATCAAACAACACTTAATACACCGATTTAAAAGACTTAATTTTGGCTATTTGTTTAAAATAGCACTCTATATTTGAATTCAGTTTATGATTTTTAATGGTTTTTAAAATTTCATTCTATATGGATAATGCGTTTTTTGATACTATCTCTTTGATTCTCTCATAAGTTTCTATGCTTATATCGTGTTCTAGTTTACAAGCGTCTTTTGCGGCAATTGGCTCGCTAACACCACATATCATGAGAAATTTTGTTATGTTTAAATGCCTCTCATAAACGTCTTTTGCTTTTGACAAACCTTCTTCAGTGAAAGTAATATGGTTTTCTTCATCAATCACAATATACCCACTGGCTTTGAGAATTTTAAGAGCACGAGTTACTGATGGCTTTGAAAAATTGAGTTCATTAGCTATGTCAATAGCATGCACATCACTTCGGGCCAGGTTTAAAATATAAATTGTTTCAAGATAATCTTCACCAGATTCATGTATCACAATAACAAACCTCCTTGAAAATTGAACATAACTTATTCTTTATACTGCATTTAACTGCATATCATTTAAAAATCTGTTCTCATGCGCTTCCTTTAGCTTATGCTTTGATATAACATGCAACAAGGATTTTATACCTTTTAAACATTCTTCTTTGTTGTTATATCCCTTACTCGTTAGCAAAACATCTAGATTAGCTGCAATCAACTTAAACCTTGTTTTTGAATCACTATCTTTAAATAGTGCAAATTCAGGTTTCGTGTAACTCCTAAATTCGGATGGTCCATTTAAATCTGTTAATGTCGCTATGGGTGCTATAGTATTTATAGAATTAATGATTTTGTCTAAAAGATTTCTGTCATACACATCTGGAGTGTGAGCTATAGCCTGACCTGTAGGTGATATGTATCTTGCTCTGTATTTGCATGCAAAGTCAGGATAAACTAGTATAGTCCCATCAAAATTTAGAAAATAATCTTCAAAGCTATCCGAATCATCAAAAGAATATTCTTGTCTTGCTAGTTTAATTTCTTCTACTATCTTAAGTGGTTTTTCTTTAGGTGCTATTGGTTTTAATTCAACTAACACATCAGCAGTTTCATTAACAAGAGGGATTTTGGGAGGCTCTTTTTTCTTTTTTTCAACTATCTCATCTTCGTCTTCTAAATCCGCCGTTAAGTAACTATAATCAATTTCGTCTTCATAATGATTTAACAAATCTTTTTCTTCTAGCACAGCAAATTCATCCAAAGATTCAGTCTCCGCAACTTTCTTTGAGTTTATTGTGTTCTTTATAGATCTTATTGTCAAAACTAATATTATCACGAGTACTACAAGCGCGCCACCGAGATAAGCAGCGTTATAACCAGTAGTTAAAAATTCAATGATTTTTTCAAACATAAATAAAACCCCATGCTTTAAAAAATAATCAGAATTTTTTAAGCATACTTATATTTTACCAAATTTGTCACAAAATTTCAATCATGCTCGCTTTTCTTTCATCGATTTTCGCATTCTTTCGTCATGATTTAAAATTATTTTTCTTATTCTTAATGATTTGGGCGTTACTTCGAGCATTTCATCGGTTTCTAAAAACTCAATGCATTGCTCTAGAGATAAGCGCTTTGGCGTCTCCAAACGCAATGCCTCATCACTACCAGATGCTCGCATATTTGTCACATGCTTTCGCTTGCACACATTAACAGTTAGATCATCACTTTTAGGTGAAACACCAACAACCATTCCTGCGTATACAGGTGTGCCTGGGTCTATGAACAGTGTTCCACGGCCCTGTGCGTTAAATAAGCCATATGTTACAGCCTCTCCAGTTTCATACGCCACGAGTGCGCCATAAGGCCTCACTGGAATAGCTTTTTTGACTTGTTGGTATGAATCAAAAACACTATTCATTGTGCCCTCACCTCTCGTGTCTGTCAAAAATTCGTTTTTATATCCAAGCAAACCACGCTCTGGTATTTGAAACTCCAATTTCATTCTGTTATTAAACTGAGCCATACTTATAAGGTCACCTTGTCTTTTCCCCATCTTTTCCATTACAACGCTCACGCTCTCATCTGGGACCTCTATTATTAAACGCTCAACAGGTTCGCACAAAACGCCATCTATACGCTTATTAATCACCTGTGGCATGCTAACTTGAAACTCATAACCTTCACGTCTCATGTTCTCTATCAGTATCGATAAATGTATTTCCCCACGGCCTGAAACTATGAAAGTATCACTTAAAACGCCTGGCACAACCTTTAGTGATACATCCTTTAACATCTCTTTATTTAGTCTTGCGGCTAAATGACGTGAAGTCACAAACGTTCCCTCTCTACCTGCAAACGGACTATTGTTAACTGAAAATTGCATTTGCAATGTAGGCTCTGATATCTTAACAAATTTAACAGGTTCTACTTGAGTAGGCGCGCATATTGTTTGTCCTATTGTAACATTTTCAAGACCGCTAAAAGAGACAATATCACCAACACTAGCACTCTCAGTCGTTGTCCTGTTTAAACCAGAGAATTGATAAATGTTAGTTATCTTAGATTTTACCCTCTCAGGCGAATGATAATTGCATATGACAACATCTTGATTTACATGCAGTACCCCACGATCAATTCTCCCTATTGCAATGCGCCCTACATAATCGTTATAATCTATAGCTGACACTAAAACTTGCAAAGGTCCATCTGGATCGCCCTCAGGTGGATCAATATGATTAATTATAGTATCAAATAATGGAATTAAATTGCTAGTCTGCTGGTCAGGGCTATACGAAGCAGTACCTGACCTTCCACTGCAATATATGATAGGGCTTTCGAGCTGCTCGTCTTCTGCATTAAGATCCAATAAAAGATCATACACCTCGTCCAATACCTCTTTGAGTCTTGCATCAGCTTTATCAACTTTGTTTATTACAATAATAACTTTATGCCCCATTTCTAGAGCCTTGCTTAAAACAAATCGCGTTTGTGGCATTGGGCCTTCATAAGCATCGACTAACAAAACAACTCCATTAATCATCTTCAGTACTCGTTCCACCTCACCAGAAAAATCAGCATGTCCTGGGGTGTCAACAATATTAATTTTAACCCCATTATAAATACATGATGTGTTTTTTGCTAAAATAGTTATTCCCCTTTCTCTCTCAAGCGGATTACTATCCATTACGCACTCTTCTACTATCTGATTTTCTCTAAAAACCCCGCCTTGTCTTAACATTCCATCGACCAAAGTAGTCTTACCATGGTCGACGTGCGCAATAATAGCTATGTTCCTTAAATCATTTCTTATCATTTAAATTAAATAAATACTCCTTTTTAATGTCTTTAATATGCCTCAAATTCACAATATGCCCATTCCCCATCCTCAAAGACATAGTATAATTCAATAGGCTCTCCCTCTATTGTTCCAAACTCACCAAACTCTCCTTTATCATGTACAGCCCTTACATACAGTTTATATACACCAGGTGTGCCAGTATGCATTTTGTAATTTAACATTGTAGTCATTGACATTACTCTATCATTGCGTTCGTTTAAAAGAAATTGCTCCTCTAGTGTTTTGCCAGGTGGAACTTGAATCACTTCGTAAAATACAATTTCCTTTTTTTCACCATTATAGGTATATTCTACAGGTTCCCATAGTTCTTTCATTATAGAGTAATATGCATCACTCTGATTAGCATGATAATCAATAATCAGTTTATTGGGGGCACTTAGTTTTATCCCAGAAATTTCAGATGTGCTCCATTTTGAAAATTCCGTGTCTTCCCTTTCGTATTTAGCACAGGCCTTAACACGAATAGAAAAATAACCTTTCAGCCTCTCAACACTAATACTAGGTGACTTGATTTTTAAGTTATGTACCTCATCTGGCTTTATGTCATACTTATACTCAATTTCATAACCGATGGCACTATCTTGCGCCTCCCATGTTATATAAATATTTTGCTGTATGCTCCCTTCAGAAATTTCTTGTATAACAGGAGTAGGCACGTATAACTTTGGCTTAGTTATAACTATAGCAAGTATCACGCCAGCTAGTATAATAAGTACTAAGATAACGATAATTAAAATTAGAGCAATTCTTTTTCTTGGCATAAATCATTTCTTTGGAACCAGTATTTTTTCAAGTTTTGCAAATCTTGGAAGTCCATTTTCTAGAGGTGCTTTGCTATCTCCTTGAATTAAAGGCAGTGCATAATCAATATACTTTTTTGAAAGAGCAGTACCGCCATTAACTATCCAGTCTAAAGGAACTTTCTTTTCTGTATTTGCGGCTAGTGCTACATCAATTAATTTAGGAATGCATCTATATGTGCCAGTTGAAGTATCTCTTTCGAAAACTACCATTTTGTCAGTCTCGCCATTGCATGCCATTCTAACAGCTGTTTGTCCTGCTAGATAAGCTTCTTCGACATCAACAGCAGAAGCTAAGTGAGCAGCACATCTTTGCATTAAACTAAACTCAATAGCTCTAACTTTGCAATCCAACTTCTCTTTCACTAAATTTGCTAGATTTGAAGCAAGTCCGCCTAGCTGGGTGTGTCCAAAATTATCTTTAGTAGCAGATGCTGCATTTAGAACTTCACTTATATATTTCCCGTTTTTATCTTTGATTCCTTCAGATACAGCAACTATGCATTTGCCCTTGTTTTTTTCAGTAACTGCTTTAACATCAGTAATGAATTTATCAGTGTTAAATGGTACTTCTGGCAGATAAATCAAATCGGCGCCATATCCGCCAACTGCGGTTGCAAGTTGTGCAGCAGCTGTAAGCCAGCCTGCATTGCGTCCCATTATTTCGATTATAGTTACCTGACCTATGTTGTAAACCGTTGCATCAAGATTTAATTCCATTATAGTCGTCGCTACATACTTGGCCGCGCTTCCATAACCAGGGCAGTGATCAGTTCCAAATAGATCGTTATCTATTGTCTTAGGTACGCCTATTATATTGCATTTATACCCAGCTCCCAATAAGAACTTAGAAATCTTATTGCAAGTATCCATGCTATCATTACCACCATTATAAAAGAAATAACGGATATTGTATTTCTTAAATACTTCCAAAATTCTCTTGTAATCTGTGTTATCAACACGTGGATCTTTTAATTTGTATCTAACCGATCCCAGTGCGGATGAAGGTGTGTTTCTTAACAACCAGAGTTCGTGTGGTTTTTCTTTTGAGATATCATAAAAATTCTCATCCAAAATACCCTTGATCCCGTGTGCGGCACCATAAACTTCTGTGATGTTTGGTTGGTTCAGTGCCTCAGAAAAAACACCTGATGCGCTGGCGTTTATAACTGCTGATGGACCACCAGACTGACCAAAGACACATGCGCCTACTAACTTTTCCATTAAAACTTCCTCCTTTGAGTGGTTTATATATTATTATTGCCCTAAGATTGTGGCAATTTTATACAACTCTTTATCAAACACTTTTTTCGTAGCCAAAGCCGCTCCAACTTCCTCATCAACAATTTTGTTATTTCGTATTCCTACTACTCTACCACCTTTGCCCTGTATTAAAAGATCTACAGCTCTCACAGCACACCTGGCCGCTAGAACTCTGTCTGCTAGTGTAGGCGTGCCACCTCTTTGAATATACCCCAGTTTAACTGTTCTTAAGGTAATCCCCGTCTTTTCCTCAAGTTCCTTTTTAAGGGCCTCACAAGAAGTCATACCTTCAGCTAAAAGTATTATGTCTGAGGCCTTGCCTTTTAGAACATTGCGCCTCATTTTGTCTACTAATTCATCAATATTAAATGGGATCTCAGGCACAACCATAGCTTCTGCACCACCCGCAAGTCCAGCGTATAATGCGATATCACCACAATTTCTGCCCATAACCTCAATGACGCACGCTCTATCATGAGATGTCATTGTGTCTCTAATATTATTAATCGCACCCAAAACAGTATTTACCGCTGAATCAAATCCAAGTGTGTAATCCGTATATCCTAAATCATTGTCAATCGTGCCTGGAATTCCTGTACAAAGAAAACCATGTTTATCATAGAGATCTTTCATTCCTCTAAAGGAACCATCCCCACCTATAACAACGAGGCCATCTATTTCATAGGCCTTCAAAACTTTTACAGCTTGGCTAATTCCATCATCCGTCGTGAATTCAGGACATCTAGCTGTCTTTAATATAGTACCACCACGATGTATAGTATCTGAAACAGAGCGTCCATCCATTCTAGATAATCTGCCGTTTATAAGACCCGCATATCCGCGTTCAATTCCATACACATCTAATTTAGCATCACTATTGCTAGCATATCTCACAACCGCTCTGATGGCAGCGTTCATGCCAGGCGCATCTCCCCCACTTGTTAATACAGCTATTCTTTTCATTCGGCTCATGTCGTATTTTTCCTCTTGCATTGTTAAAATTTTTAGCTGTCACTATCAAAAAATAGTTTGTCTATCTCTTAAGTTTTCAACTATGTACAGAACTTATATAACCCATTGTTTATGAATAAGTTAAATCTGCCTGCTTTTGCATTTTTTGTTTTCTTTTAATTTCAAAACAAAAACATGTTGTTTTTTACTATGATTTTGTGTTTTGCAACTTTATCAGGAGTCACCTGCTTACATTGCCTCTAGTTTGTCCTGATCCTCTTACAATATATTTTTCAATTGTAAGTTCATTTAATCCTATAGGCCCACGGGCGTGTATTTTTTGAGTACTGATTCCCATTTCGGCGCCCAACCCAAACTCAAACCCATCTGTGAATCTTGTAGAGGCATTTATATAAACAGCTGCTGAATCTGTATTGTTTATAAAATAATCAGCTTCTTCCTCATTGCTTGTTATAATCGCCTCACTATGTCCATTCCCATATTGAATTATATGCGAACACGCTTCTTTTACATTTGATACAAACGCTACTTTAATTTTTTCACACTCATACTCAACATAAAACTCATCGCGGTCTATAATTATTAATGGGAAAATGTCATTTACTTCTGCTGTGCCACGTATTTCGACTCCGGCATTTTGGAGCCTGGTTAAAATTCGTTGTACAAACTCGCTTTTCAAACTTCTATCTAATAATAGCGTTTCTAGTGCATTACAAGTAGCAGGTCTATCGAGTTTTGCATCAAGCGCCACTTTAATAGCCATATCCTCATCAGCAGATTCGCTTATATACATATGACAATTACCACCAGCAGCAGCTAATACAGGCATCGTTGCTTCTTGAAAGGTTAATCTTTTAAGTTTATCACCACCCCTTGGAATAATAACGTCTATATAGTCACTAAGTTTTAGCATTTGGATAGTATCACTATGATCTACACTTAGAATATTACCACAAAGATTTGGTGAAACAAAATTATTCTCAAGTGCCTCTTTAACGAGACCCGTAAGCAGATTCACACTAGCCTTCGCCTCTCTACTTGCTCTTAAAACAACACCATTGCCGCTTTTAATGCAAAGCGCGGCGCAATCAATAGCAACGCTAGGCCTTGCTTCAAAAACTATACCAATAACACCTAGAGGAAAACGCGCTTTTCGCAACAGAAGTCCATTAGATAATTCCTTTTCACATGTGATTTCGCGCACAGGGTCTGGCAATGATATTATTTTCATCACGCCATCAGCCATCTGAGATATTCTCTTTAGATTGAGTGTTAGTCTGTCTATAAAGGCTTCATCTCTGCCTCTCTCGCGTGCTTGTTCTAAATCAGTTTTATTGGCGTTTAAAATAGAAGAGGCCTCATCTAAAATTAGACTTCTTAAATTTTTAAGTATTTTGTTTTTTTTGTCAGTGGACATAGAAGCAAACTCTATCGATGCATTCTTTACACTGGCACAAATTTGTTGTGTCGTCATGTTTCCTTTATATTAAACGATTAGTTTTGCTATTCAGAATCATCCTCTGGTAATATAGCATTATGATAAACGTTTTGTATATCATCTAATTCGTCTAAAATTTCAATTAGTTTGACTACCTGTGGTGTCTGTTCTTTGGGATCAATTTCTACATCAGGTATCATATCAACATTCGCAGTTAGAACTATTGCACCCGCCTCTTTCATCTTCGTGCTTACTTCAGATAAATCAAAAACTGCGGTATATATTTCATAAACATCACCTGCATCAATAACATCATCAGCGCCAGCTTCGAGTGCTAACATCATGATATCATCTTCAGACATATCCTTCTTATCTACTATTATTACACCTTTCTTTTTGAACATGAAAGAAACACATCCTGACTGTCCTAGTGAACCACCATATTTATCTAACAAATGTCTCAATTCGCCTGCTGTTCGATTGCGATTGTCTGTCAGTGCCTCTGCTATTATTGCAACACCAGCGGCTGCGTATCCTTCATAAGTTATTTCCTCATAATCAACTCCACCCAGCTCACCACTAGCTTTTTTAATTGAACGCATTATATTGTCGTTGGGCATGTTGTTCTGTTTGGCTTTAGCTATAACATCACGCAATCTGGAATTATTAGATGGGTCTGGACCACCTTGCTTAACAGCCACTGCAATCTCGCGTCCTATTTTAGTAAAAACGCTACCTCTTGCTGCATCCGTCTTTCCTTTCTTTTGTTTAATATTTGCCCATTTGCTGTGTCCAGACATAAGCGTCTCCCAATTAAATTATTTTACTATTGCAAAACCATGAAGTTGCAATTGCAGCACTAACCGCAGCGTTTAAACTCTCAATTTTTCCAGATAACATTGGAATTGCTAACAGCTTGTCAACTATGCTTCGCGCTTCACTAGATATTCCATGCGCTTCACTTCCAATTATTAATGCCCAATTGCAGTCTGGATTAAAATCATATATGTTTGAACCTCTGCTGTCAAGCCCTATTATTAGATGGTCATTTAAGATTTTCTTTAGCTTCTTGCTATCGCATAAATTTACAATATTTGAATGAAATATACCACCCATAGAAGCTCTCACAACTTTTGGGTTATAATGGTCCACACAATTTATAGCAATGATGTCATAAACACCAAACGCAACAACAGATCTAATAATGGTGCCCATATTCCCTGCGTCTCTAATCTCATCTAACACAATAACTGGGCGTAAATGGCTTATGTCAGTGGGAATCTTCCTCGCGGCTACAGCTACTATGCCACTAGAAGTTTCCGTGTCAGATATAACCTTAAATATTGAATCCTTTAAGACATATACATCAGATGTCATGGTGTCTATAAGGGTCTGATATTTTTGTATAGAGTCTTCTCTAACAAACAACTGTTTTATCATCTTTTTTGGCATATCAGTAACAATTATGCCACCTTCAACCAAATACTCATCGAACTCATCTCTACCTTCCTTGCTTTTTAAAGCTCTTAATTTCGAAACAATAGGGTTTTTGGCCGATGATAACTTATCCATTAACTTTTTATGCGTTCAACGCTGTTTTAGCAACGTCACACAATTTTGTGAATGCAGGAGCATCGTTTACAGCAAGATCAGCCAATACTTTTCTGTTAAGTGTAACACCACTTATATTAAGGCCATGTATTAACCTACTATATGACAAATCATTGGTCCTTGCTGCTGCATTAATACGTGCAATCCATAGTCTTCTAAAATCTCTCTTTTTTAGTCTTCGGCCTACGTATGCATATTGCATGCTCTTCATTACAGCCTGTCGCGCTACTCTGTACAATTTTGACTTGCTACCAAAATAACCTTTTGATCGCTTTAATATTTTTCTGCGTTTTTTTACAGCATTAACAGCTCTTTTAATTCTCATAGTGATTTACCTCCATTTTAATGATTGCCTAGCATCGATGCTACAGTTTTTTGAACTGTTTCACAAACATAACCACCATGACGCAAATTGCGTTTTCTCTTTCGGTTTTTCTTCGTAAGAATATGGTTCTTGTTGCACTTGGTCCTCTTGATCAGCCCAGTTGCCGTGGTTCTAAAGCGCTTTTTTGAAGCACTATGTGTTTTCATTTTAGGCATTTTTTTCTCCTTTTATATAATTATTTCTTTCCTAATGGCACAATGATCATGGTTATTGATCTGCCATCCTGTGTTGGCTTTTTTTCTATTAATGAAACGTCTTTTAAACGCTCATAAAAATCATTCATAATCCCAACACTAATGTCTGGATGCACTTGCTGTCTTCCCTTCATTCGAATAGTCAAACGCACTCTATCACCGTCTTCTAAAAATCTGCGAGCATGCTTGGCTTTTGTTTCTATATCACCTATATCAATAGTAGCAGAAAGCCAAATATCTTTTAATTCCACAACCTTTCGGTTCTTCTTTTCTTCTCGCTCTTTTTTAATAATATCAAATCTGTATTTCTTATAGTCCATAATTTTACATACAGGTGGAGTAGCTGTTGGCGAAATCATTACTAAATCTAAATTCTGACTCTCTGCCATCTTCCTTGCTTCATATGTGGACTTTATTCCCAATTGCTGGCCCTCATTGTCAATTAAACGAACTTCTGGGTCATTAATACTATAATTGGTTGACAGTTCTTTAAAAATGTGGATGTCCTCCTAATAAATAAAAAAAGTGCTTCTAGCAAAAGCAAAAAACACACATAGGAAAAACAATGTTTAAATTTTGTTTAACCTAGACACTATTCGCGTCAGGTGAGAAAAACTTCTGCTTGTTTAATAATATACCATTTTGTTTTATTTTAGTCAACTATTTTAAATGCTTTTTTTGCATTCGATCGAATAAAATTTTCAATAATTAAACTAACTTGGTAATTAATTCTAAAGCATGGAGCAACATTCTATGATAAGCAACTCTGCTTTAGCAAGGGAATAATTAAAAAATGAACAAAGTGAAATTAAAATATTAAACAAAATTGCTAAACGACAGTAAACTTTAAAAATCAAATGTAATTTACCAGGCAGATCATTGCATCATTAAATAGGTAGGTTTTCGGCTGTGCCCAATTTATATTTGTTTCTATCAAAATTAAATCTTGAATAAAAGAAGCCATTAAAGGGTTGGAATGTGATAAAACCGCATATTGATGATTATTTTTAAATGAAGACTGTTAATCAAGTCTAGCATGCGATTTTTTTGATTTAAATTATAACCAACTTCTTTTTTATGACAAGGTTAAACCATTCGAGTGGATGCGATATGAATATCTCATACCTTGTCATGCAAAAAAACCATCGGTTGTTTGGCAATAATCAAAAAAGTCACATTGAATATGCAGAATTAATATTAAAACTACCAAAAAACAACAGTTTTTACAACTCGTGGATGGAAATACACGCAAATTTGGATATATTGGATATAAACAGATTTAGGTGTTGACAACCTGCGAAAGAAACTATATAATAAAGCTATTGAAATTTTAGAAATCTTTTTTTTCAATGCAAATGGAATTTTAGAAGGCATTTATAATTCCCTAATAAAAGTTATAAACACGAAAATTTTCTAAGAATCTTGTTTCAAAAAAATCAAAATCTTTGACTTATTTAAGAGTTTACATAAAAATTTAAAAACTTCCAAAAAATCTGGGTACTATAATTAAACAATTCTCAAAACAAGTGTCAAACTTGGGTATTATGGGTGGCGACCTGCGCTAAGGAATAATAGTAATGACTGATAATGTGACTACAAAACATGCAAACTGCACAAAAAAACAGCAACTTTCTTAACTATCATATTATGTGTTTTGCTTCTTGCGATGATCTTATCTGCATGCAATCCGACGGAAGCGCGAAAAAGGCAGGCGGTTAAGGACTATGGGGAGGCCAAGGCTTATAACAAAACTCAAAGCGGTGCAATAAGACATCTGCCATATGGAACGATAAGTTATTATATCCCTTCATCTGTAGCTGGAAGTTATAAAACTATTTCGGAATATGCCATAGCTAAGGCCAACACTTTAACATCAACAATAACAATAACCACTACAACAGCGTCAAATAGTTCATTTAAGTATTCCATAGTTAGCACTTACAGCGATGGAACGAATGCATATAACACCACACGTTTTAGCGCAACCACAGGAGTAATAAGTGGATCTACAATAACTTATGTTAAGAGTGCTCTAGATTCTAAGAATTTACAATATAAAAAACATACAGCGTTGCATGAATTAGGCCATACCTTTGGCTTATGTCACATTGAAGCGACAGAAATGGCAGGTTGGACAGTCATGATCTCCCCACATCCTGCTACCAAGTATGAATTGGATGATTATTCAGAGTTTGACAGATATAATGTAGAGTGGCAATATGGTGAATAAAAAAATCTGTATCTCCTACAGTTTCATAACAAGGACTAATTCTCATATCTTTATATAAAGGCGATCTATGATAGCATTAACAAATCTGCGAAAGGAATACATTATTAACAAAAAAACCGGTAACACAGTTCAGGCACTTAATGGGGTAACACTTAGTTTTCCTGAGCGTGGTTTAGTAAGTATTGTTGGGAAAAGTGCCTCTGGAAAACAACGTTTTTGAATCTTATAGCGGGGATTGACAAGCCAACTTCTGGAGATATCAGCATTAATGGTGATTTATTAACAGATTTCAAAGTAAAAGATTTTAATTTTTATAGAAGTTCCTTCATAAGTTTGATTTTTCAAGATTTCAATTTGTTGAAAGATTATTCGGTTTTAGAAAATATAGGGTTAGCCTGTCGCTTGCAGGGCAAAATAAAGGCGGATACCACCAGTCGTTCCATGGAGGCATTAAAATTTGTAAGGATGGATGGCCTAGCTAATCGCATGATAAATTCTTTGAGTGGTGGACAACAACAACGGATAGCAATAGCGCGTGCTATAGCAAAAGATAGTAAGATTATTCTTTGTGATGAACCAACTGCAAATCTTGATAGTAAAGCATCAAATGAAATTTACGAAATATTCAAAGAAGTTGCAAAGATGCGTTTAGTAATAGTTGTTTCTCATGACAAGGATTTTGCTCGCGATTTTGCAGATAGAATTATCACATTGAATGATGGGATTATTATAAGTGATGAATTGCTAAACAACAATGACTCCCAACCTTGCATAAGCAATAAACTATCTATTATGGGAACAAAAAAACGAAAAACTCGAATATCATTCAGACACTATGCTATTAGTAAAGGATATTTATATTAAAGGGTTGTTAAGTAATTTAGTTATTATTTTCTTGTTTGCCGCAACAATAGCTCTATCTGTGGTGTTCTTGTCCTTATTGCAGTACAACAAAGAAGATGCTTTTATAAACACACTTAAATCAAACAATCATTACGTCCTGCAGCTCGCAAAATACATCGATTATCCACGTGAAGAAGTTGATCCGTACACTAATGAAAAGTATATTGAAAATGGGCCTGTTGTCTTTTACGAAAAAGCAAATATGGCCGATATAGCAAAATTAAAAAGCATCGCTACAGACAAAGCAACATATTATCCTTCCTTTTTCTTCGAAAAAAATTTGCATGATTTTACATCTGATTTTATTTATACCGATCAAACAGCCTTTCAATTTTATGCTCGCGGTTTTAGAGAAATGATAGCTGTAGATGATTTTTCAAGTTTTCATCTTCAATTGTTATATGGGCAAAAACCACAAAAAACAAATGAAATTTTAATATACGATTATATGGCAAACAACTTGCTTTATTACAAACTCTTCAATGGTGATATGACAAGCATAGTTGGTGCGAAACTAATTGATCAAGACACAGGCCTTGTGTTGAATGTTAGTGGTATATTAAAAAGTGACTATACAAGATATTCTTATATAGACAAAGACAGAAACTCACACCAATTTGAAGAAACTTATCTGACAAGTTTGCAGGTGATTTTCTGCTACCCTGAATTCGTTGAACTTGTAGCCAAAGAAAATCAATATGACTCATTATTTAAATGCTATTTTGTTAATAATTCAACCCAGACAACTACAAACACAAACATTAAAAAGGCAAAGTATGTTAATCTTGAAAACACCAAATTTTTGTCGACAGTCGAAAACTACGAACAGGAACGAGGTGTGTTTGTTAACATGTCAACAGTCGCTTATTTAATGCGTACAGCCCTTGAAAATGTTAATGAAGAGATAGCGCTGCTTTTTTTGGAAAATTATTTTGTTTCTGGACTCGATTGTTTTTATGATACAAGTATTGAACGTAGTTATCTTATAGGTTTTTCTCATAGAATTCTAGGTGTTGTTGTTGAGGGTTTAACTGAGCCTGTGTTATATTGCTATACACCAAACGAAGATGATTTTTATATGAGCAATGGAGAATTCAGACAAATTTATTTATCACTAGGCACTGATTGGAAAGCAAACAGAGCCACTTTAAAAAATTTCGAATTTATCACGCATTCTGACTCATTTTATTCAGAGAACCCCTACTATTATTATGAAGGATATACTGACTATACCTCATATGGGTTGCTTATAAGAGATGCCGATTATTATTTAAATGATGTTAAAGATTTTTCGCGGATAGTAGAAGCAATAATCATCTGCGTCAGCTTTTCAGCAATGTTCCTGTTTGCAATTTTAACAATTAAAAAGAATAATTATAAAATTGGCGTACTAAAAACTATGGGTGCAAGTAATGGAAATATTTCATTAATATTCGGTTTACAGATTTTTTTGACATCAATTATTTCCTATGTATTATCAATTCCATTAAGTTTTATAACAATGCGAGAAATTAATTTGACCTTTGTCAACAGGATAAACTCGGATTTAGTCTTTTTTTCTATTAATCCCGCAGCACAAGGCATCATACTTGGATTTACGATTTTATCGGTAATAATAGCAGCTTCTTTACCATTAATAAACCTCTATTTTCGTTCCCCCATATCAATAATAAAAAACTTTAGTAAAAACTAAAAAATTTAATTAGTTAAGTGTTGCTTGATCTTGTTATTCTGTAACATATCCATATGCTGTAAAGTATTCTGTGTATTCTATTTCATCTTCGCCAATTTCCACCAAAAACTTAAATTCAAAATTTTTGCTGTCTGCTTCACTCAGCACTAATCTGATTCTTACTTCATATTGGCCAACTTCTGGTAAATTTTCTGAACTATATCCATCAAAATTAAATCTTGCGTCATAGTTTACAACGTCAATAGCCAAATTATCAACAGCTGGATCATTCAGATACAACAATGCTTCACTAGAAAAAATTTGTCCGAGTTCGGCTAGGGTTTTACTGCGAACTTCAACACCTACTAGGTGCGAATTTTGAGATATAATGCGCTTTTGAATTTCGATAGTATACCATACAGGTAAAGAAAAAATATAATTGTTTAGAAAAGTTTTTTCACCCTCAACATATAATTCATAATCTTTGTACACACCTACATTTATCTGTGGGTTTTCCTCTCCTCCAATAATAATAATAATATGAAAACCAATTTCTGTCTCTGTTATCAAAATCCCATTTTCATCTTTTTCATCGGTTTGCACATCGTATGTCGCCTCAAGAGATAAGGGATAAAGAAAAGCATTCCCATCATACTCTTTTTTGAAGGACATTCCTTCTAAACTTCTTATTGTAACAGAGCGCCGCACTACAGTAAAAAGACCAGGCTTTATGGATTTTATTGTGAAATTTCTAAATACTCCCTCTGTTTGCTCTTTTTCGATGTTAGGATCTAGTGTCCAATAGTATTCTCCACATTCGTCTAATGCCTCATTTATTACGTACTGATTTAACACATTAATCATTTCTGGTGTTTCTAGAGGACTATAATAGTCAAGATAAAATGTATAATAAATGCCCTGACGTGACGTGCCATACGAAATCTGAAAATTATCACATTCAATATTTAAATTTGCTCTGATTATAGTAATTGTACAACTTTGGTTATTATTTTCAATATAGTAGTTAGGATTAGTTATTGATTCGATATGTGCAGTATAAACACCTACTTCTACCGGCATATCTGAATATGACATTATTACTTCACATTCGTCACCTGGATATAGATTCACAACCTTTCCATATACATCTACAAATCCACCAATGTATTGAGTTTCAAACGATGATATTTGTTCACCGTGGATGTTAGTAAAAACTAACGTCGCTTGTGTAGGTGCCACACTAAAAGTTTTTGTAACGACATCCTTTAGGGTGTAATAATCGCTTTTAGTACCCATCAAACCATTTATAGTTGCAACATAAGTTCCAGCATGTAAAACCGAATTAGTAGGTGGTGAAATCCCCGATTTGCTGTATCCAATTAAAGGAGCGACGGCCTCTAAATCTGCATCTGCAACCCCTACAAGAGCTGCATCTATTGTCTGATCGTCACCATTATATACTAGACTATCTCCTTCAATAAATATTGCGGAAATTGTACGCTTTTCTACTAGAAAACGAACTTCTAGCGTGTTTGTGTTCATGTTTGCACTATCAGTTATTTTAACTAAAAACACAAAAGGCAAATTAGTCCCATTGTCAATGTTTAAGGTGACAGGGCTACCCTGCAATAAACCATCTTGAGACCAATTTAGCTCGTCAGGTAATTTTTCGGTATTATCAATAGTAAATATGAATCTGTTTTTGTCATGTTTGTCATTCACATATTCTTTGAGATCAGATTCAAACCAACTGCCATACGTTCCATTTAGCTCTATGCTTGAGGATGTTAATATTACCGAGGTTTCACTCCACACTGGTTTAATTACATGATCGTCCTTAATGACAACATTTAGATCAAATTTAACATTGTTTAGCTGCCACTCTGTGGCATTATATCCAGGTTTGGTTGGCAGCAGTGGCAGTAGCAGTTCAGATTCTTTTAGTGTTTTACCTGACAATATTTTGTATACCACATTACTCCCCTCTCCTTTGGCATCCAAAAAGGTAACATCATAATAGAGACGCCCCTTTTCATCTGTAACTTCTATGTTAAATGTACCAACCTCTCTGCCATCGTTTGCAAGGACTATGGCTTGAGTTGCACCAATTCTTAAACCATATAAAATGCCATTTTTATATATTGCAACATTTTCGTCTTCTGTTTTAACATTGAATGTCGCAAACATCGCTGGCCTTGATATTATAGAAAAAATATCTGTTCCTTTTAAATTAGAAAAATCACCACTCTCTTCCGCATCCCCCACACTAGTTAAATCATTAAAGCGTATTTTACATGTATTATTCTCTACCTTGATTGTAACTTCAGTTAAAGAATTATCTGGTGCATATAATGCGATTAAACAAAAACCTAAGAGCAAAAGAGTTGCAAACAAAATTAAAAGAATACTAATAAAGTTTTTAGTACTATTTTTTATTTCAGTTTTAGCATTAAAATATTGGTTTTGGTATTTATATGGTTTGGTCTCGCATTGAGGATCCGCGTCCTGCGAACGAAAGACACTAGATGACTTAAATTGGTTTCTCATTAATAAATGAACCTTCTGACTGTTATTAAAGCGCGGGGATTTATTAAAATCTGATCGCGCTTAACCATTTTTAATTAGATTATGTGATTTATTAGCACTTATCGCGATGCTGTGCGTGGTTTTGGATTTTGAGGTTTTTGTTTAAAACAAGACAAGTATGCAGCATAGATCTTGTCCTTAGCCGATTGAATATTTGCAACTTGATCTATGGGTATATATCCACTCCGATCGGGGCGCTGCCCAGATTTGACATATTCATGATCAATTAATACATAAATAGAGCCTTTTTTAAAACGTATTGAAGCAAAATGAACACCATTAGCGGTAAACACTTCTTCGGCATCATAACCCCTTGCAAGAGTCAAACCACCACTAAAGAAAAAATCCAAGAGTTGATCTAAAATGTAGTGATCCTTTAATTTAAATTTGCGTTTATCTATGCCATCTGGAAAAGGACTTGGCGCAAACTTCTTTTTTAAAACTAACACTAAAACTATAATTGGCAATGCAAATAATATCACTCCAACGACTGCTCCGAAACCTATTTTCATAAACATATCGCTAGTGAATCTCTCTGAAATTTTCGCGAGTATTTCTACTTCTAGAATTTTTCCGGTTAATTCCAGATCAGGTAACAATAGTGGTAAATAAACGACAAGAAGTATCGCGGCACATAATGCCCACGAAACTAATAAATAAATAATAGTCTTAACAATTCGTGCCTGTTCAGCAAAATTTCGCATGTTTACCCAGTATATGCATCTGTATTTTTAAAACTGCTCATTAAGTAACATATCTAGAATTTTAAAAGTCTTATGCAACTTAAAAATAGAGTTATAGCAATTTTAAAATCAGCACTTAAATATTATATAACATTATGTAAAAAAATGCAATAGTTATTGCCTTTTTTCAAAATGTAAGAAATTTCAAAATAGGATTTTTATTAAACTAAAAGTTAATTTTGCTATAACCTTTTCGTTGGAGTTTTTTAAATTTTATTAGTCTTCATCACAATCCGCATCTACACCAAATCACTATTTTTTTTACACAAAACATAGAACAGCATTTTAACCTGTAAATTTACTATTTTGCGTACCATACATTTTACAATATGGGTTTTCAAATAGTGTACGTTAAAAAATATTGTTATGTGTGTTAATAAGACACCTGTTGTAGCATGGCAGGTTTTAAACTATCGTAGAAATAAGGATGCCTGCCTTAAAAATGTCGCCATCATTGATTTTAGATTCCTCACTATAGTAGAGTTTTGTGCACGTGTAAAGATTTCAAATACCAGAACCCATGTGATCTGTGCAGCCTATATTGACAAAAAATCATGTGTGTCTGTTAGTTTAGAAAAGTTTTAATGTAAAATTTATTATTTACATACCTTTTCATCTATTTCTTTATTCAGTTTTGTAACAAACTCCTCTAGTGTCATTGTTCCCAGATCCCCACTTGACCGTGATCTAACAGAGAGCATATTATCATTCTTTTCCTTGTCGCCTAAAATTAACATGTATGGTATTTTTTCAATTTGGCCTTCTCTAATCTTATATCCTATCTTCTCATTTCTTGTATCGGTTTTGACTCTAAATCCTGATTTTCGAAGAATTTCTGCTATCGCAGCTACATAGTCAGCAGTCCTATCTGTTAAACTCATTACCAGAATTTGATCTGGTGCAAACCACAAAGGCATAGCACCTTTATACTTTTCGATGAGCAAAGCCATAGTCCTCTCATAACAACCAAGGGAAGTTCTATGAATAATGTATGGTCTGATTTTATCTCCGTTCTCATCAATATAGGACATATCAAATCTTTCAGATAAAAACATATCTATCTGTATAGTAATAAGTGTGTCTTCCTTGCCATGAACATTTTTTATTTGAATATCTAGTTTTGGACCATAAAAAGCTGCGTCTCCTATACTCTCTGTGTATTTTAGGCCTATATTATCTAGTATCTTTTTCATTTCGCCTTCTGCATATTCCCATGCAACAGGATCATTAATATATTTTGCATTGTCTTTTTCATCCCATCTAGAAAATCTAAATGATACATCTTCTAAGAGCCCCAAACAATTAAGCACATATTGCGCCAAATCTAAACAACCCTTAAACTCGGATTCGAGCTGTGAGGGCATGCAAATTATGTGACCTTCACTTATCGTAAATTGTCTAACTCTTATAAGTCCATGCATTTCGCCACTTGACTCGTTTCTAAAGAGAGATGAGGTCTCGCCATATCTAATTGGTAGATCTCTGTACGACTTAAGTCCGTTATTATATATGGTGTATTGAAATGGACATGTCATTGGTCTAAGTGCAAATACTTCTGCGTCTTTTTCTGGATCGCCAATTATAAACATCCCATCTTTATAATGTTCCCAATGACCAGACATCTTGTACAACTTGCTCTTTGCCATAAAAGGAGTTTTAGTTAAAAGATATCCACGTTTTTCTTCTTCATCTTCTATAAAACGGTTCAGAATTTTAAAAAGTTTAGCACCCTTTGGCATGAGTAATGGTAATCCCTGACCTATGCATTCATCAGTCATAAAATAACCTAATTCTCTGCCAAGCTTGTTATGATCTCTCATCTTTGCTTCTGCTAATTGGAGTAGGTATGCTTCCAGGTCGGTTTTTTTATCAAATGCTGTACCATATATTCTCGTAAGCATTTTGTTTTGCTCATCGCCTCGCCAGTAAGCACCTGTTAAAGAGGTTAATTTCACAGCCTTTATATAACCTGTGCTTGGCACATGTGGTCCCTTGCATAAATCCACAAAATCACCCTGCCTATACACAGTTATTTGTGCATCGGCTGGTAATTCATTTATAAGTTCTATTTTGTATGATTCTTGATAATCAAAGAAAAATTTCAATGCCTCTTTTCGTGATTTGGGCTCTCTAATAATTGGAATATCCTCTTTAATTATTTTAATCATCTCTTTTTCAATTGTGACTAGATCATCCTGCGTTATATTAGTTCTAAAATCAAAATCATAATAAAACCCATTTTCTATAGCAGGACCAATTGCAACCCTTACAGTTGGGAAGATGCGTTTTACTGCCTGAGCTAGTATATGTGCCGCACTATGCCTGTATATACGCCTGCCTTCTTCTGTTTTAAATGTTATGAACTCTACTTCGGCGTCCTTTTTTAATTTAGTATTTAGATCCATTAGTGTGCCATCTACTTTGGCCGCTATAACGGTTTTAGCAAAACTATCACTTATGCTTTTAGCAATGGCTAGTAAAGTCATGTCGTCTTGAAATTCTATAATATTTTCTCTTAGTTTAATTTTCATCTTTTTCTCTCTGTGATGTTTTTTTGGAATTTAGGAATTTTTAAAATTTTTGTGTGAACTATGGATTAATTCATAATTCACGATTTTTTTTTGAAATAAGATTTTTTTTTGAAATAAGATTCTTAGAAATTTTTTGTATTTACAAATGCCGTTATAGAATTATAAATACTTTCTGAAATTTTAGTACGTTTATTATACATTAATTATTTTTCAGTGTCAATTAATGAATGTTAATAGATTTTACAAAGCCATAGTATTGCCTCTCAGGTTTTGCTATGAAGATCAAATCTATATAGCATCATTTGGACGCTAAAGTTTTGCATGACTTTATTTCAAAAGACGTAAACTATACAGAATACCACTACTTAATAAATTCTCTAACCCTCGTTGCATAATTAAAGAAGGATAGTTATAAAACTATTTTAGACACAATTATCACACAAAGAAACAGTGAGTCTTAATCTAATGATAATTCTTGCGTGGCATAAATCGAAGTGCTTTAGTTAGCATGCGAAGAACAATTTGCTTACTAATCTTCTCCGGGTTCCTCACCAGATTCTTCTTCTATTTCTGTACCAATTTTGTTCCATATATACTTTTCAACGCGTTCAGACTCCGCTGTTTTATCTTCGTATACTTTAGCTACAATTTTATCAACATAATATTTCGCGTCAGTTATAGTAGGCGTATCTTTTGTTGTAACATTTATCGGATCATCATTATCATCTTTTTCAACATCGATAGATGATGAGATTTCGACTACTATACCTTGATATGCACGGAAATTAACAGTAACAACATCTATGACAGATTTACCATGAATACGCCCCGCTAACCCTGCATAATTGGTTAACATATAACTTTTGCGCGATCCCTCTATAAAAAAAGAATAGTAATCATCAGCTGTGCCTTTCATGTTGTTTATTATAAAACCATAATCCCCATCTAAACCCACTTTGGTGGCTTTAATTGTTGAATTGCTAAGGGTGCCTGCGATACCACCTCCATATGCTTGTGAATCAGCACTAACTTCGGTGTGAATATCTGCATTAAATTCCACATCTTTTAATAGTGTCTGGTTGGTAATATATCCTGCTACACCACCAAAACTTCTTGATGAATTTGTCCCACCCACTGACTCTATTTTGATCGTTAATTTTGTATACAGTCTGGTTACTGTACAATTATCGATTAGACCAAATCCTCCGCCTACATAGGTATGATTATCACCTTTTGCCCTGAGTATATTATTGCCGCCCTCCGCTATATCTAATGTCAAAATATCAGAATTGTAGACAACTCCAACCACACCACCCGCATAAACATTAAGTGCTTCGGCTTCTATATTTGAATTCACCTTTATATCTTCAATTCTATTTCGGACAGCATTAGTGGTGGATATGTCTGGGGTTCTCAAGTAAGCCACTATTCCACCTACATATGCCTTTTCAAATGAGTTGTTTTGTGAATACTCAGGAGTATTAACATATTCTTCTTTTACTTCTATATCTATGGTTGAATCTATATCTTTGATTGAAAACTCGCCTATACCATATCCAATAAGGCCTCCAACAAACACTTGCTTGTCTATAACTAGTCCTCCACCAGATGGAGTTAACTGCCGCGCTGGAATTGGTTCTAATAATCCTGTTGCTTCAATGTTTTCGAGTGTTACTCTTCCAAACGCATATCCAGCAAGACCACCTACGTATGTTATTTCATTAAATGTTTCAATTGTATAATTTATATCTAACGATAGATTTTTTATAGTTGAACCATACAAATAACCAAACAAACCAAAGTGGTTATAGTTACTCTGCACCCCTGCTTCTGCTATTATGGTTATCTTATGATTTGCGCCATCGGATCCTCTTCCATCAAATGTACCTCTAAATGAATTATCAATATCGTAACCTATAGGTTGCCATGAATCTGCAATATCTACTATAATATCATTGTTTAGTCTGAAGAGTGCCTCATTGTAGTCACTTCCCAATTTGTCATTTATTGCTTTTAGATCATCTAAATTATTGATGTTTATCTCTATTCTTCCTTTATGTGTTGACTCTTTATCATTGCATGCGGACAAAGCCATTACCATCACTAGTATAAACAATGAAAGCAACAAAAGTATATTAATTTTTCTTTTTTTTACGTTTAATTTCATTTAACGCTCCATTTTTAGTTATACAAATCATCACTTTGTTTGTAAAATTAAATTATACAATCTCGTCAGTTTAATACAAACTAATTATGCTTTAGATAGCATCATATTTCTTTCATATATTTTTACACAAACCTCAAGGTAAAAGCTTAATAAATCTAAACTGATGTTTGAAAGCCTTGTGTGCATTTTTCTATAAATGTCAGAAAATCTGCATAAACTTCATCTCTGTTTGTTTCATTTAAAATTTCATGACGTGCACCATCATAAACTTTGATTTCTACTTTATTTAATTTGTTAACTTTTTTGTATTGATCCTCTAGTTTATATGCGAGTGATGCTTTGTTTGAAACTGGATCATCACCGCCAACTGCAATCAAAATAGGCAAATCCTTACGAACGCCTGTCCTTTCTTTTGCGTGAGTTGCTAAAAGTCCTTTAAAAAAAGACTTGTAAAAACCTAGTGACATCTCATAACCACAATATTCATCATCTATATATTTCAAAACTTGATTCTTGTCTCTAGATAACCATGCAAATTCTAAACCCTCACTCTTAAATTGCTTGTTATACGAACCAAAACTTAAGGTGTTTATAAAATATGCAATTTTATCAGGACCAAAAAGAACGTTTTGAAAGTTAGCTACCTTTTTTCCAAAAGATATTAATGGCGAAATCATATATGCAGTACCAGACAAAATACAACCATTTATGTCTTGAGAATAGAGTTCTATAAACCTTTGGCTCAAGAAACTACCATAACTATGCCCTAGTAAAACGACATTTTGAGAATACTTTTGCTTGGACATATCAACTACATCCTTCATGTCGCGGACAGTCTGGAAGAAAGAATCCCCCTCGACCATTCCCTTTGCGCCCGCAGAATTATGTTTATGGCCACGATGATCATCACCTACTACAACATATCCTTTATCGTTTAAAAATAGCGCAAAATCGTTATATCTTTCAACATGTTCAGCCATACCATGACTAATCACCACGCATCCTTTTATGACAGAAACATCATCCCATACACAAACGTGTATTTTCTTCCTGTCAAATGTGTCCATAAAAAATGTTTTCACTAGCCTATATTATTCTCCTTAAGTAATCTCGTTATTTGCAACTTTTTTAATATTGTCAATTGCATACTGGCATGTATATCAAAAATCTATTTTTGTGGTTGTTTTTCTTTTAATTTATCTCAAACTTCTTAAGGCTTGTTTATAAAGAAACTGACGAACCCACATCTGCCTAGCATGCGACTGAAGAGTGATAGTGAGTGACAAAAGAAACTTGTTTTGAAATTAGCTAGCAAACGTCACGTCACATAAAAGATAAAAACCACAGGTTGCAGAATGTTTTAATATATCAATTTATAGTATTAAAATTATACATGATAATTATAACACAGAGAAGCAAAACAATCAAGAGTTAATTATCTAACAATCTCTAAGAGTTAATTCTCATAGTAACGTCCGTTTCAGCCCCTCATGTGGATCTTACGTGTGGAAATGAAAAATTTGGGTACTATAATTATACAGTTCTCAAAACAAGTGGTAAACTTGGGATATATTCGCAATGTTGTAAAAATTCGGGTATTAAACCACCCGAAAAACAACGGAAATTATTTTACAATTTCCCAATGCCCTGTCTTATCACTTCCAATGCGTTTGACTTGCCCTAACTCTTGTAGCTTTTTTATTGCAGTTTTTATTGAAACAATATGCAAAGATAATTGGCTCGATAATTCTGCTGTTGTAATTGCATTGTTTTGAGATATTGAATTAAGTATTTGTTTTTGAGTTTTTGTTAGTTTTACAGTAGTGTTTACAGTAGTGTTTACAGTAGCGTTTATTGGCTCGCCCTGTGACAATAATTGGATATATTTATCACAAAAGTTAAATATAATCGCAAAGTCATTGCCGTGAACCTCAAATCTTGGGCGTGGGGAATTTTCGTTATCGCAAATTTCGTTCATTCGTTCTATACCACGACCCCAACTTTCAATGAAACCCGCACGAAAAAATGTATTTGCAATAAGCGGATTTCTTGGATGTGATTTATGAGCAGATAGAAGTGTGTCTATTGTCCAATCATCAGGCAGTTTTCCGCAATTGTAGATTATGATTTTGTCTTCATAAATTTTAATTTGAATTGGAATGCCCGTTTTATAATCGTTGTGAATAATGGCATTTAATATTGCTTCCCTTAATGCTTCTTGTGGAACAGCTTCTGTTTCAACTCTCATAATGCCTTCATACGAAACGAGAACCTTAAAATATTTATGGTAAATCGTTTTTGATATTTCATCGGGCAATCTAATTAAAGCCCCGTGAAATTCGTCTTGAAATAATAAATTTTCGTGTTCAGCAAATTCCCCAACTTTTACGAATGCACCAATGGCGTATCTTTCGGGGTTTTCGCCAAACAATAAAAGTCCAGCATTTACAAGTTTTTTGTTTTTGTCAAAGAGTAACAATTTATCCAGCAATTTCGGGGTAGACAACAAAATGTCATCGGGCGGCAAACGTCTTGCCTTTTGTGCCTTTTTTTTAAACACTTCTATCGCAACAATATCAAGGTTCTCTATGGTGGCTGTATCTTCGGTTAAAGTGTCCCAAGTTCTGCCTTGCTTCTTCAAAATAAATTCTGTTAATGTCAATGCGATAATTTCCTGTGTGGTAGAACCAACCCGTTTATAAAACTTCCCGTGATAAGAGATTGCGTTGGTATAAGCAGGCACATGGATTGAAATAATGTCTTTTTGCAATTTAATTTTGGCTATAACGCCGAGTGTTTGGGCTATTTTATTTGGCAAATCTTCCAATAATTTCTTTGCGGCCTTAACTCCAACAACAACGCCTTTGTCATTACGACCAATTTCCATTGTTCCGCCGTCAGTATTGGCAAATGCACAAAGCGTTTTAAGGCAGTCGTCTTTCCAAACTTCTTTCCATTCCAAGTTTTGATTTTCCATAACCTTATTATACCATAATTTATTATTAAAGATAAACAATAACAGCTTACCACGGCATATTTTTCTTGAGTTAATTCTCATAGTAAGGTATAAATCAATAAAAATAATATAAAACGAATAAAACTCAACAAACAAGCATAAAACTAAGAATGATAAAGCCCTAAAATTTGAAAAATTTTACAAAAAATATTTATGCTTCAGATTCTCTACGCGTTTTTGATTTTAGCACCGGTTTGGTTTAACTTCGGAATTTAAAATTTGACTTCTTGTGAAAATTTGCATATTTCATCCAATAGTGTGTTTTTTTAAATAAAATAAACTCACAAACAAATTCCAAATTCAACTTTCATAATTTAATTATTGAAAATATTTGTTGATTTTATCCAGATGGTTTTTTAAATTAAAACCAACTGGCACTAATAATCATTATAATTTGTAATTTTTTAGTATAAACCTTTTACATTTTTCAAACTTGTTGATTTTTTGTGTGCGGTTTGATATAATTAAGTAATAGGTAAACTATGGTTTTTACATTTGACGATTTAATTCTAAAATATCATAATTTCACAGATGTGAAAGGCAAAATCAGACGTGATGTTCAGTCTAGACGACTAATCCAAATAAGGAGAGGTCTTTATGAGAGTGACTCACAAATAGCTGGTGAATATTTAGCGGGACTGATTTATGGCCCTTCCTATCTTTCTTTTGACTATGCTCTATATACATATTCGATGATTCCTGAGACTGTCTATAATACCTATACATCTGCTACTTTTTTAAAAAACAAAACAAAACTATATACCAATGCTTTTGGAACTTTCACATACAGAGATGTCCCATCCTCTGTATACAATATTGGTGTTGAAATTCGATTAGCCGAAAGTCACGATTATTCATACCAAATAGCATCGCCTGAAAAGGCACTATGTGATAAATTATATTCGCTCTCGCCTGTTAGATCGTTAAGAGATTTACGAGAAATGTTGTTTGATGATTTAAGAATCGATTTAGATGAATTCAAAAAACTCAAATTTGCGGATATCCGCAAATTTGCACCACTTTACAATTCAACATCACTTAAACTTCTCACGAAATTTGTCGAAGACGGAGGTGCTATTTGCAAACTCTTTTAGATCAAATGCTTCATAAATATAAAATTGAATCTTTGAAAGATGCAAAAAATGCCTTAAAAGAAATCACACAAGAAGTTATATTATGTGGCTTGTCCAGGGCTCGCTTTTTCAAAAAGGCTGCCTTTCATGGAGGCACAGCCCTGCGTATTTTCTATGCTCTCAGACGATTTTCGGAGGATTTGGACTTCTCACTTGTTTTAGCTGATTTAAATTTTAACTTAAGTCACTATCTACCCTTCGTAGAAAACGAGCTCTGCGCGATAGGTTTAAACTTTAAGGCTGAACCTAAAACTAATCCATTTAACCCAGCTATAGCAAGCGCATTTTTAACGGGCAATTTAAAAGAGAATCTTTCACTCTTCTATCCTAACACACGCAGTTTAAAAGCTGTGCATCCTGAGGAAGTTATAAAAATAAAAATTGATGTGGATTTAAATACTCCTGGTTTTGCAACATTTGAAAACAAAAATAAGTTTTTTCCTTCATTTTATCAGATTAAACTCCATGATATGCCAACGCTATTTGCTGGCAAATTACACGCTGTTCTCTGTCGCGCCTGGAAAAATCGCATAAAGGGGAGAGATCTCTATGATTACATTTTTTATATTTCACAAAACTCAGCTGTTAATATGCCTTATTTGAAAGCAAAACTCGTTAATTCTGGTTTCATTGATAGCAATTTTGATTTAGTTCGCACTAGTCTAATAAATTTACTAAACGAACATTTTACATCAGTTGATATTGATCTTGCGAAACAAGATGTGCTGCCATTTGTCACTAATTCAAATGAATTAAAACACTGGAACTTGCAATTTTTTCTAGACATAACAAAGAACATTAATCCAACATATCCAGTTTATTAACAACCTTAAATCCTTTGTTTTTTTGATATGTTAAGGCAAAAATCTTAATTACTTTATTTTTACTAACCTGATGCCGCTTGTTTTAGTTGATCTTTTTTAAAAATTAAGGTATAATAATTTTAACATGTTTGCATTGTTTTTCAGCATAGTCTCTATAGTCATTTTAGTTATAATTCTTGTCCTCCTTGGCAAGAAAACATTTCTAATGCCTAACGAGGCCTGAAAAATTAGTTAAAGTTTGATTTACTAAAGGCTCCTAGGCACAAGCAGAGGAGTCTTTTTTTAATTTACATTAATTTTTGTAGTTTTTGGAGGGATCATGAAATTAACGGGGGCACAAATACTAATACGCGAACTAATAGTTTTGGGAGCTCGTAAAATATTCGGTTATCCTGGCGGTAGCGTTTTAGATATTTATGACGAATTATACAAAAACACTGACAAAATTACTCACTATATAACCGCGCACGAGCAAGGGGCCACGCATGCTGCAGACGGATATGCTAGGATGTCAGGAGAGCCAGGTGTTATTATTGCAACATCTGGCCCTGGTTCTACAAACTTAGTAACAGGAATTGCTAATGCCTTTCTAGATAGTGTGCCCTTAATTGCTATCACTGGTAACGTTTCAACTAGTTTAATTGGAAAGGATTCTTTCCAAGAAGTTAATATTGTAGGTATTACAATGCCAATTACTAAACATAACTATTCACTGCGCTCCGCTAAAGATATTAAACGCATCGTTCATGAAGCATTTTACATAGCATCATCTGACAGGCCTGGCCCTGTGTTAATTGATATACCAAAAGATATTCAACAAGAGGTTGTGGAATATGATGATTGTTGTGAATTTAAACCTCCATTAAAATCATACAAAATTAATGTAGCTTCTGCTATATCTTTATTAAGAGATGCTAAAAGGCCGTATATATATGCAGGTGGTGGTGTAGTAATCTCAGGCGGGAGCAATGCGCTAGTTGATTTCGCTGAAAAATTAAACGCACCTGTCGCTACTAGTCTAATGGGTGTTACAGCAATTCCATATGATCACAAACTAGCCCTAGGTATGGCTGGAATGCATGGACGCTATGCCGCGACTAAAGCCTTATCTGAATGTGATTTATTAATAGCTATAGGTGTTAGATTTTCAGACAGAGCTACTGGAAATAAAGAAAAATTTCTGCAACATTGCAAGGTTTTGCAAATTGATATTGACAGAGCGGAAATTAATAAAAATATTAAAGTCGACGAGTATATTATAGGTGATGTGAGGGAGATCCTAGAAACGCTCATAGATAATATGCAGATTAAAGCAAAGGACACATGGTTAAACCATATATATGAACTTAAAAATTCTAAAGCAAATTTGTTATGCAAATCTGCTAACAAACTAACACCAAAAGATATAATAGAATCTGTACAAAATGTGCTGGGAGAAACGCCTGTTGCAACCGATGTCGGACAACATCAAATGTGGACGGCACAATACTATGGATTTACCAAACCACGCGCATTTCTAACGAGTGGTGGTCTTGGAACTATGGGATATGGAATGGGTGCTGCCATAGGCGCTTGCATTGCGTTAAATAATCAAAGGGTTGTGTTGTTTACAAGTGATGGTAGTTTTCACATGAATTTGAACGAATTAGCAACATGTGCCCAGTATAACCTACAAGTGGTAGTTATAGTTTTAGATAACAATGCACTTGGCATGGTAAGACAGTGGCAAACCATGTTTTATGGCGGACGCTATTCGCAGACCACTCTGAATCGCAAAACAAATTATGTCGACCTGGCTTGTGCATTTGGCGCATTTGGTTTTAGTGTGCACACTATAGATGAACTACAAAAAGCGCTGCAGAAAGCGCGTCAGACCTCTAAAAAGCCTGTTTTAATTCATTGTATATTAGATCAGGACGAAAATGTATTTCCAATGATACCACCAAATGGTACAATTAATGATATAATTATAAGGTAGATAGTTTTATGAACTCAAAAAAATATCCTATATTTCTGTTAGTACATAACCGCTATGGTGTTTTGACTAGGGTTGCTGGACTATTTGCAAACAGAGGCTACAACATTGATAACTTAAGTGTCGGTTGTACGGATGATGAAAGCATCTCTAGAATGACTATAGTGGTCGATTGCAATGAATCATTGCTTGAGCAAATTCTTCAACAATTACGCAAGTTAATAGACGTAATTGCAGCAGAATTAGCAGATCCACTCAACTCTGTAACACGCGAATTAATGCTTGTTAAGATCATGCATTCACCTGATAATGGGGGACAATTATTAGAAGCAATCAATATATTTAGAGGCAGGGTTGTAGACATGGCGCCTGAGTCTATGATTGTAGAAATAACAGGGCAAGAAGATAAACTTAATGCCTTTATAAAATACGTCGAAAAATTTGGAATTATTGAACTATCAAGAACAGGGATCACAGTTTTGGATCGCGGGCAAATATCTCTGATTTCAAAGTCAGAGAAAGAATCAACTTAATAAAAATTTTTAAGGAGAATAATTTATGAAAAAATCTATCCATTCTAATCTAGCACCTAGTGCTATCGGACCATATTCGCAAGGTGTAAAAGCTGGCAGATTTTTGTTTCTATCTGGTCAATTACCAATAGACCCCGGCACGTGTTTACTAAAAGAGGGTATTGTTTCTCAGACAAAGCAAGTACTAAATAATGTTACTGCGATACTAGCCTCAGAGAACCTAAATTTAACTAATGTTGTAAAGACAACAGTGTTTCTCAAAAACCTTTCAGATTTTTCTGCTATGAATGAGGTTTATGCTAGTTTCTTTTGCGAGCCATACCCAGCGCGAAGCACTATAGAGGTAGCAGCACTGCCCAAAGATGCTCTCGTTGAGATTGAATGTATTGCTATAAATTAAATAATAAATCGAGGTAAATTTGAATGGCCACTCTATATTATGATAAAGATTGTGATTTATCTTATTTGAAAAATAAGACCGTAGCAATTATTGGGTACGGAAGTCAGGGACACGCACATGCTCTAAATCTCAGAGATAGTGGGATTTCTGTAATTATAGCTCTTTATGAGGGCTCACCCTCAGCATCGCGCGCACTGGAAGCGGGATTTAGTGTTTATTCAGTAAGTGACGCAACAAAGCGCGCTGACCTTATAATGCTTTTAGTTAATGACGAAAAGCAAGCTGCAATTTATGAAACTCAGATAAAGCCATTTTTGTCGCCTGGCAAAACATTGGCTTTTGCACATGGTTTTAATATTCACTACAAACAAATCACACCACCTGTAAGTGTCGATGTTATTATGATAGCGCCCAAAGGCCCTGGACACACTGTTCGCTCACAATTTGTAGCAGGCACTGGTGTCCCAAATTTAATAGCTGTATATAACGATGCCTCAGGCTCGGCTCTAAAAGTCGCCCTAGCTTATGCAAAAGGCATTGGTGGGGGGAGAGTAGGAATTTTGCAGACAACATTTAAGGAAGAAACAGAAACAGATTTATTCGGCGAACAGGCGGTCTTGTGCGGTGGTGTCACTGCATTAATGAAAGCAGGGTTTGACACTTTAGTTGAAGCTGGATATCAGCCAGAAAGCGCTTATTTCGAATGCGTTCATGAAATGAAATTAATTATTGATTTGATCGCACAAGGTGGTTTCTCGTATATGCGATATTCCATAAGTGACACTGCAGAATATGGTGATTATACGTCTGGCAATAGAATTATTGCGAGTGAATCAAAAAAAGCGATGAAGAATATTCTAAATGAAATAAAGGATGGCACATTCGCTAAAAAATGGATAAACGAAAACCAGCAAGGCAGAGTTGATTTTAATAAAATGAGAGAGGATGCTTCAAACTCTCTGGTAGAAACTATTGGTAAAACCCTCAGAAATAAAATGCATCTAAACAAAGCAGGTGAATAAATGAATAGTGATATATTCAAAAAGGGCGCAAAAACCGCCCCCCACAGATCGCTTCTAAAAGCCGCTGGGCTTTCAGATCGGGATATCCAAAAACCTTTTATTGGCATTGTTAATTCTCATAATGATATTGTGCCTGGACATATTGATTTAGATAAAATTGCATACTCTGTTAAGCAAGGCGTTCTTGCGGCTGGTGGAATTCCTTTTGAATTCCACACAATTGCAATTTGTGATGGAATTGCAATGGGACATGATGGAATGAAATATTCCCTAGCATCACGCGACCTTATCGCTGATTCTATTGAATGCATGGTGAGAGCACATCGTTTTGACGCTTTAGTGTTTATCCCAAATTGCGACAAAGTTGTACCTGGAATGTTAATGGCAGCTGTAAGACTAGACTTGCCTTCTATTTTTGTATCAGGTGGTCCCATGTTGTCTATTGACAATACAGGAACATATGCAGATCTCAATTCAGTTTTTGAGGCAGCAGGCGCTTTCGCAAACAACAAAATATCTAAAGAACAACTTTGCGAAATTGAATCCGTCGCCTGTCCCACTTCTGGATGCTGCTCAGGAATGTTTACCGCTAATTCAATGAATTGTTTATGTGAAGCAATAGGCATAGCGTTAGAAGGAAATGGTACTATACCAGCTGTCTATTCTGAACGCAGGAGACTGGCTAAGTTGACTGGAGAAACTATCATTGATCTTTTAAAGAACAACATAACAGCTAGAGATATTATTAACGAAAAATCAATCCGTAATGCATTAATTGTTGATATGGCACTTGGTTGCTCTACTAACACTGTATTGCATTTAAGTGCAATCGCCAGAGAATGTGAAAGAGAATTCAATTTGGAATTAGTTAATATTTTAAGTGCTCAAACCCCTACATTATGCAAACTTGCTCCTGCAGGTCTATACCATCTCCAAGATTTTCACCAGGCTGGTGGAATTTATTCACTTATGCACGAAATAAAACGACTATTATTATTAGATGCTCTGACCGCTAATGGGAGGACAATAGGCGAAAATATTAAATCAAAATTCATCAAGAAAAAAGATATAATCAAAAAATTCGACTCTCCTTATGCTAGGGATGGTGGCTTGTGTGTGTTGTTTGGGAATATAGCACCCAATGGCTGCATAGTAAAAAGGAGCGCGGTTGATCCTGGTATGCAAGTATTTAGCGGTCCTGCGCGTGTTTTTGATAGTGAGGAAAGTGCTTATTCCGCAATAATATCAGGTAAAATTAAAAAAGGAGATGTCATAGTTATACGCTATGAAGGTCCTGCTGGGGGGCCTGGCATGCGTGAAATGCTACAGCCCACATCAGCACTAGTTGGGATGGGGCTTGACACATCTGTGGCTTTAATAACCGATGGTAGATTTTCAGGAGCAACAAGAGGAGCGGCTATAGGCCACATAACACCAGAAGCCGCACTAGGTGGACCTATTGCTTATATAGAAGATAATGATATTATCACTATTGATATGAATAAAAAAATTATTCAAAATACCGATTTTTGTTCTTCAGTTATAGAATACAGACAAAAACACACTAAATTAAAAACAACCACAAATTTAACAGGTTATTTGAAAAAATATGTAAAATTACTAACTGAATAAATTTTACTAAAACAAAACCAAAAATTAATATCGAGCGCATCACTAGACATTAATATTTTGCTAGCAATATTTAAAAAAATATGTTAAAATATGTTTATCAATTATCTAAAAATTTAAAATAGCAGAGGAGAGTTGTTCCTTGTAAATTAACCTGTTTTTGCTTGTAGCCTCACCTCTAAGATCTAGCTAATTGTTAATTTCTAGCACATAACTGGGAAAATATGACAGATGAAATTTCAAATATAAAACCAAGCGATGCAGACACGAGTAAAGTTTCACAAGTCTCTGCTGAAACTATAGGTAATAATCCTTTTGGTTTAAAGGCATCTAAAATTCTAATAGTCACAACCACCGATTCGATGATATGGCATTTTTTAGTTCCACACATCAAATCGATGCTAACAAATGGTTGCATTGTTGAGTGTGCTTGCTCTAAAACTGGTTTTTACTTTGACAACCTTAAAAGCAGCTTAAAAATTAAAATTCATGAGTTGCATTTTAATAGGCATCCTCTTAGACTCCAAAATTTAACAGCATTCATTGAACTCAAAAAATTAATCAGGCAAAATAACTATGACATCTTACATTGTCATGAACCGGTTGGTGGTGCAATTTCTAGATTAGCAGGGCATAAATATTGCAAAAGAATAGTCTATACAGCACACGGATTTCATTTCTTTGAAGGGAATTCTAGTTTAAATAACTTTCTGTATAAAAATATTGAGCGTTATTTAGCAAAAAAAACAGATATGTTAATAACGATGAATGAAGAAGATTATAGAGCAGCTGCCTCGTTTAAATTAAGATCAAACAGTTCATTGGTCTATAAAATAAATGGAATTGGCATAGATACTGATTCTTTCAATAATCCGAAGCTAGACAAACTCGAGTTTTGCAAAACTTTTAATATTGATCAATCTAAAAAGATTTTGCTATCAGTGGGTGAGTGCATCCCTCGCAAAAATCATTTGGTTTTAATAAAGGCTATGGAACAAATTGATGAGAATGCGATTCTCTTAATATGTGGATGTGGGATTCTATATAACCAATTAATAGCATTTGCAAACAAAAGCAATGCCTGCGATAGAATCTTTTTTATGGGATTCCAAAAAGAAATGTTTTCTATATACACATCAGCCGATGTTTTTGTAACATCTTCGCTACAAGAAGGTCTCCCGTGTTCTGTAATGGAAGCGATGGCATCAAAACTTCCTGTGGTGGCATCAAAAATTAGAGGACATGTCGATTTGATTGATGATTCAGGCGGCTTCTTAATTGACCCTAATGATGTTTGTGCTTTTGCAGATTCTATTAATACTCTTTTACACAACCCTGTGCTTGCAAGTGAAATGGGTATGCACAATAAGGAAAAAATAAAAATGTATGATACTTCTTTTGTTCTTAATGAAATGAAACTTTTCTATTCAAAACTAATGGAGTGTGTAAAATGAGAAAATTTTATACACTAGCTGAAATTACAAAGTCTTTACCTAAAAGCAAAAACAAAAACAGCTCGCTTTGGGCAAAACTAGCAGTTCGAAGGCCTTCATTTTTGTTTACAGCACTTTTTATAAATGTCGGTTTTTCACCTTGGATGGCCTCGATTTTTTCAGTTTTTGTTGCCGTCGCTGGGTGTGTATTTTTGTCTATCAATAATCCTAATTTTATTATAGCAGGTGTGGTTTTAGTAGAATTATGGCTTGTTATGGATTGTGTTGATGGTAATATAGCACGTGTAAAAAAACAATCCTCAAAAATGGGTGAATTTATCGATGCGTTTAGTGGATATTTTGTTTCAGCTTATGTTTATCTCTCTATAGGTATTGCGGCATATCATACCTCAAACATTATTCATATGGATAAACATTATTTCCTCATGCTAGGCGCCATTGCATCAATTTCAGATATTTTGGCGCGTCTGATTCACCAAAAATATCTAAATTGCAACCCTCAAAAAATTCAAGCTCAAGTTGACATCAGAAAAAAAAGTTTATCATATATTAGACTGCGTATCGAAAAAGAACTCGGCATATCAGGCTTTTTTATGCCTTTTCTTATTATATCTCTAATATTTAACGTTTTCGACGTTATGATAGTATTTTACGCACTGTTTTCAGTGTGTGGGCTTCTTGCATCATCTTCTTATTATGCATACAAAGCACATATTAAACACGTTAAAATGTATCAAACCATACTTTGTATTGGTGCTTTTGATATATTGAATAAGGAAACCATTACTCAACTACAAGAGTTAAAAAAGCATACTTTTAATCTTGTAGTAGGCATTTTGCAAGATTCTCTTGTAATAGGTAATAATGCAATAAACACCATAACAGACAGACTACGCTTAGCAACCGCTATAGCGTATGTAGACAATGCAATTACAATTGAAAATGCTTCCATTGGTATTGCGTTTGATAGTTATTACCTAATGCGTGATATTGAAAATTTAGAACTCGATCCAAACCTAACTACAACATTAAAAAAGAAAACACCTTGCGTGTTTGAAAATAACGTGCAAAGTTTCGTCTCCGAGCCAGTTCAACTTGCTTACACAAAAAAATACAATATTGGATTCGCGCCTGGCACATTTGACATTTTCCACGTAGGGCATCTTAACATTATAGAGAAAGCCGTCTCGATGTCTAATCAATTAATTGTAGGTGTAAAAGAACCTGATGAATTGTCTATAAGTCTTGGAAAAGAGCCGCCAATTTTGAGTTATGATGATAGAAGCACCGTTGTTGCAGCTATTAAAGGTGTCACTTCAGTGATTCCTCTTTATGATCTTGACAGGTTAAAAAATCTTGGGCAATTAAAATTTGATGCCTTGTTCATCGGCGATGATTTAAAAGATTCACCTCTATGGAAATCATTTGAAAAAACATTTAATTCGGTAGGCGTAGATATCGTATGGGTTCCTTATACCAAAAGCGTATCTAGCACAGTTCTTAGAGAACAACTAAAATCTCTAACTGGAGGGCGCCCTTGAAAACCACCTTGTATAATTTTAATGAAAACAATACTGCCGCATTCTCTATTGTGATACCTACAAAAAATCGACCTCAAGCGCTCATTGATTTTTTAGAGTCATTAGAAAAACAATCATTACAGGATTCATATAGTAATTTCGCTGTCATAATAGTAGATCAAAGTGATGCAGCTATGGATAAAGTTTTTGATGACCGTTTTAAAACAATTCCAATTATCTACTGTTATGATCCATCACTTGACGGCGGAAATGCGGCTAGAATTGTAGGCCTCAAATATGCATCTGGAAAATACACTTTTATTTTTGACGATGACATTGTATTAACGGATAATAGTCTATCTGACATTATGATGAAAATGGACAAATTTCCTGAGATTATGGCAATGTGTTTTGCACTAAAGACAAACAAAACTCCATCTAGGCTAAAAAAATTTATAACAAGTCTTACTAAAACTGGTGTGTTTAGAGTTAACAGAAATGACTTACCCAAAGAGCTTGTGTCTAAATACAAGAAAGATCGCATCGTCGCTACATACAAATTGTCAGGGGGTGCTTGTTGTTACAGAAGCGAGTTGTTTAAAGAATTTAGTTTTTCTGATGAACTATATTCGTACTGTCTAGGCGATGATTATGACCTTTCATATAGAATCTCAAAAAAATATATTGTTACTAGATGTTATTCACTTGTTATAATACACAACCATAATCAAGTTGGCAGGTTTAACCATAGGAAATATTGTGATTCTCTAATTTGTTTTTATAGGTGGTTCTATGATAAAAATATTAAAAAGACCTTTAAAAATAAATTAGCATATCGCCTTTTAATCTTTGGCGTTTGGATTAATGCTTTAGTTAACTCATGTCTAACACTTAGTTTAGCACCTTTTAAAGGGATATTAGATGGTAATAAAAAAATTAAAAACAATTACATTGGGGCTTATTGTATAAAGTCTAAAGAGGTTTTAAAGTGATTAAAGTTTTGCAGGTTCTGGATTCTCTGGGTTTTGGAGGCGCAGAACGCATGATCTTAAATTTAATAGAGCACCTAGATCCTACTGAAATTCAAACTGATTTTGTTGTTAATGGAGCAAAAATAACTCCACTCGAGCAAATCGTTATATCTAATGGACATAAAGTTTTTCATAATTCTCCTATAAAAGAGGTCGGATTCTCGAAAAATTTTGAATTCCTAAAAAGGGTTATGCAGGATAATGGACCTTATAATATTGTTCACAGCCACATTGACTATCTAGGAGGGGGTGTTGCTCTAGCTGCAAAAAAAACAGGCGTCCCAATTCGTATATCGCATAGCCATAATACAAGGTTTGCAAATATAGAGAACTCAAACCTAAATAAAATGCTCTTCTTCGCTTTTCGGTTTTTGATGAATAAATATTCAACAAAAAAAATAGCATGCGGGCATGACGCTGCACTCGCCCTTTTTGGAAAACGTGGCGCACACAACTCCTTAATCCTGAACAATTCAATAGATGTAGAAAAATTTGCACAAAACATATCACAATCTGATAAAATTAACTTGAAAAGTAAAACTAATTTACCCCCCGATTCTTTTGTTTTAGGGCATATAGGAAGATTTGTTGAAGCAAAAAACCACATTAAAATTATTGATGTTTTTAATGAACTTTTAAAAACTAAATCAAATTCATTCCTTATTCTAATTGGAGATGGTATTTTAAAAGAACGGATCATGCAAAAGGTTGCCAGTTTAAACATTAATGATAAGGTTATGTTTTTAGGCAATCGACAAGACATTTGCTCATTACTAAAAGTTATGGATCTATTCATTATGCCTTCCACTTTTGAGGGACTCCCAGTATCTTTAATTGAAGCACAAGCAGCCAGCGTCCCATGCCTAATATCTGACTCAATTGATAGAAGAGTTGATTTGTTTAATACGATTAAATTCATCTCAATAGATGAATCTGATGGAAAATGGGCCAGTCTCTGTATGTCATCATTTAGTGAATATCCAAACACTAATGAGAGGAAAAACAAATTGAAAGAACTAGGTTATGACACAACCTCCAACGTAAATGTTTTAAAGGATTTGTATGGTATTGTTAACTAATTACAACCTCTTTTCTGAGAAAATAACCTTCTATAAGCGATGCACTACTTTTACTTTAGCTGTTTTTGTGTTTGTTGTATCTTTGTTTTATTTCTTCTTTAAAGATTCATATTTAGAAAAGATACATTACTCTGTGATGGGTATTTTTGGTTGGGTCTTAGTGATAATTTTTCTCATTTCCTGGAAAAAACTCACTGGACACATTATATCTGTTTACATGCTTTTCGCCTTTTTTCTCTTCGCCTTCTGTTATGGTCAAGCCCTGCTATATCCCTTTAATCTAGTTGACCCTGTGCGTGATGTTTTTAATTCGTATTGGGCCTCGAGTGAGTATGTGTTTGTTTCAGAATATTTCTCGCTAATCTGCATTTGTGCTTTTCATTTTGGAGGTGTAGTTTTTCTAACGAAAAAAGCAATTTTAAGAACTCATGATGCTTCTTTTTCAAAAAATGAAGTCCCTATCACTGAAACTAAAATTAAATATAAATCCTTCTTTATCGCCTCATTGTTTTTTTTGATTATATCTTCATTTCCGTTTGTTCTAACGACGCTTGGCAGCATTCAACTAGCCAGATCCTCTGGATATGATCTTTCTCTTCTGCGTGCATTAAACAACCTCCCGCGCATCCTTATCTTGCTTGATAATTTTTTCATTCCGTCCCTTTTTTGTATTTATATAATCTCTATTAAGTGTTACAAACATGTCCGTTTGCTTTTTGTCCCAATTTTCGCAATTCATATCCTAATTAGCTTATATATAGGCATACGAAGCAGTGCAATGGTTATTGCTATGGGACTACTACTAATTGAGCACTTTTTTGTCAAAAAATTCAAAGGCCGACGGCTTGTTCTTTTGTTCATAATCGCATACTTCGCATTGGTTGTAGTATCAGGAGTAGGCAAAATCAGATCAATGAAAAACAGACAAATTCAGGATGTTATAACCGCGGTATTTACAAGTTTCATAAATGTTGATTTTCTTTTTGAAACGCTTACTATGTTCGGAAAACAAATAAACACTTTAATGAAGTCTATTGAACTGGTGCCGTCGATTTATCCTTACAGATATGGAAGTGGATATTTTTGGGCATTTACATCCATAATCCCAAATATGGGATTCTGGGATGTTCATCCTGCCGAAACATACTCTAACTTCGAAGCATGGCTAGCTGAGGTTGCGGAGCTAGATGGATTCGCGCCTGGGTTTAATATGATTACTGAAGCCTATATTAATGGTGGACTAGCACTTGGTTGGTTGTTTATGATACCACAAGGTTGGTTTGTTAGTTTGATATCTAGCAAACTAAATTCTCAGACAATCAGAAGAAATCCTGACCATGCGATCCTGGCTTTTTTAATAACCCTAGCTATTGCTACCCTCCCACGTCAAACATCATCTCTTATAATCCGTGATGTAGTTTATTATTGCCTTACAATATTCATTTTTGCAAAGCTTATTGCAAGGCTTTTAATTAAAAAACAACGAGCTGTTTGAGTTATGACAAGTTTTGTTTTTTACATTTGTATGTGAAAAATTTTGACAGTTTTTAATGAATAATGTATTATAAACTAATTCGACTAAAGTACTAAAAGATATGCGATCATCCTGTATCACAAATAGTATTTTGACATGAATAAACACACAGGCAGCTATAAGGAGAATATTATGAATTATTTTTTATCATCAATGCCTAAAGAGAATTGGGCAAATCATGCTGGATATAAAGCTACGGCGGATGTAGAAAAAATATTCGAAAAACACAACCTGAAAAAATTTAACCAAAATCCAATCTTCTTTGAAAACAAAAAAACCATTTTTGGTGTGTTGTTCGCTATAATGCAACGGATTAGTGTTTCTTTTAAGCTGCGCACCTTAAAAGGGCATATGATATTTATACAATATCCTTATCCACCAAGGCGCATACCAGATGCAGCTGTTATTCGTGCGATTCGTCGCAATAAAGCCTGCTTGGTTGTGCATGATATTGCATCTATACGAAACGATCCCGCACGTGCTGAGAAGGAAGTGTTTGAACACGCTGAATACATTATATCTCATAATCCAAAAATGACAGAAAAATTATTAGCAATGACAGATAACAGCGAAATTATCAATTTGAATATCTTTGATTATTTAACTGATAACATTAATACATGTGAAAGACAAAAAAATGATGGTATAGTTTTTGCTGGCAATCTAAATTCTATCAAAGCAGGTTTTCTCTACGAATATGGAAAAAACTCAACTGATTTTACCTTAAATCTATATGGAATGTATCTCGAAGAAGATAAGATAACAAACGATAAATTACAGTTTAAAGGTTGTTTCGATCCTGAGGAATTAATTCAAAAGATAGAAGGGAGCTTTGGACTTATATGGGATGGCAATTCATGTACTACTTGCTCTGGCAGGTATGGCGAATATTTGCGCTATAACAATCCTCACAAAACCTCATTATATATAATTGCAGGACTCCCTATCATTGTCTGGAGTGAGGCTGCAATGGCGGATTTTGTTCTTAAAAACAACATCGGTATCGTAGTCGATTCTTTAATTGATCTCCCTTCTGTTATAAACAATATAACCGATGAGCAATACAATGAAATGCACAGAAATGTTTTGGTTTTAGCGAAGTCCCTCATGAATGGTGATATTCTAGGTAATATCATTGATGATATCTTGTCAAGAAATAACTAATTTTTTTTGTCAAAATTTAACAAAATTTAACCATCACCTGACCATTTGTAAACTATTGCTATTTTGTTGCATATAAATATATGGATGCTAAATTTAGATGATATAAAAAGACTTCATTTCACTGGCATCGGAGGCATTAGCATGTCTTCGCTTGCAAAACTGATGATTCTTTATCAAAAAACAATAACTGGATCAGACTTAGTCTATTCAGACGAAATTGCAATTTTAAACCAATGGGGCGCACACATATCAATAGGATATGACCTTGAATTAGTCAGGTCTGCTGATTTACTAGTATATACTCAAGCTATTAAAGACGACAACTTAGAGTTAACATATGCTAGAGACCATAATATCCCACACATTACCCGCAGCAAGTTTTTAGCACTCATATCAACTGGTTTTGACAAGACAATAGCGGTTGCAGGAACGCACGGCAAAACCACAGTGACTGGCATGATCTCTCATGTGTTGTTGCAAGCAAACACTACATTTACAGCACATTTAGGCGGTCATCTAAAAGGGGATTTAGGAAACTTGTTATATAAAGGTCACTCCTTTTTTCTCACAGAAGCATGTGAATACGAAAGGGCTTTTTTAGATCTAAAACCTGACATAGTCCTGCTTTTAGATGTTGAATTTGATCATCCCGATAGCTATCCTGACATCAATTCAGTATACCAGGCTTTTGATAGATTCATTATTGGTATAAAAAATGGTGGCACACTTTTAATCAATGCAAATTCACAATATTTTTTGTACAAAACGCATTTAACTGGGATTTCTAGTTTTCCAAACTCAATTAGGATATTAACATATGGCGATTCTCCAAACATGGACTATTCTGTCTGCAATCCAGCTTTGAACAGCGACGCTTGTTATTCAGCTAGATTAGTAAGCTCAGAGAGCACACTTTTTGCAAGACTTAATATTCCGGGCCATTACAACCTATATAACGCACTGGCCTGTTTTTCTATATGCAAAACACTCGGAATTCCAAATGAAATTATAAAAGCAGGGATTGAATCATTCCCTGGAATTAAACGTCGCTTTCAAAATATTCAAACCACTAATGGCGCATCTGTCTTTATCGATTATGCTCATCATCCAACAGAAATTAGAGCGGTTCTAGAAACAGCTGTAACACTGCGTCGCGATCGGGTAATTTGCGTTTTTCAGCCTCACACATACTCTCGCACTAAGAGCCTTTTATTAGATTTTGTTGCTTCCTTTTCAGACGCGGATTTGGTATATATTTTCAAAGAATTTCCAGCACGCGAAGTCGAATCAGATGGATTGCCCGCTTTTTCACTATATGAACATGTTAAGGAAAGTGGCAAAAAAACTTTTTATTTTGCAAATTTACTAAATCTAGCTTCTCATATATCAGAATTACTAAGGCCTGATGATTTGTTAGTTATACTTGGAGCTGGTGATATAGACATGCTCGCAAAACTCCTCTTTTGATGCTCATCTGTCAACTTCTTGTACAAGCTCTGCGTGCATCAAAAATTTACAGATTTCATGATTTCACTCACTTTCGCAATACTTTTTATGCCATAGCGCATCGACTCATTAGTCTCTATTGTATAGCAGATCTATATAACATTGTGTATATAAACCTGCAAAACTTAGTTAGAAAAATATTATTGTTATTTGGTTTAGAATTAATACTAACAATATCATTAACTAGCATCCTAATCATAGTTTTATAGGATAACAAGATCCTAGTTATGCTATAATAGCTAGGCATAGAGATTTCAGTACTCTTGATAATTTCTGCAAGGATTCTCATACTAACCTTGTTAATATTAAAATATAGGAGAATTTGTTTTGAGTGTAATAGCAATAACAGGCGGAGGCAGTGCTGGTCATATAATGCCAGCCCTAGCACTTGTTCCAAAACTAAAGCCATATTTCGATAATATTATTTATATAGGTAACACATCACCTGAAAATAAATTAGTGCCACCCTCTGGTATTCCTTTTTATTCTGTCTCTTCTGTCAAACTAAACCGTAATAAGTTTTTCTCTAATCTAAAAATTCCAAAAATTTTACTCAGAGGCATCGCCGAGTCTAAAGATATTTTAAAATCTGAATGCGTGACTATTGTTTTCAGTAAAGGTGGTTATGTATCGCTCCCAGTTTGCATAGCATCTATTCTGCTCAAAATTCCTTTAATAGTACACGAGAGTGACTATTCACTAGGCCTTGCAAATAGGTTGACAGCTCCTTTTGCAAAACTAGTACTCACCTCATTTGCTGAAACTCGAGGAGGAATATATCTGGGAAATCCAGTACGCGATGAAATTTTAACAGCAAATCCATTAAACATACGAAACATGTATAGTTTAGATAATAAACCTATAGTTTTAATTATTGGAGGTAGTTCTGGTTCAACTGCTATTAACAATGCAGTTTATCCAATATTAAAGCAATTAACTTCCAAATTTAATGTTTTTCATATAACGGGTAAAACCAGCCATCTGATAGAGATGAGAGGGTATTTTAAATTCGAATACGTAAACAACATATGCGACCTTTATGCAGCATCAGACATCGTTATAACGCGCGGTGGAGCCAATGCATTATCAGAGTGCGCTGCACTCGGCAAAAAAACTTTATGTATACCTCTCCCGGCTGGTCCTAGCAGAGGTGATCAACTAGAAAATGCACGTTGCTATCAAAAATTGGGAATTATTAGAATCTTAGAGCAAAAGGATTTAACACCATATAGATTGTTAAAAGAAATTGAATTAACTAACTCTTTATCCCCGCCTAAAGCTATTGTTTCTAATGCGGCATCTAATATTGTAAAGGAAATACTCAGTATTATTTGATGTCGTCTTTTGTTTTATATAGTCTTATTTTGCTTTTGTGTAAAAAGTGTTTGGTAATGTAGTATAATCTCAATAATAAGTGGAGAATTATGCCTAAATCAATGCCTAAAATTATTGCAATCGTTTTGTTAACTACTATTATTGCATTATCCATAATTGCAAGCAATAAAGACGGTTACTTTAAAAATAGCATGCATAATGCAATTAGTGGTGATAGTGAGCCTATAGAAAAGCAACAAGTAAATGTGCCGCACACTGATTTAATCAACAACGCCACAAGTGCACTATACGATAATTTCCCTAAAAGTGCAACTACTAGCACAGAATTCGAATTTGAACAAACAATTAAAATAGAAGGTAATATAACCTATAACAAGACTCATACTATTCATAATAGTACTTTACTTATAACAACATGTTATTCAACAGGCGGCGACTTTAATAGTGAATATCAAACTGTTGTTGTTATGAAACTTTTAGAGGATGGGACTATTTCAAAACTCACGCGTTTGTCTGTTAATAGTGATTCTAGTTATTTGTCCTCGCAAGTTAGTTTGACTGGACTTTTGGTTGCTGTCTCAAAAGACAGTGGATCAATGCTATTTGAGTTAGACAGTGATCTTGAAATAGTATCAACAACCTCACTTTTACAAGCGACAGGCATAACAATCTATTCAAACCCAGAGTGTTGTTTGCTAATACTAAATAGGGGTAAAAACGAAACTTTCTTTTATAACAATGGTATTTTAACTAGTGGTTTGATTTTGCCAGATGGCATAATAGTAGATATAATTGAAACCAATGATTGTTTTGTGATATTTTTAAATAACGATAGTTTTTATGAAATAATATTTTTAAACAAGCAGTTAAACGCATATACAAGTAGCATTATATTGAATAAAAAACTGATAGCTGTCATGCCCACAATAAAAAATAAGGAGTTTTGTTATATCTGTATAGAAACTACTTCCAATTCTGCATTAATGACGATTTATACAAGCCTTTATGAAATGGTTAATCAGGAGTGTTATTTTTTAGACATCTACACAAAAATTGAGGCCTTCATAGGAACTAAAACATTACTCGTAAATTTAGAAAACTTAAATGGCAGAAAACTTAATTACCTAATTAATGGTGACGGCTTAATTTCACCATTAGATGATACAACCATAACAACAGAGAGTGAAATTTTAGATTGTGTCATTTTAGATAACATATACCTATTAATAATAAAAGAATATAATGAAACAAGCTGCACTACATTCTATGACAATAATTTAATTCCTAAACTTAAGAAAAACATTCAAGGTAGCTTTAATTTTAGTTTAGTATTTATCAACAAAAAATTTGCATTGATTATAAACCAAGCAGCTAGTAATGATGAATTATCGATCTATAAATTGTCAATTTAAGAGACAAGTCAGAGCAATATGTTTGGAGAAAGGGAGAGCAATTAAATCTGTAATGCCTGAGAAATTTACGGTTAACATCTGTATGTTATCAGTCACAAAATCAAATATAACAAATAACCTGTATCTCCCGTGATTTACTATACCTATAAATATATTTTAGACGGAACATCTAATTTTAACTCATTAATTATTAAATTTGCATGCTTATCTGGTTCACTCGTAACCAACTGATCATTATAAACACTTGCTTTTATTCCTCGCATGTTTGCTAATGATTCTATAGCAGGTAAATCTTTCAATTTATTTCTTTTTTTCAATTTATTTTTAATAGTTATTAAAGCAATGGTTGCCATAAATGCTATTAGTAAATGTCCTCTGAATGCTTCTTCACTATGACTACCCAAAGGTAAAATAGTCGTATTGTTTTTTAATATATCAATTGTTTGCTCAATTGTCTGCCTCATGTAATACATTGGCATCACTTCGGATGTTTCCATAGACTCAGATGAAATAAAAACAAAATAACCAAATTTGTCTTTTGCGACCGTATCAACAGGTTTTTGTTTGTTAAGTGCAGATTTTTGCATATGTTTAATTTTCTCTGAATACATTCTATTTGCATCTACACAAATATAGATATAACATTCAATGCTAAATATCATTAATTTTACTTTCTTTATGTAAACTATTCTATCATTATACAAAAGACTATATTTGTCATCACAAACATCTGAACCATGTTCGTTTACTATTTTTTTTGCTAGCTCGTTATATGGCATTCGTATTATAAATGGAATATCATTTGCATTTAAGTATTTGATGTTTTTTGCTGAGCAATATTCTGCATCTAATATTCCATGCTTTACGTTCATATTTTGTGCCCGTAATTGGTTAATTGTTAGCCTTAAAGTCACAACATCAACTATATTTCCTGCTACATATCTAAAATATACAGGTAAACTTGTATTGCGTTCAACGACGTATATTAATCGTGTCTGTTTTTTTATAACTCCATTATGATTAACAAGTTTTGAAAATTCAAAGTTAATATTGTTGACGAGAGATGTGCTATCAATTAAAATATTTTCTGAGACGTCTGACATTGCTTTTAAATAGGGAATGTATAAATCAAAAAAATCTCTCATGATCTCCTCCGTCCCAACTCTTTTTAAAAATTCACTTATTCTTGCAGTTTGCAAATGAGCATTTGGATATACGTATTGAGCATAGGATCTGTAATACCATCTTTCAGCATAGACATTTGCACTATTGTCTAGAAGATTGTAAGATATCAGTGCTAAAAGTGTATCACTTTCAGCAGGTATGGTTTTTAAAATAATATCTTTCAATCCTGATGAATTGAGCATTTCATCCAAATACCAAAAATCACCAAAATCTATAATTTTTGGTTTTTCAGAAATATCTGGAGGCGAGTCGAGGAGATATTTGTAATAAACTGCTTCATTTGTTGCAATTAACTCAATCCCATTTTCGATCGTAAACTTGAAAAATCCTTTATTTCGATTGTAAAAGATTCCTTTTTCTTTGTCAACCACAGTGCCTAAATATAAATCACTACCGCCATG
>JAIRKT010000106.1 GCA_031259965.1 Christensenellaceae bacterium | reverse complement strand
TAAGACTGCGCCTAGATTCAAATAAGGAGACACAACATATGTCAAGGGAAGATGTTTTTCTCCATCTTAAGGCAATATATAAGATTTCTTTTAAAGGAAAATATAAGGACATATATCCCTCATTGTCTAAGACACAGCGCCTTATTTTAAATGCAATTACAGGCTCTAATCTAAAATAATACACAGTTATAAATTAGGAAAACCTTGATCACAACTGATGGCTATCCTTCTGTAAGCCATATTTTTAAATATTATTATTTGTCTTTGTTTGCACATTTAGCAGAAAAGTAACATATAAAATAACATATGATTTTTTTAGATGATGCTATTTTTATAATAGAAGTAAAGGACAAACGAGAGGAATATTTAATAGATTCATTGCGTGGATCAGGTTATAATGTATGTCCTTTTTCAAATCGAACAGATGATGTAAATATAAAACCTATCTATGTGTTCTCGCTAACAACACGAGTTGATTATGACGATTTAGCAAAATTACCGTATGGTAGTATTGTTTTTTTAAATATGTTAACTGATACAACTCGTGAGTATGCAAAACTTTCTAATTTGATTTGCATCGAATATTTTAAGAATGAACCATTTCTAATTCGCAATGCTATCTTAACAGCTCAAGGTGTGCTTGCTCTAATTTTACAGAACACAGCTAAAACCTTAAAAGAATTATCTGTTATGCTTATCGGCTATGGTAGGGTAGGAAAGGCCTGTAGCTTGCTATTTCATGATAACAACATTAATCATGCAATTGTCAATCGCGAATCAAAGCACCTATACGAAGGTCTTTTGCTGACAGAATCTGTCTTTGATATTAATCAATTTCCATATTACATAGATGAGTATGAGATAATTATAAACACAATACCATCTTTAATACTAACTCAAAGTGTTATAAAAAATATTAGGCAGGATGCCCTAATTATTGATCTCGCATCACAACCTGGAGGAATTGATTTTAATGCCACAAAAAAACATAATATCAAATCTATACATGCGCTAGGACTGCCTGGCAGGTTCGCCCCAAAAACAGCCGCTAATTATATTAAAAAACTTATTATCGACAACAAGGAGTTTAAAATTATAAAATGAATAATTTAAAAATTGGTGTTGCTATAACGGGCTCATTTTGCACTTTTGAAAAAACTTTATATTCATTAAAAGAACTTAAAAATGTTTATTCAAATCTCTTTCCTATATTCTCATATGCAGCATCCTCTATTAACACAAGGTACTATAAGGCGGATGAATACATTAATTCAGTATCAAAATTATGTGGCAACAAACCAATTATCACCTTAACAGATGCTGAACCTATGGGCCCTGTAGGAGGTTTAGATCTTTTAATAGTAATCCCTTGTACAGGAAATACTTTGGCCAAATTGCATTTAGGAATTACAGACACACCTGTTTCAATGGTTGCAAAAGCACAACTACGAAACAATAAGCCTGTTTTGATAGTGTTATCAACTAATGACGCACTATCTGCAAATCTTAAAAGTATTAGTGAATTGTTAAATCGCAAAAATGTTTATCTTGTCCCGTTTGGACAAGATGATTATTTAAACAAACCCTATTCATTAAAATCAGATTTTTCCAGCATTTTAGATTCAATAGGATATGCGTTAGAAGGGAAACAATTACAACCTATTTTAAAAGCAATAGTGTAGTGTGCTTTAAAATTATTTAAGTATAGGAGAATTTTACCATGTGTGGTATTGCAGGACATGTTTGTTTTGATGGCAAATTATTAGGGAATGAAGTATATGACAAAATGAGCGAACAACTCTCTAGAAGAGGCCCCGATGATGCTGGCCTATTTAAAAATAATAATTGTGTTTTAATCCATAGAAGGTTAGTAGTTATAGATCCAGCAAATGGGACACAACCAATGAGCGTGTTTGAACGTGGTGAAAACTATACTATAGTGTATAATGGTGAACTTTATAACACAAATGAAGTAAGAAAAAAACTTATCGATTTGGGTTATGACTTTAAGGGATATTCGGATACAGAAGTTGTCCTAAAATCTTATATTGAGTGGAATGAGGGATGTGTTAAAAAATTTAATGGCATTTTCGCTTTTGCCATATATATGTCTAATAAAAATGAGTTATTTGCAGCGCGCGACAGATTGGGTGTAAAACCATTTTTTTACTATCAAAACCAAAACAATATTGTGTTTGCATCTGAGATGAGTACTTTATTGTTTAATGCAGGAATTAACAGAACTATCGACTCATTTGGAATTAAGCAACTTTTACTAATGGGACCCGGCAAATCCTGTGGACGCACATGCATTAAGAACGTTTTTGAACTAAAACCTGGTGAATTTTTAAAATTCTCTAAATCTGGATTTTATCTTCAAATATACTGGAAATTATTAGCTAAACCCCATCAGGAAAGTTTAGAAAACTCTATAAATCACATTAAATATCTCGTAACAGATGCAGTTAAGAAACAAATCGTATCAGACGTGCCTCTCGGATGTTTTTTATCTGGTGGGCTCGATTCTTCTATTATATCAAAAATTGTATCTGATTGTTATGCTGTTAATAATCAGCAATTGTCTACATATTCTGTTGATTATAAAGATAACAGCAAATATTTCTTAAAAAATGCTTTTCAGCCCGACTCCGACGATTTGTTTGTCGACATCATAAGCAATTATATTAATAGCAGTCACACTAAAATATTATTAGATTCTAGTGATCTTGCAAACACTATTGAATTAGCCTGTGTGGCTAGATCTTTACCAGGGATGGCGGACATTGATTCCTCTTTACTCCTCTTCTGTAATGAAATCAAAAAAAATCATACCGTTTGCTTGTCTGGTGAAGGCGCTGATGAGGTTTTTGGCGGATATCCATGGTATCATAACGATGCACTTTTATTTAAAGATTCATTTCCATGGTCAAATTCCATAGAATTAAGAAAACAACTATTTAAAAAAGAAATTATAGGTAAAGACGCTGATGATTTCGTTTATAACGAATATCGAAGCATAATAGCACTATCAGATTATCTTGATTCAGATAATGTATATGAGCGGCGGATGCGAGAAATGTACATGCTAAATATATATGGTTTTCTTCAAACATTATTAGATCGCAAAGACAGAATGAGCATGTATTCTGGTCTTGAAGTGAGAGTACCTTTTTGCGACTACAGAATTGTAGAATATGGATATAATTTGCCACCTAAACTTAAATATTTAAATGGTAGAGAAAAAGGCATAATACGCGAATCATTCAAGAATGAACTGCCTGATATAATAATTCAAAGGAGGAAAAGCCCATATCCTAAAACCTTTAATCCGCTATTTTTAAATTTAGTGCGGGAAAAATTAAAATTAATTTTGTCGGATTCAAAAAGCGCATTATCTGGCTTGCTAAACGTTGGATTTTTAAAAACTTTATTTAGCGACCCAGAAAAAACATCTCATTATTGGTATGGTCAGTTAATGTCAACGCCTCAGATTTATGCCTACTTAATACAAATCGAACATTTTATTAAAAAATTTAGACTTACATATTAGCAATGTAGGTTTGCCAATTGGTTTGCTTGTTGCATCGATTTCTACAATAGATATTAATAAATATTGTTCCTGAATAATATTTAAAAATGTTTTGTGAGTAATACCTTCACATTTGTAATTTTTGCAACCTAATGAATCTTATTAACTTAGATATATTTTGCATTTATTATTTTAAAATGTTATAATACAGATAATCAAGGTGATTCGTGATTTCTTTCTTTACCAAACAATCACTTGTTAACACCTGGTTCTTTATAACTGTCTATCTCGTCAAAAGCATAACGCTTACTATAAATTTGCTTTTTGTTAAAATTACATCAAAAAAACTTGTGTTTTATTGTGTTTTAATGATTGTAGTTTGGAATTTTTAGAGATGTATTATTATGCAAAATGCTTTCGACTATACAATCATAAATATTAAAACTACCATCCCTTGCATTTTGAGTAATCCCAGCAATATTAAAATTTATTTTTATAATGAGGTGTTTTGTTGGACAAATTAATAGTTGCAACGAGTAATCCATTTAAACTACGCGAAATAAAAGCTCTATTGGGGAGTGCTTTTGAAATTGTCTCTTTGAAAGATTGTGGAATAACTATAGACATTCCAGAGACAGGTGAGACTTTTTATGATAATGCCCTAATAAAAGCAAAAACTATTTTTAAAATGACACAGCAACCTGTTCTAGCGGAAGATTCTGGCCTTGAAGTTTTTGCATTAAATGGATCACCCGGCGTAAAATCTGCGCGATTTGCTGGAGAACCCTGTAACGATGTAAACAATAATTTAAAGTTGTTAGAGGCTATGAGAGACTGCAAAAATCGTGATGCAAGATATGTGAGCGTCATTGTTGTTTATCTTTCAAAAAACGAAATAATTTCATTTTCTGGTGACACTCATGGAAAGATTTTAAAAAAAACCTTAGGCCAAGAGGGTTTTGGTTACGATCCATTGTTTTTGTCGAATCATTATTCAGGAACTAAAACATTTGCACAATTAACATTTGATGAAAAACTTAAAATTAGTCACCGTTCTAACGCTCTTGAACAATTTCTTGGATATTGGAATAGTAAAAATAATAATTAATTCTATATTACAATAAATTATCTGATTATTATATTAATAACTGAAACTAAAGTTTCCATCTGGCTATAGGAGAATATTTATATGGACATTACCGCCTTACATAAGCTTACATACGGATTATACGTAGTTGGTGTTCAAAATTCTGATTACTGCAAATTCGGTGGTTGCATAGTAGATGCACTAGCGCAGATTTCTAGCGAACCTAATCCACTTTTAATCATATCCTGTATGAAAAACAATCATACTACAGAAAATATTAAAAACTACGGACTTTTTACATTATCAGTTTTACCTGAAAATGTTAATCCTTTTTTAGTAGCAAATTTTGGGTTTCAAACATCAAGAAATGTTGATAAGTGGAGTTATGTGCCTCATGAAATAAAAAATGATTTACCAGTCGTTTTGGATGCAGTTGCTTATTTAAAATGTGAAGTATTAGAAGATAAAATATCCCAAACGCATGTTTCATATATCTGTAGAACTATCGAGGCATGGAATGGCGTTAATCTATCAAAGCCTCTAATATATGCTAACTATTTACAAACCATTCGCCCTTTGTCTGCTGCTGCATTCAAGTTATTCAAGGAAACTGGCAAATCACCTTTGCTTGAAAATACTTGATTTAATACAATATTCGCTCTTTATATAACCATGAATATTACTTTTAATACCAAAAATAAAATAGGAATTGGAGTTTCTGGCGGCGTTGATTCTATGGTTCTACTAGAACTCATGCGCCGGGCCGATGCAAATATTATAGTAATTAATATTGATCATGGGATTCGAGGAATCGAATCAGAAATGGATTCAAATTTTGTAATTGATTATTGCAAAAAACATAATATCCCCTATATTCATCGCAAAATACAAACTTTAACATATTCTAAATCTGAAAAAACATCAATCGAGCTTTCAGCTAGAATCCTTAGATATAATGTTTTTGATGAATTGCTCGCAACCAATACAGTGGACGTTATAGCCCTAGCACATCACTCTGACGATCAAATAGAAACCCTTTTATTGCGCATTTTTAGGGGTGCTAGTGTGCGAGGAATGCGTGGAATTGTTGATAGGGTTGGATATATCCATCCTCTTCTAAACTATTCAAAAAATGATATCCTCGATTTTGCTAAAACTCATAACCTGGTTTATGTTAATGATAATTCTAATAACAATTTGGATTATTCGCGCAACTATGTTAGAAATGCTCTGATTCCGATTATTGCTGAGCGTTTCCCTTCTTATAAAAATTCCTTACTCCGCATCACAACAACTATGCAAGAAGTTAATGACTTTATTACTTCTCAACTAATTCCTTTTAAAATGAAAAACAATGCATATTCTCTCCCAACATCTCTTTTTGAAGCACATCCTGTTATTGCAAAAAATTCCATAGCGGAGCTTCTAAGAAATATGCACTGCGAAAATAACATTACAGCTACACATTATAATTCCATACTAAATTTGAAAAATTCTATTAACAATTCAATATTGGTGTTGCCTAATGACTTAATAGTAGTTAAAGAATATGCTAATTTGGTTTTTTATAAAGCTTCTGATTATAAATTTAATCATAACTATTCTGAACTTTTCTCTCTTAATAAAGATTATATTACTGAATATTTCTTTCTTACCACAAAACCAGTGACGAAAATTGATGTAGACACCTTTGATTCAGATAAAATTCCAAGCAACTCAATTATAAGAACATTAAAACGCGGGGATTCTTTTACAAAGTTCGGAGGTGGAACTAAATCCCTTTCAGATTATTACACTGATATTAAGCTGCCGCATCTAAGAAGAAAAAACCAACCGGTTATAGCAGTCAATAATATTATCTATGCTATCCCTGGAATTGCAATATCCGAACATTTAAGAATAGATAATTCAACTAAATACATCTATAAATTTGTCTTTAAAGAATTTCCTGATGCAACTTTATAACCCTAGTAGCATAACAAGCGAATATTTAAATTGTACATATGTAAATCAGTCAATAGTTTGTCAGAAATTCCAAAAAATGCTCTCAAGTATTAATGAAATTTGATCTCACCAAAACTTTCGTTTATCCTAAGCCCAGTTTATAACTGCAAAATAGTAATATTAGAAAATTTGCATTTACCCGAGTTTTGAAAAAATCACTGAAAAAACATGAGAATAATGATGTACTAATTAAAAAAAGTAGGAATTTTGGCCAAAATATTTAAGCAATTTTTTATGAAAAAATGTGATTACAGATGTCTTAAGAAAAATATAACGATTTTTTTTAGATTTTTTGGATTAAAACAACCTTGATATTTTTAATTTTAGTGGACAACTAGAAACCTAAATTTACATCCCCCGAAAAAATTAATCAATAGAGATTAATTTTTTTTTAGTGTTTTAAAATTTAAATCATATTTAATATTAGTTATTTTGCCAGTATATGTTGACATTTAATTGCTAATTTGATATAATATTAATTAATTAATTTTTGATGAGGCATTAATTACATGCAAACAATGTTCCTTACCCCACCACACTGTAAAAACAGATTCTATAAAAAACTAAAACTGATAGAGTCGT
>JAIRKT010000090.1 GCA_031259965.1 Christensenellaceae bacterium | reverse complement strand
ACGATAATGCAACACCTAAAATGCAAAGTTTATGATGATGGTATAGTAGTTCAAGAGTTAACAGCAAAACAAAAGGAATATTTAAAACTCATAGTGCCTAAATAAGCGGAGATTAGGATTTTGTTATTTTTTAGAAAATAATAATAGCTGATTTGTAAAAAACATACATATTAGGGAATAATTATTTTAGACATGCTCGGCTACAATATGCAAATAAGAGTGACAAACAAAGGTTAAATAAGCAGGTTTTCGGTTGTGTCCAGAAAAACATTACGAGTTTTTAAGAAATTTGCCCGCATCATTTTCCTAAGAGTTTTTGTGAACCCGCTAAAAGAACTCATGAGTACAATTTCAAGATAAAATTTGGTTTGTTAGTTAAAATTAAAATAAAAACCATTGAATTAAGGTTAGCCAAAATTCAATGGTTTTTAGGAGAACTTCACAAGAAAATAAAAATAAAGTTCAGGGTTTGTTGTTCTTACTTAACCACAGTCGCTTTGTAACTTTATAAAATAAAAAATGGAGAATGTGATGCGACATCAGTTGTTATGTAAAAACAACATAATTAGTTTTAGTTATTTAAATCCAAGTTAAGATCATCTAAATAACTGATAGGTGCATTTGTAACCTGTGTCTAGCAAAAACATAAAAACAATCAAGGACGGAGGGATTGTTAAAATAATGCAACCTTTTAAACTACAAATATAATACTACAAAAATGTGTTATTAAAGTGATTGTTATAAGTTAAAATATTATCAAATAATGTGAAGATTTAAGAATTCAGTTGTTATTAAAACCAGACAAAACAGGTTTATTCATCTTACATTTACGCTTAATTATGCTATAGATCCATACATAATTATAGGTGCAAGAATAATAATAGCATAGAGGCAGAGATGCGTGACGAGCCGACATAGATCGAACAAGCACAGCAGAAAAAACGCAAGACATACGAATTAAAGCAAAAAACAATACAAGAGAAAGTGAAAGCCGAGTTTGGGCGGCATGCTATCAAGAAAAGGCAAATTTAATACTTATACTATCAAGATAGTATTGTTTTTTCGTTTTGCAGAGCTTACCACTGTTCAAAGGTTAGTGTGCGCAATTGTTCCATAGTTAATGGAGTTTCAGTACCATTTTGCATATCGCGTAATTTTATCTGATTACTAGATATTTCTTCCTCGCCCAATATAATAATGAATTTTGCGTTAACTTTGTTTGCGGATTTTAGTTGTGCTTTAAGACTTCTGTCCATTAAATCAGTGTCGACAGATAAACCATGTTTTCGTAATGTAACAGCTAGTTCAAAAGCAAAATTGGCAGATTTTGAGTTGACCTGTGCTAAAAAGATGTCCAATCTAGGGGGGGCTGTGATGTTGATTTTTGCATTTTCGAGCATCATAAGAAGACGCTCTATTCCCATGCCAAAACCCACAGCAGGCGTGGGTTTCCCACCTAGAGAAGTTGTCAAATTATCATATCGTCCACCGCCACATACAGTGCCTTGTGCGCCAATAGATGAGGTAACGAATTCAAATACAGTTTTTGTATAGTAATCAAGCCCACGAACGATATGTCGATTAAATTTAAAAGGTATTTTTGACGCTGTTAAAATATCGATCAATTTTTGTTGATGACTAGAACATTCTTCGCATAAATAATCAGAAGGTGCTGGAGCATTTTTCGAGATCTCCGCACAAGATGGTACTTTGCAATCTAAAATACGTAGAGGATTTTTTACTAAACGCTCCTTGCAAATTTCGCACATGGATTCGATATGCTGTTCAAAATATTTTCTTACCGCTTTGTTAAATAAAGGTCTGCATTTAGGACAACCAATGCTGTTTATATTGAGAGTAATATCTGGTAGGCTGAATTCATCCAAAAGCATAGAAGCCATTGAAATAACTTGTGCATCTGCATAGGGCGTTGGACTCCCATATAGTTCAGCACCGAACTGGTGGTGTTCTCTGAGTCTGCCAGATTGTGGTCTTTCGTAGCGAAAAGCTGGGCCTATGTAATACATTTTTACAGGTAGTCCTAAATCTGCAAGATTGTTTTCAATATATGAACGCGCAACGCCAGCCGTACCCTCAGGACGCAGACTTAAACTGCGATTACCTTTGTCATTAAAAGTATACATTTCCTTGTCTACAATATCAGTAGAATCACCAACTCCACGCATAAACAATTCTGTGTGTTCAAAAGTTGGTGTTCGGATTTCTTTGAATCCGAACCTGTGTGCTAAAGAGCGCATGTGAGACTCAACAAATTGCCATTCATGACTGTATTGAGGGAGAACATCCTTCGTGCCTTTAGGTATGTTAATCATAAATCTCCTATATTTTAAGCTTAGAGGATGTATTTTACTAGATCAAATGATTTTAATGTCTTTGCAAGATGTAGATCAACATAATTTTTGTCTATTACCAGTTCAATCATTTCGTGTCCTCCGCAAGCGGAGAAAGAAATATCCTCTAAAAGCATTTCCATAACAGAATGCAGTCTGCGAGCGCCGATATTTTCATTTGTAGCATTTTCGAGAAATGCAATCCTCGCTATTTCTGCAATGGCCTCTTCCGTAAATTTAAGATCAATGAAATCCACACCTAAGAGGGCAGCATATTGCAAAATTAGTGCATTATCTGGTTCTTTTAGTATTTTAAAGAAATCGTGTTCAGTCAAACTTAACAGATCTACAATTATTGGGAATCTTCCTTGCAATTCTGGTATCAGATCATTAATATTAGTTATATGAAAAGCACCAGCTGCTATGAACAAGATATAATCAGTTTTAATATTACCATATTTAGTGCTAACAGTGCAACCTTCTACTATTGGTAATATGTCGCGTTGGACACCTTCTCTTGAAACGTCTGGACCACCACCGTTTCTATTGCCTTTAGATGCAATTTTATCCAATTCATCTATGAATACTATGCCATCCTGCTCAGCGCGCATGAGCCCTTCTGCGTTTATAGATTCCTGATCAATTAATTTCTCTGCGGCTTCCTCAATTGAAATTTTATAAGCTTCCGCTACTGTCATGCGACGTTTAATACGGCGTTTAGGCATCAGATTATTCATAATATCTCCGATGTTGCTTGTCACACCAGGTGCTCCGAATCCGCCTATTTGCAACTGTTTTGGTGGCTCGTCGAATTCTAGTTCAACGTGAATTTTATCGAGTTTGCCATCTTTTAAATCTTTAACTAATTCCTCAAGCAAAAGCGCATCTGGTGTCTCTGGTTGAGCTTTTTTGCGGATAGGCAAAAGAGCTTTTGCAATTTTTGTTTCAGCTGTAGCTACGGCTTTAGGTTTAACTTCAGCAATTTTTTCGTCTTTTACTAATCTAATAGAGACTTCTACTAAATCACGTATCATTGATTCAACGTCACGGCCGACATAACCCACTTCAGTAAATTTAGTGGCCTCCACCTTTAAAAATGGGGCTTTAACAAGTTTTGCGAGTCGTCTTGCAATTTCGGTTTTTCCTACGCCTGTTGGGCCTTTCATTATGATGTTTTTTGGCGTTATTTCATTTCTAATTTCATCTGGTAATTTGGAGCGTCTATGCCTGTTTCTTAATGCAATTGCAACAGCTTTTTTTGCATCATTTTGGCCTATGATATACCTGTCCAATTCGTTTACAATTTGTTTAGGTGTTAATTCCATTTTCATCTCCTTTTATACTGTTTCAACAATAATATTGTGGTTAGTAAAAACACAGAGGTCAGCCGCAATTTTCATGCTTTTTTTTGCGATCTCTTCGGCGGTCAATTCAGTACTTTCAAGAAGTGCGCGTGCTGCAGCTAGCGCATAATTGCCACCGCTTCCTATTGCGCATACGCCGTCTTGAGGATCTACCACATTCCCATCCCCGCCTACAATAAAGAGGTTTCCTTTATCAGCGATTATAAGCATTGCTTCGAGTTGTCTAAGCATAGTCCCTTTGCGCCATTCCTCTGCTAATTCAACGACACTGCGCATAAGGTTACCAGAATACTTTCTTAGCATTTCTTCCATTTTTTCTGATAGTGAAAATGCATCGCTCACTGAACCCGCAAAACCTACGACTACTTGATCGTTATATATTCTTTTAACTTTAATAGCATTACTTTTCAAAATAACGCTTTGTCCCATTGTCACTTGACCATCACCTGCGATAGCGGTTATCCCGTCCTTTTTTACAGCGCAGATGGTTGTACCTTTTGTGTCCAAATAAATAGCCTCCAATTTAAATTTAAAGCGAATATTGGTTTATAAACCTTGTCATCGCTTCCTCTGATCTTTTTGCATACTCTGCATGACGCACATCTTTTTTAACATTATCTAAAAATGGTAATAGTCCAAAGCAAGCACGCATTGGTTGAAAATTCTTATTTTCACTCATTATATAATGAGATAGAGCCCCTATAATCGAAGTGGTAGGTGGAGATATTAAGGAGTCATTTTTTAAAATTCTTAGCATGTTTATTGCTGCAAGAATACCTGACGCAGCACTCTCCATATAACCTTCAACACCAGTTAGCTGGCCAGCAAAGAAAATAGTAGTATCTTTTTTGGCGGCAAAGCCAGTAGTCAACACACGTGGTGAATTTAGATAACTGTTGCGGTGCATGACTCCATACCTTGCAAAAATTGCATTCTTAAGTGCAGGGATTAATCCAAACACATCACGTTGGGCTTTAAATGTTAAGTTGGTTTGAAAACCTACTATATTATACAACAAACCAGCGCAATCTTCCAAACGTAATTGTGCCACTGCATAGGCGCGATTTCCAGATTTATCGTATAAACCAACAGGGCGCATTGGGCCAAACCGCAAAGTATCAACACCACGTTTTGCAAGCACCTCAACAGGCATACAGCCTTCAAAAACATTTGGTGTCTCAAAATCTTTTAATTTTGCACATGTCGCATTAATAAGTGCATTATGAAAAAGCAAGTATTCCTCTTTTGTCATAGGACAATTAAGGTAATCAGCATCACCTTTATTGTATCTGCTACCAAAGAAGGCATGCTCCATATCTATAGATGAAAATTCTACAATAGGAGCTGCGGCATCAAAAAAATTGAGATTTTCATTATCTGTAAATTGCTTAATCCTATTAGCAAGGGCATCAGATGTGAGTGGGCCTGTTGCAATTATAGTATATTGATCTATTGTGTCAATTTCTTGTCTAAAAAGTTTGAAATTAGCAAACTTGTTAAGTTCGTTCTCAATTATTTGAGAAAAAGCATATCTATCAACAGCTAGAGCTCCACCTGCAGGGACATGAGCCGTTTCTGCAGATTTTAGTACTAATGAGTCTAAGAGTCTCATTTCTGTTTTTAAAACGCCTTGTGCTGAGGTGGGATCTAAACTTTTCAAACTATTGCTACAAACCAACTCAGCAAGTTGAGATGTAGTATGTGCTGGTGTCATCTTAACAGGTCTCATTTCATACATCTCGACTGCCGCGCCAGCTTTTAAAAGTCTATACGCTGCTTCACATCCTGCTAATCCACCACCTATAATTTTAATCCGCATATTCTTCTGTTTTTGGCACAACTGTAAACTTACAGGTTTTATTTACACAGGTGTAAGTGATTGAATCAGGTTTTTTTATAATACGCATAGGCCCCTGGCATTGAGGACATAATATAGGTGCAGGTAAATCCCATGAAGTGAAATCGCAATTAGGGAAATTTTCACAGCCATAAAAAACTTTACCTTTTTTGCTGTGTCTTCTTAAAATATTGCCTGTGCCACATTTAGGGCACTTGCCTACTACGTCTGGAAGTGATTTTATGTTTTTACAATTAGGATAATTTGGACATGCTAAGAATTTCCCGTACTTACCGCTTCTCACAACCATAAAAGCGCCACATTTATCACATTTCACATCGGACACTTCTAGGTTCGAATTTTTCTGACTATCAGATTTTATAGCCTCATCGATACTCGCTTCGAGTTTTGGATAAAAATCCGAGATAATATTTTCCCATTTCCGGCCTTGCTCTACCTCATCTAATTTGTTTTCCATGTCCGCAGTAAAGTTTATGTCTATTATCTCTTTAAAGTAGGTCTCGAGGAATTCTACTACTGAAACACCTAAATCTGTAGGAATCATGAATTTTTGTTCTTTCTTACAATAAGTGCGCTTTGTAAGTGTTAGTATAACTGTAGCATATGTTGAAGGCCTACCTATACCATTTTCTTCCATGGCCTTTATAAGTGTAGCATCTGTATATCTAGCAGGTGGTTTTGTAAACTTTTGTTCATGCAAAATTTTAACGAGGTTTAGTAATTCGTTTTCTTGGAGGTTAGGCAGCAGATCACTAGTTTCTCCGTCCGCAACTTCTGATGTGACTTTTTCAGTTTCGTAAGCTATTGTATAACCTTTAAAGAGCATTGTTTTTCCAGAGACCTTAAAACCATAACTTTCGTTGTTTTTGAGTTTTGCCTGAATGTGCACATTTAGTGTACTATACTCAGCATCAGTCATTTGACTAGCCATAAATCTGTCGTATATTAATTTATATAACCTATAGTGATTTCGAGATAACTTATTTTTAACACTCTCTGGTGTAATATCTAAAGAAATAGGACGTATTGCTTCGTGTGCATCCTGCGTGTTTTGTGATTTTGTTGCAAAGTAGTTAGGTTTCTCTGGAGCATATTCAGGCCCATATTCTTGGCAGATTCTGGTTTTAGCCTGTTGTTGCATGTCTTGAGAAACACGCACGCTATCTGTTCTTATATAAGTAATAAACGCAAGATGTCCATAACCCTCCACCTCAAGGCCTTCATATAACTGTTGAGCTATTTGCATAACTTGAGGAGCCGATAAACCCAGTTTTTGGGTGCCATCTTGTTGAAGCGTACTTGTCATGAAAGGTGGGCTGGGCCTTGACCTGGAAGTGCCTCTTTTAACCTTGTCTACTAACCACTCTTTGACAGTGGACAAATTACTTAAAACCTCATTGGCTTGTTCTGCGTTTGTAATTTTTAATTTAGTCCCTGATTTGTCTATGAGCAATGTCTTGAATGGTTTTGTAGCTTCATTTGATTTCGAAAGCGAGGCATGTATGTTCCAATATTCTTCTGGCACAAAGGCCTTGATTTCGCGTTCGCGATCAACTATCATTTTAAGCGCTACAGATTGCACTCTGCCAGCAGATAAACCACTGCGAATTTTGCGCGATAAAATAGGGCTGATTTTATAACCTACTAATCTATCTAGTACACGTCTTGCTTGTTGTGCGTCAACCGTTGGCATGCAAATTTCACGCGGATTAGCAATTGCTTTTTTAATTGTTTTTTCACTTATTTCATTAAATTCGATGCGAGCATTAAATGGGATATTTAAATTCGACGCGAGATGCCAACTAATAGCTTCGCCTTCCCTATCAGGGTCAGTTGCTAAATAGACTTCTTCGTGTGGTTGGTTTAAAAGTTTTTTAATTGCTTTAAGTGCGCCTTCCTTGCCCGCATGTACAACGTATGTGGGTTTAAAATTATTTTTTATATCTATCCCCAGATATTTTTCTGGGAGATCGTAAACATGTCCGTTTGAAGCAATAACAAAATAGTTAGATCCTAAATATTTTTGTATAGTCTTTGCTTTGGCTGGCGACTCTACGATTATAAGTTTCACTAAACACCTATCCTTATTATCTAGTATTTAATTTATCATATTGCATTTGCTTTGCTAATTAAACTGAAACTAAAACGAGCCACCCAAAAACCAATTAGCATATGCATAGATGCATGATAAAATTCTAGAAAACTATTAATTCCAGTGCATACAGTTTTGTATGCACTGGAGATGACAAAAATTATTTATTTGTTTTATTATCGCTATCACTTTTACCAGGTTTAGCGAAAATAAGTTTTAAAACACCTTGTGTTTTATAACCAAAATTCCGTAGTGCTATAACTACATTCTTAGAAACATCACTAACATATTGAAAGTATGGTACTCTGAGAATAAAGAAAGATCTTGCTTTTTTCGCCGCAATTGCATCGTATGCTATTATAATAAACAGAATAATAAAAACAGCGAAGAATGAACCCATTATATAAATCAAAGGCATATCGTATGTTATTTGCGTAACGCCTGATGTAGAATAACCAGCCATTAAATACAAATATGCAGAGTTTACAAAGAACAAAGAGGTTAAAAGCGCAAATATTGCATAAAGTCTTTTGTCCTTTATCATAACTGTGTAAACAAATAATAATGGAAGAGCTATAAGCAAATCATTGGGCTTTGAGTTGTTACAAAAATACCAGTAAATTAAAACAAAGGCAGATGATAAAACAACAAGCGTCAATCTGTTCTTGGTTTTGAAATACCCTGCACCTAGCACAAGTAGAATGAAGGCGATGAAGAAAATCGTTACAAATGTTGATTCCGTTGAAACAGGTTTAAAATTATTGCCAATTAGGCCTTGGAAATTGAACGCATTATCAGAGTATACATTTGCACCTTTTGATATTGCTAAGAATGCGTTAAAGCATTCAAACGCAACGCCAGTTTTAATTGTGTCAAAGTAAATCGGAAGTGCCATTAAATAGTACAAGACAAAAGAACTTGCTATAGCAACGAGTGGCGCAATCCACTGTTTGTTTTTGTTTTTAATTGACGCGTATATTACGAATGCAGTATACATCAGAACAAATGGCACAGCCAGGATTGCAGTTGGTGATACTGTGCACGCGAAAAAGAAGAAAATTGCTGTACCGATATAGTTTTTGTTCACTATGCAATAGAATGAAGCAAATACAAGAAAAGCTGTAATTGATTCTAAAGATCCAACTGAAGATGAAATAAAGAAAACAATTGGAACTAAACCATATAGACTAGCTGCTATTGTAGCTGAGACCTTGGTTTGGTGTTTTTTAATCAATAAATAAATTAAAATAACAATTCCCACGTCAGCTAGAGCTGCAAATAGTTTTAGAGTAGTTGCAATGGCCACAACATGTCTAATGTCGTTCATTCCAGGGATCAAAGCCACACCCTTTCCTATGAGCCCTGCTAGCCCAATTATATAAGTGGCACCTGGTAATAATCCGGAATCTGGGTGGCTTCCTAGAAAATATAGTGGACCATGATTTGATAAGAAGTTACCATATGCTGAGTATCTAGCGAGATCATATCCAAGATAAACTGTTTTTATAGCTTCAGAACCTGCTGATATAGCATTAGATAATATGATTATCAGTCTAACAGCCAAAGTCAAGCCTACAGCTATTAGTAACCCTGTGGCTTTACTATCATTGATTTTTGTGAATAGTTTATTTGAGGTGCCGAGTACTTCATGTCCTAGTGAGCGAGATCGCATCATGTAAAATACATATGCGATTATAAAAGTGCCGATTGCACCCAGAATTATATAGACTAGATTTAGTTGTGATGATTCACCAAAAACTGTTGAGTATAATGTATATAATCCAAGAGTTTCAGCTGCGTCATTAGCTTCACTGGCACGCACTCTAGTCAAAGTAATATCTTTTATTACTACATTAGAAACGCTGACAGGGTTGTCAGCAGTACCCACATTAATAGCTAGTGTTGCTTCACGTACATTTTCTGTTTTGAAATAAAAAGTAGCAGTTGCGCCATTGGTTTTAGCTTTGTCTTCTATTGTGGGTTTTTCATCGTTTACATTAAAATCTGGATTTTCTAAAAACCCAACAAAGAGCCCAAGATAGCTTTTGTTCTCATCATAATTTGACATGGCTGATGTTATGTATTCGTATTCAACTTTGTAGTATGAATATTGTTTTAAATACAATTTTTGTTGAACATTTGCATAACCTGTAGAAGAAGTATCTATCTTTAGATGGTTGGGTGCGTCACCATTGTCAACAACTGTGAAAACGCTTGATGTTGAACCATTTGTAGTAAGATACCAAGCGCTTTGCAAATTAGAAAAAGCACTAACCGTCTCATCTTCGCTAGTCGAGAAGTCAAAAGCTCCATTTGAACCGCCTGATATAATATTTTTACCATATGCGGATATTGCGTTTGATTGGCAACCAGTCAATAACGATAATGTTAAGACAACCAGTGCTATTATCGTAAATTTTTTCATTATGAACTCCTAAGAGAAATTAATTGTAGTTTAAGTAAATTAAAATGAATAATTGTGAATATCCAATATCCTTGTCACAAAAATTAATTGTGACAAGTAGTTTGGATGAGCATTTAAATTCGAAACAATTTAAATGCGATTAAAGTTTAACAGCTTTAATCTTTGCAGCTTTACCTGTTCTACCTCTTAGGTAATACAACTTAGCTCTGCGCACTCTTCCTTGACGCAGTACTTCAATTCTGTCAATTTTTGGTGAGTGTAAAGGGAATGTACGCTCTACACCAATACCAAAGGATATACGTCTAACAGTAAATGTTTCACGAATGCTTCCGTTCTTGCGAGCTATTACTACACCTTCGAAACCTTGAAGTCTTTCCCTTGCGCCTTCAATAACTTTTACATACACTTTTACAGTGTCTCCAATATTGAACTTAGGAATATTGGTTTTTAAACCTTCCTTTTCAACAATGTCTATAATATTCATGCGTCTACCTCCGATAGACATTGACGTACGTGTGGAGCTTGTATTGGTCCAAATTGGACTCTTCACATAGGTCCGCCAAAAATAGCCTTTTAATATTATCAAATCTCTTTAAAATATTCAAATAAATTAATGCTAAAAAATAAGATTGTGCCATTTAAACTTAAAAATTTGATAAAATTTTCTAATTTAAACACAATCTAAGAGAAAAATTCATATATGAGATAGTCACATATGTTTTACAACATAGAGGTGCATAATAAAATCAGTCACTTTCCATTGCTCGCGCAATGATTTTATGTCCTTCTAAAGTTACATCTATTGTAGTTAAATAATCAGGATCGATGTGTTGTCCTTTGATGAGTTTTACAAAAGCACGACATATACCAAGGTCTCCACCTAGATGTCCAGCGCCTAGAGCTCGTATTTTTACTTTATTTGTTTTTCTTTTAAACAGAGAAGATTTTTTCTCACCAAAGATATTGACTATTAGATAGTTTTTTGAATCATCACCTAGTATTTCGCCATGTGTGCCTACGACATGAATGCGTCTGTGACAATCTTTGGAATAGGCCGTTACAGTTAGAGTCGCTGTAGTTCCATTTTCAAATTCAATGGCCACAGATCTATGATCATCTGCGTCATTATCACATTTAAAAACACATCTACCATAAGGATTATCGTTTTTTTTGAGTGCATTATAGCGCTCAGCTTGTGATGGGTGATTTATTCCTGTAGCATGATACAAGCCCCAAGAGAGAGGCGATTTGTTGTCAAAATAAAGATTTTTCACACTATATGCGCAACTATCTAAATGAGGACAACCATCAAGACACCGTTCAGTAGATCCAGCTGGGGCGTTTTGAGGTTTAAAGTAAGTGAGAGATCCATAACTTTTTGCATTTTTTACTTTGGAATTTGCAAACCAAAAAAGTAAATCAAAATCATGACATGTTTTTGCATAAAGTAGCGGATGTGAATCTTTTATGTTGCGCCAATTGCCTCTTACATAACTATGTGCAAAATGCCAGTAACCTATGTTCTCTTCATGATTAATTGCAATCAGTTCTCCAATCTTTTTTGATTTTATCAATTCATGTATAGTTCCATAGAATGCAGAATATCTTAAAACGTGACAGACTAAAATATCCACTCCTTTGTTTTTAGCAAGATCATTTATCTCTTGTGTCTCATTAATATCATCCGATACTGGTTTTTCTAGTAAGATTTTTTTATAACCCGCATCAATTGCCCTCGTGCAATGTCTATAGTGCAATCTGTCTTGTGATGTTATTATCAGCCCATCTGCAAGAACCCCTGCCTCAAAAAACTCATCTTCAGACAAAAATTGCATTTTAGGTGGAACTTTAAAGAGTTTGCTAGCTTCTTCTAATTTTGTTTGTGATATATCGCATATCGCTGATATTTTAACGCCAGGGATTGAGTAGAGAATGCTGCCATAAACATTCACACCACGTGAACCAGCGCCAATAATTGCAACGTCCATAAATTTTCCTTATATTTAAATGTTTAGTGTAATTAACCTAGAAAAGTTTTGGTTAAGACTTTTCGCAGGATTGGATGTTTTACTAAAGTAACTGCAGTTGCAGCGCCTAGTGCTAATCCGATTATAAAACCTTTTTTCATAAATATCTCCAAAATTATAATGACAATAGTATGTAATATACTATCAAAATTATAACAGGATGTTATTTGTTTATGTAAAGATCTGGAGTGATATGCTCGAATATGATGTTTTTAGAACCAACTTCCCTTGCCTTAGCCATTTTTTCAGGCGTATCCACAGTCCAAGTTATGAGTTCTAATTTGAATTCCTTCAAAACTCGTGCAACTTCATTATTTGGTAAACAATTTATATCAAAAGCTAAAAAGTCAGGGACAATTTTGCGCAAGGCCTGGTCTCGATCAACAAGTTTGGTAACGAGTTTTAAATACCATACTTTTGGAACGCTAGATAAAATACCACGTGTTACCTCAGGTGCATTTTCTTTAAACCAACCGACAGATAGTGGCACAAATGATTCAATAACAACCCATGGTTTGCCCTTGATCATTTTGTAGACTTTTTCTTCGAGTCTACAATTTTTCATCCATGGTGGGTGCTTTAATTCACACACAATTAGTGATTTACCATCTACCATATCTAGGACATCGGAAAACAGTGGCAAACTTTCACCATTGGGAAGGCGATATTTTTCTTGTTTTAGATCATTAGTTGTTAAATACCTAACTTTCTTTTTAGTACCAGTCATTCGCTTCATGTTGAGATCATGTGAAATAGCTACATTACCATCTTTGAGTATGCGCACGTCGAGTTCAATGTTATATCCATTTTTGACTGCATTTTCAAAAGCAGCCATGGAATTTTCAGGAATCCTCTCGCCATGTAACCCACGATGGGCAATTGGAACATCGTACAAATTCATAATAAGAACCTTTCCTTAATTGTAGTTAAATAAACACTAAAGCATCAGAGTTGAAGTTGTTAATGTTTATTTCATAATGTTTATTACAAAATGATATCGCCTTGATATAAGCATTAAAGTCATACAAAAAATTAATATGTCCAAGATTAAAGAAACATCATAGATGCCTTTGCCTTTTATCAAAAGAACATTTTAAATTAGATAAATACATCTCGCGTTAGCGTTTGATTTGTTATATTTATGGTTTAATCATGTCATTACTTGCTAATCCGATTTTTTGATTTGACATAGAAAAATTGTCAAAGTTAAAAAATTTGCGTGTAATATTTTGGAGTTTCAATTGCAATCAAATGATGTATGTGTGTAAATACCTCAATTGATGATTTAGTAATTGTATTTTTTAAAATGCAAAAGCTCTATGTTTTTTTGTAATTGTGTAAAAATACAAAAATTTGCAAATTTATAAGTCTAATGGTTTTAACTATACAGGAAGTTTGATGTTCAGATTAATATCTGTCATTTCCAGCACACCAAACAAACCCACTTTTTGAGAAAAAATAGTAATAGTAAAATATTTAGTATCAAATGGTGAGGAAATACTCTGGTTTTCCAACTAATTTACCTATGACTACTTCATCTAAGAATTCATTTTTTACTCACAATTATCAAAGCAACGCATTTTTTATGTTAGAAGATTTTGATATATAATCCTCGCTTCGACAAGTGAAAGATATTTGTATAAGTCATCGTTAGACAGATAAAATTGTATTTGGGTTTAAATTTCATTGAACATGACACCATCTGTAATGGCTCTGACGATATTTTAATGTATAACAGGTTGGTTGAATTCTTGTTTAAACAAACAATTCAGTTTTCCAGGACAAATTCGTATGGCAACAAACAATTCATTTTTAAATTGCGATCCAAATCGACACGAGATTTCTCAGTTTTGAAACTAATCAAGAAAACATAAATGGCTAGTTTGATTATGAGAGTGTTAATTATACATTAAATTTTATATGTTAATTATTATACGAAAAAATTCTTCGCTTGTCAAGGTTGAATAAAAATTTTTATATAAAACTTTGTTGTGAGTTAATTCTGAAACTCGGGTCCAATTTTTTCATTGATGTTGATCTTTAATTTAAGCAAAAGTTAAAGTTAGTGATAAAAATTCCAAAAATTCTTTATTAATTTGGAAAGTAACTGTAAAATAGGTTCTAGCAGCATCGGTTTTGAAAATTGGTTTTGGCGATCCATTGTCTTTCAAAGAACGCAAAATAGCAGGTATTCCAGTATTTCGTCCTTCAGCCATCCTTAAGCTCTTTAAAAAATCACCTATATGACGATTTCGCTGCGTTTTTGAAATTAATTTATAATTTGCAATGTCACTATCACTTATAGACTATCTGGGCAGGGACGCTCGTTATTTCTATTTTATTTGGTGTAATTAACACTGTAGCTGGCTCTGGGATGTCGTACGCATTATGATATATTGCATTTGCAAAGACTTCTCCCCGAGTTTTGAAAAAATCACTAAAAAAACAGTCTTGAGAAAAATATAACGATTTTTTTTAGATTTCTAGATTAAAACAACCCTGATACTTTTAATTTTAATGTACAACTTTTAACCTATATTTTTGTCTAGATTCATCTACAGTTTTTAATATTTCTAGACTTCAAAATCAGCTGTTATGCACTTGCCAGGAGTTTTTTTATCAACCATTTTAATGGACATAAGTTTGTCAACACCTGCTTCAAATTTGATTACAACTTGAAATTTCAAAGCACAAAAATTTTTTTTTAAACTTATATAATTTTTGGAATTTTATTTAGATAATGGTAAACTTGGGTTTGATTTGTTTGACAGCCACTTCCTTTTAACTATATAATAAGTAACATATTATTTAAATTGTATATTGTGCTGAAATGAGTTTGCATAAAAACATTGCAGAATGTTGTATGACTATGTCGCCAAAAGTCCAACTAAAATTAAAAAACACGACATAATCATGTATTATGAAAATTTTTAGATTAACATTATGGTTTTAAAGGAGAAATTTTATGAGTATATTATCTTTTTTGCGCACAACGCACAAAAACAAAAATATCGATATTCCTTATATTGGAAGAACATTTGCGATTGTTTTTTTTGTTATATTTTTGAGCATGCAGATTTTAATATCGTATTTGCTGATTTCTGACGGCTTATATGCAACAGGCACATATGCTGATGTGTTACATGATACTAATGAAGTTTTCGAATATATAGACAGAACTTATTCAAATAAACAAGAGTTGCAGTTTCTTAGTGCCTATAAAAAAATTATTCCGAATTCCAATCTTGACCAGGGCGCATTTAATAATTATTACAATGACTTTTATAATTATACTAGTAAAGATACCATGGTTTCTGGCACTTGTTCTGAGGTTGCTGTCACTTTATTAACAAAAGCACATAAAGTTAATCAGGGGAGTTACGAATACATATTTAGAACTGTCATGAATACTGCTAAAGGTAATGGTTATTGGAAAAGTGATAAGGGCACTAATTCTGCACAAATCGATTCATTAGTTACGAAAACATTTGATTTTTTGAATTCAAGCAAAAAAGGCAATAACGACCATCTAAATATTTTTTCAAATCTTGTTAACAACATTGATTCTGGTAAAACATCAGTTTTTTCATGCATTGGACATAGTATGCATGCTGTCGGTTACGCTGAATACAGCATTAAATATTCTGAAAAGATACTTTTTTTTAAACGAAATGTTGCAAAAACTGAGTACTTTGTAATTGTCAATGATGGATGGTTTAATGCATCTAGCAACGAGAAAAACGAACAATATTCTTATTATCCTGCTAGTTTAATATCGACTCGTTTCACATTAACCAAAGTTGTGTAGGTGTAATATGAAAATATTGAAAAACAAACTACTACTATTTTTGTTAATTATATTGCTTATTATTTCTCTTGGGACTGGAGCGTATTATATATTTATATCAATTGAAAGGGAAGTTAACATCACCAGTTTTGATAATTTAGTTTTCTTATCATTTGGGAAAGCTAAGGTGAGTAAAATACAAACAGATACTCATTATAAACGTATTAGTTTTACAGCACGCAATGACGATATGCTAAACAAAATCAAAAACAACAAGCACGTGATTATGAGTATTGAAGAAGACAACTATGCAGAATATTTACTCACATATCAAGGATATTTTTTTAATGTTGGATATTTAAATGAAAGGTCGCGTTTTTCAATTGAGAATGCATTCTGTTTATTGTTTATTGATGACACCGACTATTTATATTTTCCTTTCTTGTATCCAAATATGCATATTAATTTAAGAACAACTGAGGAACATCGTCCCAATTTAATTAAATGGAAGATGATACCATTTGCATCTAATTTTGACGAATTAGCTGAAATTTATGATAAACTCGGTGGTCCATATTTTAATAAAATAAATAACGAAGATAATACAATTCTATTAAATTGTAGTTTGTTAGTTCGTGATAAAGGTGTTATGTATGAGGATGTAGTTTTAAAACTAATATGCAATGATGAAGGTGTGGATTTTGAAGTGGTGTATTTAAAAAATGACAAATAATACTTTACTAGAACTTTTTGATATTCATAAGTCATACAAAGACAAAGTTGTCTTAGCTGGACTTAAACTTTTGTTAGCAAAGAATCAATGCGTTGGTATAGTTGGGAGAAATGGAACTGGAAAAACCACTATGCTTAAAATAATATCTGGACTGCTAACACGTTTTACTGGAACTTTGAACACATATCAACACACGATATCAGCGCTTATTGACACTCCGGTTTTTATTAATGATTTTACGGGTCGTGAGAATATTGAGTATATGTTAGATATTGATCTAAGAGCTAAGGCCGTTGAAATAACTAACAACTTAGGCATAACTGATTATCTTGATAAAAAAGTTAAAAAATATTCTCAAGGAATGCGTCAAAAATTAGCAATAGCAATGATTTTATCAACTGATGCTGACATTATATTGCTAGATGAACCTTTTAATTCAATAGACATTGAATCTACTTCATATATTATATCCCTTATAAATCAAATGAAATCTCAAAATAAAGGGATTATAGTTGTCACACATAATTTGACACGAATACAAACATATTGTGATCAAATATATACACTCAAAAATGGTATCCTAGAGACATATGATAAAATGACGGAGCTAAATTTAAAACAATACAGAATACAATTTGAAACAGAACAGGATCTTCTCTCTGCACAATCCGTTCTCGGCGAGTATACAATCAACATTGAAAATAATAATACAATGTTAATATCATTCAATAATGGAAATTTACCAACTATTTTAAAACGATTATCAGGATCCAATATAATCAATATCAATGAAAATGCAAATGTAGCAGGAGACGACCTTATGGGAGGTCCAAAATAAATGCTTAAAGAATTTAAACGTATTATGATAAGTCCTGGTACTCTTTCTGTTCTCATCCTGATGATCGTTGTTATCTTTACGATAGCAGTTGTTCTAAATTTTAATATCCACCCTAAAACTGGTTTAGATTGTGCAAAATATACTTCATCTGATGAATTGTTAGAGCGCATCACAAGTTTTCAAGACCAAATTAAACAATACGAAAATGAAGACTTTGTTCCAACCCAAACCATAAAGGATTTGAAAGTACAGATTAGAATTATGGAATTTCTAATTGCTAATGAAATTTCTTATGATTATTTAAAAAATAATATTGCAGAAATTGAAATTGACTTTTATTCGGCAGATATAGTAGATCATATCTTTACATATGGTCTCATTATGTTCTTCTGTCTAGTTGTTTGCATGTTGCTTGTTTCAATAATGACACTAAACTTAGATTTTACATCTGGTACGGCTCGTTTATTGTATGCACTTAAACGAAAACGAAAGAAAGTTTTAGCTGAAAAGTATTTCGGTTACATAACTTCAATTGGACTATTTACACTTATTTTTTCAGTTATAATTACTATTATTGGAATTCAATATAAAAGTAATTTTTCTCAGATTTTAATTGTTGAATCTCAACGAATTTATTTAATTAACTCTGCAACTTATGTGTCTGTGTTCATAGTTTCCCTCTTTCTTATGATAATGTTTTTTTCGACAGTGGTGTTTTCAATATCAATGCTAATTAGAGGAGTATTTGCTTCTGCATTTGTAAATATATTGTTTTTAAGTGTATATTTAATATTGACTACTTATTCAAATGGCTGGATTACCCCGTTTTTCTCTGAAATAGTATCATATTATCATATGTCCATAAATATTGGACTATTCATCACACTATATCTTGCAAAATTAATATTAGGAGTTTTATTGTTTATATTTGCAAGAAAAAGATTTTTAAAAAGAGAAATCTATTAATGACAATTTTATTTTAAAGTTACTATTTGTTAAATTCAAAATAAAAGCATATTTTATCAGATATACTCTACTTTTTTGTATGAAATTGTTGTTTGAAGATACAAACATAGTTATCTTACTTAGTTAGTTATATGTTAATAGATGTGTTATAATAATTAAATTGATAATGTTTTTATTTTAGTGCTTGTCATTGATTTTTTTAAAGTGGGTTCTATCATCAATATCTGATTATTATGCAGCCAAAAGTATGTCACTATTATTCAGTTATATTCAACTTACTAGATGGTTATTCAGTATGCAAACAATTATAGCATACTAAAATTTGACTTTTAGTCCCTTTTTTACTATAATAAATTGTACTTTTTGGAGCATACTATGATTTCTATATTAAGATCACCAAAACAAACTGGAGCATTATCATTTATAGATCGATATCAAGATTTGCCCGATGCTAATCAAAAAAATGGTGAATAAATCATGTCAATGAAGTTTAGCAGATATATAAAAGGAGCTTAAAAAAGGATCAAACTTCTCAATACTAAAAAGCAAGTTAAGATGGGAATAATATCAAAAACCAAGCAAAGTATCGCAAATTACATAAATATCGATAATTTGCGAAGCAAATTAAAAATTAAAAATTTTATTTCAAAATTATTTTGGGATTCTTATAAAAAACCAAGTTTTAGAATTTTCAAAATGACTTTTGGCGGCATAATTATATAATTATTAACAGGCAAGGCTCTCGTTTAAGAGCAGTTGTCTTTAAGGGAACTAAGTTAATGGATGAACGTCAGACACATATTCGCAACTTTTGTATTGTAGCCCATATAGATCATGGGAAAAGCACACTAGCTGACAGAATAATAGAAAAAACCGGAGCGGTCTCAACTCGTGATTTAAAAGAACAGATGCTAGACTCAATGGATATAGAAAGGGAAAGGGGTATAACTATAAAGCTAACACCCGTGCGCATGTTTCATTCGCATAACGGTGTAGAATATACCTTGAATTTAATTGATACTCCAGGGCATGTAGATTTTACTTATGAAGTTAGTAGATCGCTAGCTGCATGTGAGGGTGCACTATTAGTAGTAGATGCCTCGCAAGGAATAGAGGCGCAAACACTAGCCAATGTATACTTAGCAATAGATGCTGATTTAGAAATAATACCAGTCATAAACAAAATTGATTTAGCCTCTGCAAATACGGATGCAGTAAAAAAAGAGATTGAAGACATAGTAGGTTTGGATACGACAGATGCACCACTAATTAGTGCAAAAGAAGGAATAAACATAGATGATGTTTTAACTAAAATAATAGAAATGCTGCCTCCTCCACATGGTAATTTAGATGCACCACTAAAAGCATTGATATTCGATAGTGCTTATGACATTTATAAAGGCGCAATTTGCAATATTAGGGTTATTGACGGCGAAATCAAAGTGGGTTCTAAAATAAAAATGATGTCTAGTAACAAATCATTTGATGTAACAGAGGTAGGAGTTTTTTCGCCTAAGATGACACCTGTAGATTGTTTGAGGGCAGGTGACGTGGGTTATTTAGCAGCTGCTATCAAAAACGTTAAGGACACTTCTGTAGGTGATACAATAACTACTGTTATAAAACCTGCACTTGAGCCATTGAAAGGTTACAAAAAGGTTAATCCAATGGTTTTTGCTGGAATATACCCATCAGATGGATCAAAACATGACGATTTAAGGGATGCACTTGAAAAACTTAATCTAAATGATGCTGCATTGATATTTGAACCAGAAACGTCTGGCGCACTGGGCTTTGGTTTTAGATGCGGTTTTTTAGGTCTCCTTCATATGGAGATAATTGAGGAAAGGTTAGAGCGCGAGTTTGATTTAGAGCTTATAACCACCGCCCCAAGTGTTATATATAGAGTTACAAAAACTGATGGTGAAATCGTGCAGGTAGATAACCCATCAAAAATGCCACCGGTCAGCGAAATTGATATGATAGAAGAACCTGTTGTTCAGGCCGTTGTTTTCACACCATCTGAATATGTGGGAGCTGTTATGGAGTTGTCAAGAGAAAAACGAGGTGTTTTTATAACAATGACCTACATTGACGCTAATAGGGTGAAAATGGAATATAAAATTCCATTAGCGGAAATTATATACGATTTTTTTGATTCTTTAAAGTCAAGAACACGGGGGTATGCTAGTCTTGATTACGAAATCGCGGGCTACGAGAAGGATGATCTTGTAAAATTAGATATGTTGTTGAACGGAGATGTCTGTGACGCACTCTCTATAATAGTACATAGAGATAAAGCTTATGCGAGAGGCAGAATGATTGCTGAAAAACTTAGAAACGTAATTCCAAGGCAATTGTTTGAAATACCAATACAAGCCGCAATTGGATCAAAAATAATTGCACGTGAAACCGTAAAGGCATTACGTAAGGATGTTTTGGCAAAATGCTATGGAGGGGACATAACTAGAAAACGCAAACTCTTAGAAAAACAGAAGGAAGGCAAAAAGAGAATGCGACAGATGGGGAGTGTAGCGATACCATCTGATGCTTTTATGTCCATATTAAAACTAGACGAATAATGCAAGTTCCAACAGGGTTATATATACATATACCATTTTGCAAGGCTAAATGCTCATATTGTGATTTTTATTCTGTAGGTTACACTGAATCACTAGCCGATGATTATATAAAAGCACTAGTTTCTGAATATTCAAGGTTAATAGCATATTTTGGGGATATTACATTCGATAGCGTTTATATAGGTGGTGGTACACCTAGCATGCTCACTGAAAAACAACTGAGTAGACTAGTTGAAACTTTAAATAATTCAGGCAGGCTTAAGAGTGATTTGGAATTTTCAATTGAGGTTAATCCAGAGTCTGCAAGCAAATTTGAGTTTTACAGGCGACTTGGTATAAATCGCCTTAGCATAGGCATTCAAAGTTTAAATGACAATATTTTAAAAAGGCTGAACAGAGTACACACTGCGCGTGACGCGATGCGTGCCATAAAAGAGGCGTCAAATTTTTTTAATAATATCAGTGCTGATTTAATGATAGGGCTGCCCGCGCAGACTTCTCACGACGTTGTAGACACATTAAACCAAATTATACCATACATAACACATTTATCTGCATACATACTAAAATTAGCTAGTAATACACAAATGCATAGAGAGGTGCAAGAGAATATAATAATATTGCCAGAGGATGATGTGGTGATAGATCAATATGAAGATCTAGTATGTGAGTGTGCTAAATTTGGATTAGAGCGCTACGAAATAAGTAATTTTTCAAAAGCAGACGAGTATAATTCAAAACATAATTTAAAATATTGGAAATGTCAAGAATATTGTGGGATTGGATCTAGCGCACATTCATTTTTGAACAGGAAAAGATTTTCAAATGATGCAAACATATTTGAATATATAAATGATGCAAAACAAACTTTCCCAAACACATATGAAAGTGTGCAGAAGAATTCCGATTCTGATATTTTGTTGGATACAATAATGCTAGGGCTTAGGCTAGTTAAGGGTATTGATATTGAAAAAGTAAACAAAGAATTTAAAATTGATTTTCTTAGAAAATTTGAATCGAAGATTAAGAAACTCAGAAAATTTGTAGAATATAAGGGAGGTATGTTTTTTATAAAACCCGAATATTTGACAGTCCAAAATTCCATAGTTGTTGAATTTTTCTAAATAAAAACCATATGACATTTTAAGAAGAAAAATTTTGCCCTTTTTTGATCTAAGTTTTTCCAAATCCACAAAACACAATTTTCAACCAGTAAGTTTTGTTAATGTGTCGTTTTGAGAAGTTTCTAAATTTTTGTGTAAACTCTTAAATAGGGCAGAGATTTTGATTTTCATTTAAAACAAGATTTCTAAAATTTCAATAGCTTTATTATATAGTTTTTTTGCACGTTGTCAAAAACTAAATCTGTTTATATCCAAATTTGCGTGTATTTTCTCCCGCTAGTTGTAAAACTGTTGTTTTTTGGCAGTTTTAATTTTAATTCTGCATATTTAATACGATTTTTTTGATTATTACCAAATGACCGATGATTTTTTTTACATGACAAGGTATGCGATATTCATATCGCATCCACTTGAGTGGTTTAACCTTGTCATAAAAAGTAATTGGTTATAATTTAAATCAAAGTCTATTAGAGTAGCGAAATTGCTTGATTTAAAACCATCATGGAGGTGGTGAAAACTAAAACGAATCTAAATATCCACCGCTTAATCCAACATCTAATTTGAGATTTTATTTTTTTTCTTAGAAAATGAGGATACATTTTAAATTAAAGTGGCAAACTAAGGATCGAGAGAGCAATCTAAATAGAAAATAATTAGGTTATCTGATAATAAAAGCTGATATTAATTTAAAAGATATAAGCTTAATTAAATAAAGCTTGTATTTAGAAAAAAGTTGATATATAAGCATAATACACAAAGCATTATAATAAAACATAGAAATATCTGTAACAAGTGCAAAAAATGGGGAGTTATCCACATTTTTAATAAAAGTTATCCACATTTTGCACAGTTATCCACATTTTTGAACCGCGTTTTAATAAGATTCATTATACTTTTTTTTGATTAACTGCTAATTTCAGTAAAATATTGATTAAAAATATAAATTTAAACAAGAGGGATTTAATGATTTTAGGATGGGATGTGGATAACTTTTAAGTTTGAAAACTAGTAAAACATTTCACTCTATCATAGGTTATTATGCACAAAATTATATCTAAATTCTATGGTGGTACATGGAAATATTTTGAGTGACTTATTGTCTATCCACTCTAATTGCATATTGTTGTTATTTATGTATGCAGACAACACATAAAGAGAATTTTTGTGTTGGATTAAAATTATTTAGGATCGAGGAGTAGTATATTTAAGGTATAGCCAACTTAGATCAGAGTATATTTTTTCTCGTCGTTTGTTGTAAAGTAATTAATACTAGATTTATCTTCTGTTATTGAATATTCTGTTTTTAAAGGCAATTTGCTAATAGGTATCATGATATCTCCCTCTAAAATTGCGAAAGGTGTTAGATTCTTGTATATTAATCCTTTTGAGGGAATAAAAGAATTGTCGTCTGAGGATTCGATGTAAGAGCGCGAATAATACAATGATAAACCATTAATATTAACCACAGATCTTGTTTTATATGGGAAAATATATTTGTCAACAAACAAAGTAGCTGGCGACTTTAATATTATCTCGGGTGTGTCTAGTTGTTGGAATATTCCAAAATTGAGAATTAGCACATTATCACCAATTGTAAACGCTTCATCAGGCGAATCAGTCATAAATACTAAAGGTGCTGTTATAGATTTAATATATGGAATTAACTCGTTAAATAATTTACTTCGCTCATCGCCTTTAAGAATAGAAAAAACGTTGTCTATTAAAAAAAGATCAGCAGATCTAAGTGAGCTCCTTGCAAAAGCACATCGGAGCGCGTCGTCATCATGCAATTGTGATCCAAGGTCTGTAAGGTTAGGATATATGCCAAATCTATAGGCGGCCGATATTACGAGTTTTCTACGCTCTGCCTGGGAAACCCCTCTTAATTTAAGTGGTTCAGACAAAGTGCTCATGAGAGTTCTGTGTTTCTTAATCCAAAGGTCGGATGAAATAGCAATTATATTACGATTTTTTGGATTTATATCATAAAGATTAACACCGCTTAAGCAAACACTTCCACTAGCAGGTTTTAATAACCCTGCTAGTGTTTTAAAAAGCGAGGTTTTACCAGCAGAAGTTGGTGCCAAAACAGCTAATTTTTGTAAGGATTTTACATTAAATGAAATACTATCAATGGCTGTATCGCCATATTTATACTTAATAGTTAAATTGTCGACAGAAAGTGACACGAGGTGTTTTTACGTTCCCAGAATATATCTGGAATTTTTCTTAGGCCATGAATTTATTTCTTGAGCCTTAGCATCATATCCAGGCCTTCCTAGAAGTGCATATGTTGCGTTCTTGCCCTCTTCCACGCCAGGTTGATTGTAGGCATCGATTTTTAGAAGTTCACCAGCATATGCAGTCTGAAGCATAAAGAACATTACTAATTGGCCCATTGATTCTGCAGTAAGAGAAGATAATACAATTTTATTATTTAACACTCCATTCTTAGTGAGTGCGTATTCAGTAGCAAGCAATTCTGATGAGATTAGCTCATTCAGTGTGTGTCCTGATAAGAATGAAATTGCAGGCATATCATCATAACCACCTGGGATGGTTATCTGCGTTTTGTATTTCTCAACAGCTATAAATGTAACCACTTTATCTTTAGGTCCTTCAACATATAGTTGAATTTGACTGTGTTGATCTGTAACTCCCAAGGCTTTGACAGGTGTTTGTCCACAGGCTACTTTTTCTCCTGCTTTATTAACCGCCTTGCCTAGACTTTCGCCCCATAGTTGGCAATACCAATCAGCCATTGTTTTTAACCCATCAGCATAAGGCATCATGACACTTATGTTTTTGCCGCGATTTGTAAATGAATCATACTGGAGCACAGCAGCTGCTAATGCTGGATTTTGATAAATACTATTTGAGCGCTTGCAAATGGTATCCATATAGCGAGCTCCACTAAGAAAAGCTGATATGTCAATACCTAAAACGGCAGCAGGCAGTAAACCTACGGGTGAAATAATGCTAAACCTACCGCCTACGCCTTTGGGGATCAAAAATGTAGTTAAACCCTCTTCTTTTGCTATTTGGATTAGACTACCATTGTCCGCATCTGTAGTTGCAATAATATGTTCTGCTGCATTAGGCCCGAATGTTTTTTTGAGTAGGTCATAAATAATTATGAATTGACTCATAGTTTCGGAGGTTGAACCACTTTTAGTAATAACATTAAAAATGGTTTTTTCTAAATTAAGAACGTCTAGCAATGCTTGCATGCGTTCAGGATCAACATTGTCTTCAACGTAAAATTTGGGGGCTTTTCTTCTGCTTCTTGGTAATTCATTATGTCTAAGATGAGAGAGCGCCTGGAATAAAGCATATGGTCCTAATGCGGAACCACCAATTCCCAAAACAACAAACGCATCACAATCATTTCTGATTTCCTTGGCGGTTTGCTTTATTTCACTGACTAATTCGCACTTTGGCTCAGGTAATATCGACCATTCGGTCATTCCCTGACCGCGGATAGCTGAAAATGCTTTAGCTGCTTCATCAGCTAAAACATCAAGTTTTTCAAGATCATGAACTGTGAATCCGTCCTTTTCGCCAACGTATTGCGACATCATGTTATTAAAGTCAAATTTTAATTTACTGTCCATTTAAATAAAATCTCCTTTCTGCCTCACTAAGGCATTTCTTTAAGTAGTTTAAACCAGCGGTTAATTCACTGTAATTATTGTAGTTGTTATGATATGGCTCCATTATCAATGGTCCAGAGTAGTTGTTTTTCATTAATTTAACAAAGAAATCAACAAAATTGAAAATACCTTTGCCAGGCAAAACAGGCAATCCTTCACTAGTATAATCACAAAGATGCACATTTGCTAACCTGTCTTTGCAGGCATCCAAATAATCAAAAGCACTGATTTTTGATTGCATTGCTTGCTTGACATCTAGACATGCTAATATTTTACTATTTTTGCGCAGATTTGTAAAGAAGAAAGGCGAATTATAGTAACAATAATGAACATTTTCATACGTAATCTGGCAATTTCCGTGCGTTTTTGCCGACAAAATGGTTTGTAACTCGTCAAGACGCTTGCTAATCTGTTCGTAGTTTAAAACATATTCAATGCGTTTCAGTCGTGCTGGGCCATGCATAGTATAGCATTTTGCACCTAGAATATTTGCAGTGTTTGCAACACTTTTGAAGATTTCTTCAGCGTCTTCTTGATTTCGTTTATAAGCACTGAATAAATCGGGTTCAAATTGCATTGTTTGTGTGTGAATACTATATACGTCAATGCCGTCTGACGCCTTAGCTAACAATTCAGCAAATTTTGGCGTATATTCGCAAAAGGTGGCCAGAAAGACTTCGCAAGTTTGTGCGCCAATATCATTTATTATTTTAAAGGTATCTTCGGTTGGGACTTTTAAGAAAAAGGCGCCAGTCGAAATGCCTACTTTCATATGTAGAGCCTCACTAGTTTTAGGTATTGAATAATAATCCGCTCAACTTGGGAATCAGTTAATAATGTGTGCAAAGGTATTGAAATTTCATTGGCATATTGGTTGTATGCGTTTGGAAAATCGCTTATTTTAAAACCTAGTTTTTTGTATGCTGTTAGTAATGGTAGTGGCTTATAATGTACATTACAAGATATGTTTAATGCACTTAATTCCTGAATTATTTTATTTCTTTTGTCTTCGTCCGCACAGGATACCCTAGTCAAATACAAATGAGCGGATGACTTTGAGTTGCTCGAAAAATGATCAAGGTATTCAATAGGACTATTTTGAAAGGCATTGTTATACATTCTAGCAATTTCACGTCGCCTTTTTAGCATATTAGCATATCTGCTTAACTGCGATAATCCAAGTGCCGCCGCAATGTCGGTCATGTTGCATTTGTAATATACATTAATTACATCATATTCCCACATTCCTGTTTTAGTTTTTGATAATGCATCTTTTGATTGGCCATGAAGTGACATTAACATAAATTCATTATAAATAACATTTGAATCTATGCCAGATAGCTCTTTCCAAACCAATGCTCCACCTTCAGCAGTTGTCAAATTTTTCACAGCATGGAAGGAAAAACTTGTAAAATCAGCATAACTACCTGAAATTATGCCATCACGGCTTGCCCCAAACGAATGTGCGGCGTCTGCCAATATAAGGATACGCCCCAATTCTTCTTGGTATTTACCATTTGCTCTAAATTTGAATTTCAGACTCTCAACAATAGAAAAAATTCGAGCATAATCAGCCATTTTGCCTGCTATGTCGACTGGTATAATAACTTTTGTTCTTTCTGTAATAAGGCTTTCGAGTTGATTGTAATCCATCTCGTAGTCTGAACCTGATGTATCACACAGAACAATTGTTGCTCCCACATGCGCTATAACGCTAGCAGATGCCGTGTAAGTGTATGCAGATGTTATTACTTCGTCACCAACCCCAACGCTAAAGAGACGCAAGATAAGTTCCATGCAGGAAGTAGCGGAATTGAGACATACAGTCTTTTGTACATTACAATAATTAGCAATACGATCTTCGAAAAGCTTTGTTTTTTGTCCTGTTGTTATCCATCCTGAATTGAGCACATCAACGACACTTTCTATGTCTTGTTTTGTAATGTCTGGAGGGCTAAATGGAATTGTGGCTTGATCGTGCACTAACTATATCCTTAATACAAAACCATTAGGCTTTGAACGTATATATTATTCTAACATAAAAAACAAAAAAATCAAAACACATTAACAGAGATCTAATTTTAGAAAACATAAAAGTTCAGAAGAGCCTTGATTGACAAACTAAGAAATTCAAAATAATGAGACTTATTTGAGATGTATTTAAATAACTATTAAAAAGTTTGCTCCTAATAAATGCAATTGTGTCTAAAATCTAATTGCATTTTGTGTATTATATGAAATAATTTAAACAAAGGTCTTATAAGTTAAGGGGCAGAATAAAACTGTCTTGAGTGAACATTAAGATCACACGACTATACTACAAAAAAGGTTGATAAACATTTAATTTTTGATATATTCCACTATTTTGTGTCTTTTTTGTTTAAGTATGCATATCAAACTATTAGATAAAATAATTGTTGTTTAAGGTTTTCTAATAAAAACATAGAAGCAAGTAATGGAATTTTACAAATAAAGAATACAAAAAGAGCTTATCGGTAGGTAACTAAAAATAATCAACATTTATATAAAAAATAAAGTTAAATTTTTTAATAAAGTGTGATATAATTATTATGCAACGAGGGAATAAGTTGATTTCCGCTTGAAATACTAATACTAAGACATAAGGATGCACCAAAAATGAGTGAAACATTAAAGATTCTAACAGATGAAAATTTTCAAAGCACACTAGACGAAAAGAAACTCACTTTAGTTGATTTTTCTGCAACATGGTGTGCACCTTGCAAGGCGCTACATCCAATCATAGAAGAGATTGCTATTGAATTTGGTGATGTGGTTAATGTTTGTACAGTAGATGTTGATATATGCCCTGTTTTTTCGACAAACTATAGGGTTATGAGTGTTCCTACCCTTATATTTTTCAGAGAAGGAAAAGTCCTCAAACGATCAATAGGTTTAATTCAGAAAGCAGAAATTATAGCAATGATAGAAGAATACAAACAAAATTCTTAAAAGGAGAAACGGATGACAAATACGAATATTATAAAACAACTTGATCCTGAACTTTACAACGCTATTAGTTTAGAAATAGCAAGACAAGAAAATAATATTGAATTAATAGCAAGTGAAAATTTTGTATCACCTGCTGTTTTAGCAGTTGCAGGAACGCCTTTAACTAACAAATATGCTGAAGGTTACCCAGGCAAGCGTTATTATGGAGGTTGCGAATTTGTAGATATTTCTGAGCAATTAGCAATAGACAGGGCTAAAAAGTTGTTTGGTGCTGAATATGTAAATGTGCAACCCCACTCTGGTAGTTCCGCAAATTTCCAAGTCTATTATGCCTTATTAAAACCAGGTGATTGTGTGATGGGAATGAACCTAAATCATGGTGGGCATCTTACACACGGCAGTAAAGCAAGCATAAGCGGCAAGTATTTTAATTTCATCTCTTATGGCGTTAACGAGTCTGGATATATTGATTATGATGAAGTCTGTCGAATTGCTAAAGAAGTTAAACCAAAAATGATTGTAGCTGGTGCTTCGGCTTATCCAAGAATAATTGACTTTAAAAAATTTCAACAAATTGCCAAATCTGTCAATGCCTTGTTAATGGTTGATATGGCTCATATTGCGGGTTTAGTTGCTGCAGGATTACACCAAAACCCTGTGCCATTTGCCGACATTGTTACTACAACAACACATAAAACACTAAGAGGCCCACGCGGTGGAATGATACTAGCTAAGGCGGAATATGCGAAACAATTAGATAAGGCAGTATTTCCAGGCACGCAGGGCGGTCCATTAATGCATATAATTGCAGCTAAAGCACTTGCATTACTAGAGGCATCTTCATCTGAATTTGTTGAATATCAACGACAGGTTGTTAAAAACGCAAAAGTAATGGCTGGTACCTTGATAGAGGGTGGTCTGGAGCTATTTTCAGGTGGTACAGATAATCATTTGATGCTAGTAGATTTAAGAGGCACTGGTCTTAGTGGTAGAGAGGTTGAGCACTTATTAGATGCTGTAAATATTACAACAAACAAAAACTCAATCCCATTTGATGATACGGCACTTCCCACAAATCCAAACGGTTTGAGACTAGGAACTCCTGCTGTAACCACGCGCGGAATGAAAGAAGATGAAATGGTTATAATAGCAGATTGTATTCTTAAGACAATACGCGAAAAAGATGCAGTTGCTGACTATGTGAAGGGGCAAATAAAGCAATTGACTTCAGCATTTCCCTTATATAAAAACAAAATTAACTGGGATATTAAATAAAATGGTGAATCTATGAAAATTTATCTTGACAATGCGGCCACAACAGCCTTAGATCCTAATGTGCTCGATAAAATGACACAATATTTTATAACCGATTTTGGAAACCCATCATCGTGGCATTCATTTGGTCGAGATGGTTTAAAAGCAGTTGATAATGCGCGAGATGAAATAGCAGCAATTTTAGGGGCAAAACCAAGTGAGATATATTTTACCTCGTGTGGGACGGAAAGTGATAATTGGGCATTAAGAGGTGCAGTTTATGCCTCAACAAACAAAAAGAAACATATTGTTACTACAACTATAGAACATCCAGCAATACTTGATACTTGTGCCGCGCTAGAAAGGGATGGAGTAGAGGTTACTTATGTTGCTGTTGATTCGGATGGTTTAGTTAAACTCGAGGATATAAAGAAGGCAATAACAGATAATACAGTGATAGTATCTGTTATGACTGCCAACAATGAAATTGGATCCATACAACCCATTTCAGAGATCGGAGAATTTTGCAGAGATGAGGGCATATATTTTCATACGGACGCGGTTCAGGCAGTTGAAAGTGAGGATCTGAATGTTGATAAACTTAATGTTGATCTATTATCTTTATCTGCACATAAATTTCATGGCCCTAAAGGGATAGGCATATTATATATGAGATCGGGCGTAAAAATTGCTAAATATATGACAGGAGGACATCAAGAGCGCGGCCAAAGGGCAGGAACTACTAATACACCATTGATTGTTGGAATGGCTGAAGCGCTAAAAATCACGGTCAGTAACCGCGATCAATATGTGAAGAAGGTTTCAGAGTTAAGAGACTATTTAATAGATAGAGTTTTAAATGAAATTCAATTTGCACATTTAAATGGAGGGTGCATTAAGAGATTGCCCAACAACGTTAATTTAAGTTTTGATTATATAGAAGGAGAATCCTTGTTAATGATGCTAGACTTAAATGGAGTTGCGGTTAGTAGTGGATCAGCTTGTTCATCAGGGTCGTTAGAACCCTCACATGTTATATTGGCACTCGGTGTTAAACCCGAAATTGCACACGGATCGGTGCGATTTAGTTTGGGGAGGGAAACAACAAAGGGAGAAATTGATTATGCGATAGAAGTTTTAAAAAAATCAGTTACTAGGCTTAGAGAAATATCACCGCTTTTTAATGTTCAAAAAGGAGAAGGTAGTTATGTATAATAAAAAAGTTATAGAAGTATTCTCGAATCCAAAGAACGTTGGCGAGATGCCAGATGCAAACGGAGTGGGAACGGCTGGTAATGCTAGTTGTGGGGATATTATGAAGGTTTATCTTAAAATAGAAGATGATATTATAAAGGACGCCAGTTTTGAAACATTTGGTTGTGCAGCAGCTATTGCATCATCTTCAGTAGCCACAGAAATGATCAAAGGCTTATCACCTGAAAAGGCGTTAAATGTAAAAAATTCTGAGGTGGTTGAAATACTTGAGGGCCTGCCACCACAAAAAATACATTGTTCGGTTTTAGCGGAAGAAGCTATTCATGCAGCGATAAATGATTACAAAATGAAAATGGAATCAGAATCAAAGAAGTAGCCACACATTAATCCTTGCATAGATTGATAGCATTCGTGGAGCTTTAGCATAAAACATACAGATGCTAAAACCAGATATTAGTTGTTTTATTGTTTTAATTAGATTTTTTAAAGCAGTGCTGTTTAGTTGTACTAGCTATTTGAATCTGCTAACGAATTAGGTTTCAAAAATTGCGCGCGATATAATTCTGCATATAGTCCATTTTTAGTTAACAGTTCCAAGTGTTGGCCTTGTTCTACTATGTGCCCTTTATCTAGTACTAAAATAGAATCTGCATTTTGAATAGTGGACAGTCTGTGTGCGATTACTATCCCAGTTTTGTTTTTGGTCATCAAATCAAAAGCCTCTCCTACTAGTTGTTCAGTGCGCGTGTCAATACTGCTAGTAGCTTCATCAAGTATTAACATAGGTGCATCTTCTAACATTACTCTTGCTATACATATTAATTGTCGCTGTCCTTCAGACAAATCATCGAAGTGCGCGCCAAGAATGGTATCGTAACCATTTTCCATTTGGATTATAAAATCATGACATTGTGCTGCTTTAGCAGCCTTAATTATATCATCTAGGGACGTTGTTGGTTTTGAATATGCGATGTTATACCTTATGGATTCATTCATAATCCAGGTGTCTTGTAAAACCATTCCAAAACATCTGCGTAATGAATCCAAACTAACACTTCGTATGTCAGTTCCACCTATTAAGATAGATCCTCCATCTATTTCATAAAAGCGCATGAGCAGATTTACCAAAGTAGTTTTACCACTGCCAGTGCGGCCAACCACAGCTATTTTTTTACCAGAAGCCACTTCCAAATTAAAATTTGTTATAAATGGCACTTCCTTTGAATATGAGAAATCCACATTTTTAAATACTATATCAGATGTAATTTGCATAGGATCCAAAATGGTTTCAGAGTATTCGATTTCCTCAGGTGCATTTAACATTTCAAATGCTCTATTCAGTGCAGCAACCGCAGTTTGTAGTTGTGGTAGAACGTTTCCAATGTCATTGAATGGGCGTGCAAAGCGACCAGCGTAAATTAAAAAACCACCTATAGTGCCTACGCTCAATCTCAGCATAACACCCAGCAAACCAGCAACAAGGTATGCAATGTTATTTATAAATCGTGTTATTGGATTGCTAAGGGAGGAGAAGAAATTTGCAGACATTGAAGACTTTCTGTAATTCTCATTGGACTCTTCAAATCTTTTAATTGCGATTTTGTCATAATTGTATGCGATTATGAGCTTTTGTTCTGAAATAAGTTCGTCAGTTAAACCACTGAGACTGCCTAGGTTTTCTTGCTGTGTTTTGAAAGTCAAACGACATTTTTTAACTATTATAGCAGTTGTCAAGATTGAGAATGGTGTTAATAATATAATAGAGAGCGCCACATAAGTATTTAACCAAAACATAAATCCCATAGTTGTTATTATTGTTATAAGGCAGGAAAATAGTTGATTCATGCCTTGTGTAACGCCATCCCCAATTAGTTCTATATCATTAGTCATTCTACTGAGCAAATCACCTCTTGAGATGCTATCAGTATAAGGTACTGATAATTTCTGGAGTTTTTGCATTAATTCATTTCGAATTTCCTTAACAACTAGTTGACCAACTACATTATTAAGATATGAAGTTAAATATCCAGATATAGCAGATACAGCAGTTAAAAGCGACATAAGAGCTATAATACTAAAAAACGAACTTTGTATGCCATTTTCTGTGAATGTGTCAATTGCAGAACCAATTAAAAAAGGAAATGCTATAGAGGCTACGGTTTCTATGGTTGATAAAGCCAAAGAAAAAAGCGAAACTTTTGTGTTGTGTTTGAAGACATAGGAAAAAAGAATTTTTAATGATTTAATTTTGCCAGAGTTAGTTGTCACTTTGTACTACCTCCGTCATGTTTATATCAGTGTTAGGCGTCTGTGAGGTGTATACTTCGCGGTAACTAACACATGTTTGTAATAAAGTATCGTGCGTGCCTATGCCTACTATAGTGCCAGCCTCAATCATGATTATAACATCAGATTGTCTCACAGCAAAGACACGCTGAGAAACTAAAACTTTAGTTAAACCCGGATAAAATTCAGATAGTGAATTCGAAAGTGCCCTATCGGTTGCATAATCGAGAGCACTCCCAGCATCATCTAAAATAAGGATTTTGGGATTAGCAGCAATTGCACGCGCAATAGACAAACGTTGTTTTTGTCCGCCGGAAATATTATGCGCATCTCGACTAATTTGTTTGTATATTCCCTCAGGTGAGGAATTAATAAAACTGGCTTTAGCAACTTTTAAGGCGCTTAATATAGTAGCATCTGATAAATCTCTACCAAATGCTATGCCATCTCTTACTGTACCAGATGAAATAATAGCTTTTTGTGGAGCGACTGAGACAAAGCTTCTTAAAAATTTCAAATTAAATAGTCGTGTGTCTACTCCAAAAATTTTAACGCTTCCCTTTTTGGGGAAATAGAAAGCAGGAATTAGATTTACGAGAGAAGTTTTTCCACTTCCAGTGCCGCCTAGAATACCAAGTGTCTCACCTTTTTTTATTTTAAATGAAATGTTAGTTAAAACATTTTCAGATGAATAGCCAAAATGCACATTGTCAAATTCAATAGCGTATTCATTATTTTCATCAATAGTGGTAATGCCATCATCTAATGCTGGAGATGGATTTAGCTCTAATATTTCATTAATGCGTTGTGAACTAGCCGTTGCTCGAACAAAAATATTGGCCAGATTAGTAAGAACTATGATTGCAAAGAGAATTTGCATCATATATGTAACGAATGCTGTTAATTTTGCAGATGAAATTGAAGGATTATTAGTTAGTCCTGCGACAACCAAAATGCCCAAAACGCCAGTTTGCACGACTAAAAGACTAATCGGATGCAAGAGTGATGTAAAACGTGCGGCTATTAGAGAAGATTTTTTGTACTCATCTGCTGTTATAGAAAAGCGTTCAATTTCTGCACTTCGTCTTGAGTTAGCACGCACCACTCTAACGCCTGTCACGTTTTCGCTTGTAACCGAGACTATGCGATCAAGCTTTTTTCTAACGGCTTTATATATTTTTGAAGATTTTTTGCTTAGTAAGATTACAGATAAAACCACTAGTGCAATTATTCCTAAGAAGACTGGTGCAATGATTGGGTCTATTATGATTACCATTATAATAGCGCCAATAGCTACGAATGGAGCACGCAATCCTACTCTGACAGTCATAAATACAACATTTTGAAGAGCAGATGTGTCGCTCGTTAGGCGTGTTATAAGAGAAGGCACGCCTATATTATCAATTCCTGAATATGACAATTTGTTTATGTGATTAAAAAGGGCATCCCTTAATGATTTTCCAAAGGACGTAGATGCTTTTGTGGCAAAATATTGGCCAAAAATTGCTAGTGCTATATTTATTAAAATAATGCCTAGCATTAAAAAACCATTAACTAAAATTAGTTTAATCTCAATTTGAGAACTAGTTTTTTCTATTAAGTCAGCCATTATAAGGGGTAAAAATAATTCAAGAATAGTTTCAATAAACTTAGAAGCAAGTCCCAGTATTGCAGATTTTTTGTTGCGTCCTAAAAATTTGAAAAGATTCTTCACGTGAAAAGTATAACACCAAAACAAAAAAAATACAAAAAATTATAAAGAAAAGGATTTTATGTGCCGCTAAATCGCAAAATTTTTGAGAAAAAAAGTTTTAGATATTTTGTCTAGTAAGCCTTTTAAAGAATAGCGTAGAGACATGTTTTTATTGGGAGTGGTGAATAATATAGAAAAGTTTGTGCTAGCCCCTATAATTCTAGCTTTTTACAACCTAAAAATCATGATTATTTTTAATTTCTATATGAATATAGAAATTTATATGAAAGAGATAAGAATGTGTTTGAAGGATTCTCCCTATGAAAGACTAACAAAAATAAATATTTAGACACATAAAAACAATTATCAAAATTAAATTTAAAGGAAAATGCAAAGATCGATAATGTTTTGTGTAAACATATACGTATTGTTTACATTTGACCTCAGTTTCTTTTATGTGAACCCCTTTATCGTTTGGGACGTCAATTAAGTATAGATAATAAACAGGCAGCAATAATTTTCCTAAAGCATACTATTGTTATCCTAAATCCCCAAGTTATTAACAGGATATTTTATTTTTCAATGTCACAAGTTAAACTATCCATTATAAGTCTTTGTGTTTTAGATAATGTTGGATAAACGTCTTTGTATTGGCCCTTAAATGATACTTTGTATATCGCTTTTATATGATTAAATATTTCGGTCTTAGTTAATTTTTCTAATTCTTTTACATCTCGTAATAGAAATCTTATCTCCCTCATATATATTTCGGCTATAAATTGTATAAATAGACGAGC
>JAIRKT010000007.1 GCA_031259965.1 Christensenellaceae bacterium | reverse complement strand
AAAAAATCCTAATTTCATAGCATGCAAAAAATTCCCAGAATTCCCATGGATTTCATAGCACAAAATCGCCTAATCCTGAGGTTAGGTCAGCAAATATTTCTAATTTTCACCACGCTCATGTATCTAAATATTACCACCAGAAAGCAAGGTGCATATTTGCTCATAATAGATTCATATTATGAAATTAAAACTAAAAAACGAAAATATAAAGTAGTTGAAAAAAATCGGATATGCACATTTGTATAAAGATCAATTTGAAGATCCTATAGCGCATTTCACAAAAGTCGTCGAAAAAATGAATGCGGATGCTGATGCCAAACTAAATGCTGAAAACGCCGAATATACTATTACCCTTAAAAAAAATGAGACTAATTCTCTTGATAAAATGGATGGTAAAAAATACATAATAGGACACGCACCCCTTATGTACATATATAATTCTCTAAATATAGATAAATACATTAAAAATGCAACGCAGAAATTTAGATCTAAATTCCCACTTTGGAGTATTTTTAAAAACGAAATAATGGCCAAAATTTTGAAACCCGAATCGAAGATGAGTGCGTATAAAAGAAGACGCTTATTTTATGATAATATAAGAAAAGATAAGGATAGATTTAATTACGAATTACATGATGCTTATCGTGGGCTTAGCAAATTGACATTAATAGATGAAAATTTGCAGGAATATTTATTTGACAAGGCTAAAGAGTATTTAGAAGAGATAGACACAAGTGTATGTTATTTTTACTCCACAAATTATTATTTTGAGATAGACGCCGAGGATGACTTAAGAAAAAAGGGTGTTAGTAAAGTGAAAAGGCCAAATCCAATAGTTCAGATGGGGCTTTTAATGAGCAAAGACGGTATACCTGTGAAATACAAAATATTTCCTGGCAATACAAATGATAGTTTAACAATTAGACCAAAATTAGAAATAGCTAGAAAACACAAAATAGGTAGAATTGTTGTAATAGCAGATAAAGAATTAAATACATCAAAAAACATTAAATTTCAAGTTGATAGAGGAGATGGATACATATTCTCTCAGAAGATACGAGGATCAAATAAGGAATTCCAAACATACATATTAGAAGAGGATGGTTATGAGCCGTTTGGACGGAAAGGATTCAAATTAAAATCTCGTGTATTTAGGCGCACAATAACAATCGTAGAAACTGATAAAACAAAGATGGTGACAGAAATTGATGAATTACAAGTTGTTTTTTATAGTCCAGATCAAGCAAAACGCTCAAAGATAAAAAGAGGTGAAGCAATCAAAAAAGCCTGTTTTTTAATCGAAAACCCTAGCAAATATGATTCATCAGAACATTTTGGGGCTAAAAAATACATAAAAGGTATAGAATTCAAATCTGGTTCTGGTGAAATATTGGAAAGGTGCAAAAAACACTTATATCTTGATGAGGAAAAAATTAAGGAAGAAGAAAAGTTTGACGGTTACTATTCAATCATATCTAGTGAAACAAATCTACCACCCAAAGAAATAGTGGAATTATATAAAGGTCTTTGGAAAACAGAGGAAACATTCAAAATAACAAAATCGGTATTGGATGTTAGACCAATGTACTTAAAAAGGGATATCCATATTAGAGCACATTTCTTAATTTGCTATGTAGGACTATTAATATCAAGAATATTAGAGATCGAACTTGAAAACAAATTCACCACAAAGCGGATAAGAGATAGTTTATATTCTCTTAAAATTGGATATGCGGGTAAAAATGTTTATATATGTAATCATTTTGATGAAGTAATAAAAGAAGTAACAGAAAAAATGAGACTACAATTGAATATTAGGAATTGGACACCCGAAAAGCTAAGAGAACTTTTTAGCAAATCAAAATTAAGGAGTACGCCAATGATTAACTAAAAAGTACAAAATTTTTGGTAATAGATTAGTTCTAATATATTGTGATTATTTTGACATTTATCTGGTATAATTTAGGTCGCATTAGCAAGCAAACTGCAAAGAGCTATGCGGTGGGAAATTGTTTGTCCAAATAAAAGTGCAAAACACATGAATGAGGAAGTGAAACCGCCACAAGTGCAAAAGCAAACAAAACCACGGTTTCAAACGGAGTCGTGTCATTCGTTTTGTTAGGCTTTGCTTTCCTCTTACAATTCTTGCTTTAACAAAAAATCTTTAAGCGTGACGCACTTTACTCCGTTATAGTTTCCGCCTACGAACAAGCTATCGTATACGACGACATATTTTGGGTAGTGGTCGCGCACTGCTTCTAACGGCCTAAACTCGCGCTCTATAACATCCTCCGACAATAAATTTGTTGTTACTTGAACGTAAACCTTTGAACCGTTCTTTTCCGCTACAAAGTCAATTTCTCTGTCGACTGCCTTTTTTTGCGTTTTGTTGTTTTCCTCGTCTTCGTTTTTCTTTTTTGACGCAGCCATATTTATTTTCCCGACGTATACCTTGTATCCGCGGCGAACAAGCTCCATAAACACAATGTTTTCCAAAACGCCCGACGAGTTATCGATTTGATTTCCTCTGACGGCGTATTGCAACGAATGGTCGGCAATATAGTATTTGTCGTTTGTTTCGAGCAGTTTTTTGCCTTTAACGTCGTAGCGTTGCGCGCGCTGTACAATATATGCATCCTCTAACGCTTTAAGATAATTGGCAATCGTTTCGTATTCCGCGCTTCGCTTTTGCTCTTTTAGGTAGTTTACGATATTTGTAATGGAAATTAAACTGCCGATGTTATCGTAAATAAACGCCACTATCTTTTCGAGCAGTTGCGTGTTGCGTATTACGTTTCGCTGTATAACGTCGCGTAAAACCGCTGTGCTGTGAATACTCTCGACAAGCGTTTTTATATCGTTTTGTGAATACGGGAACGTTGACAAAAGTGGAAAACCACCTATGCGGACATACTCGGCAAGTTCGTCCTTCAGCCCATATTCGTAATCAGAACTTCCAGGCTTTATTTCGTTTTTAAGTTTAGAAAGCCCACTTTGCTTCCTAAACTCGATAAACTCCGCAAACGAAAGCGGATAAATGTTCATCGGGTAGCACCGGCCAGTTAAATACGTGGCAAGCACGCCAGAAAAAATCTTTGAATTAGAACCCGTAATGTATATGTCGGTATTACGCAACCGTAGCGAATTGACGAGCTTCTGCCATTCGGTCACTTCTTGAATTTCGTCAAGAAACAAATAGTATTTTCCATCGTCTTTCATGCGGTCGAGAATGTACTCGTGCGCCGCTGTAGCCGAAACCTTCAGCTTGTCGTATTCAATATCCTCAAAATTAATATAGATAATATGCTCCGCATCGGTCCTTTTTAAGACATCGTTGCGCAACAATAGCAAAAAACGGCTTTTACCGCTTCTGCGCATTCCAATAATAATCTTTACGTCCTCGCTTCCGATTACGTTTCGAATGGTTTGCAGGTATGTGTCCCGCGAAAATAAAAGGTTTTCTTTCATGTCGATTACCTCCCTTCTTATATATTATACCCAAAATAAAACCAAGAGTCAAGGTAAAATTTGGCTTAGGCCAAACATTTTTATTAATTCTATACTAAAAGCAGAGTTGAGTTAAATCTTTCGAGCAAATTCGTAATGTTTCGTCTTTTCCCATGCTTTCTGTTATGGCAATCACGGCAAAGACCTTGTATCTTAAAATCCCAATTTGTATAGCGAGGAGTTATTAAATTAATTATTGTTACCAAATTATTTACACAAAAAAGTGGAGCATATCAAAAAAATTAAACTGCTTTTAAAAAACTCGGGGACATAATTATTCCTTTTATAGATATGTTACTATTAATATCACGATTTTGCAAAACCTGCAAGAAAAGCAGCAAGAAAATAACTTTTTATAAAATGATTAATGAATTATAGCTCAATCGCGCAAAAAAATGTAGTTGTAGTAAACACCGTGAAATACAGATAAATATCACTAAGCTAAAATAAAAATAGAGAATACCCTGTTTATACCAGGATATTCTCTGGAACAAAACAACAACAATTTTTAAAAACTATTTAATTTAACGCATTACAAACCCTTCTTTTGCGAGTTGATTTACTCTAACAGTAAGTTGGTCTATGAATTCACGATTATTTGTTGACTTAACTAGATAGTTAAGTAGTGATTCAGTTGATTCTTGTGTTTCACCTGAAGATAGCATTTTTCGGATAGCCCAAATGCCATCTAATTCTTTTTGATCTAATAAAAGTTCTTCACGGCGTGTGCCACTTCTGTTAAGATCAATAGCAGGAAAAATCCGTTTTTCAGATAGCTTGCGATCAAGGTGAATTTCCATGTTACCAGTTCCTTTGAACTCTTCATATATAACATCATCCATTCTGCTCCCTGTGTCTATCAGGGCTGTGGCAATTATTGTTAAACTACCACCGTTTTCGATGTTACGAGCGGCACCAAAAAAGCGTTTAGGATTGTGAAGTGAACCTGGATCAATACCACCACTTAGTGTTTTTCCTGTAGGTGTAATTACTAGGTTGTATGCACGCGCTAGTCGTGTCAAACTATCCATAATAATAACAACGTCCTTTCCTAATTCGGTTAGGCGCTTTGCGCGTTCGAGCACCATTTCAGCTGCCTTTGTGTGATGATCAGGCATTTCATCAAATGTTGAATATACCACTTCACCGCTGATACTTCTTTGCATATCAGTTACTTCTTCAGGCCGTTCATCAACCAAAAGTACAATCAAATGTGCTTCGGGATAGTTTGCAGAGATACTATGTGCAATTTTTTTGAGGAGTGTTGTTTTTCCAGCTTTAGGTGGGCTTACAATCATACCTCTTTGTCCTTTGCCTATAGGTGCTACAAGATCAATAGCACGAATAGCATAATCATTTTTTGATGTAGGAAGTTCTAGGGTATATCGCGAATCAGGGAATATAGGAGTTAGAGAATCAAAATTTGGTCTTGTTGCAGCAACCTCTGGTGTTTGACCATTTATAGAGTCTACTTCAACAACATTCCAAGGTCTGTTGTCAGTGATTTTTCGTACTTGTGCTACAACATAATCACCTTTTCTGAGACCATATTTTTTAATTTTTACCGCTGCGATGTATGCATCGCGCTCGCCTTGCTGATAATTAGAGGCTCTTAAAAAACCAAATCCATCTGGACATATTTCTAAAACGCCAGATCTTAATTCTAGTGTTTCTGTTGATTGTTCAGTGGGTTTAACTTCATTGTGATTTTCAGATTGAATGAAATTTCTTGTGTCATTGTTAATTCGCGGTCTTGGCTCATAAGACGAACTTTTCATATCACGCGGTGCTCGTGACATCGATTGTGACATGGGATTGCGTTGAGGTGGCCTAGATTGTGGTCTTTGTTGTGAGCTACCTCCTGGTGCTCTGTTTTGTGAAAACTGATGCTGCGAATCGTTGTTATAAGGAGGTCTTTGTTGAGGTCTGGCTTGCTGCATCGGATTGCGTTGCGGCGGGGCGGAATATGGAGGTCTCTGTTGTGGGGCATTTCCCATTGGTTGATAACTGCGTGGTGCCTCACGTTGATATTGATTGGGTTGAGGAGGAATTCCATATGATAATGTTTGTTGATAATGAGGGCGCTCATGTGTCGATTGTGGATTTTGGTTATATGGCATTTGTGTATGCTCAGGACTATAACCTGAAGAATTTGGCGAATAATGAGGTCTCGTGTTTTGAGGTGAACTATAAGGAGCGAATTGGCGTGGTGGAGATTGTTGAAAAGTTGATTGTTGCATCTCCTGCCTTGGTAGTTGACTAGGTGGCGCATAATGCGATTGTGGGATGTGGGTGGGTGCTGGATTGTGCGCTACAGGTTTTTGAAATTGAGGAGCCTGTGGACTTTCGTTCTTGAGAAGATTTTGTCCTAGGAATGGATCATTAACCTGGTAATTTGAGAATTCAGGTTGTGTGGTATTTGGATTGCTTGTAATAATAGGCATTATTGTTTCCAAATCTGGTTTATAGGGTCTTAATGATCTTTTTTTAATCGGATCATCGCTTTGTGATTCGGGCGCGTCAACATTTACTGTAGCATCAGGACTTTTAGAGAAAGAAGTATTTGCAGAATTTTGCTTTTCGTAAATTAGGTTTACTAATTCAGCTTTCCTCATGCCTGTGGCATTCAAGCCGTTCTTGCGTGCAAGGTCACGTAGTACCCATACACCCATTTTTTCGAGTTCATCTCGAGAAATATTTTCCATGTATATATGTCTCCATTATATATTTAAATTTATTTAAATATTGGTATAACGATCTTTAATCGATATAAAATATTTGATAATGTTAAGATAGCATTTTTTTAAAATTTGTAAATTTCAAAACAGATGCAAATTAAGGCGTGTTTGTTATAGTACCAGTTGAAAATAGTACTAGTTAATTATTAATCCAGCGCAGACGAATTATGCGTCTTAGTTATAGATTGAGAATGTCGATTTAATAAAAACAGTTTAAACTGACAAATTACATTATTTATGTGATTTGCTATTGGTTTATAAAATCGCAAGTTTTGATTGAGTTTGGTTCTTTGTAACATAATAGGGTTTAATATATTATATATAAGGCATGCAGGCGCGAGCCATCTTAAAATATGTAGAACGATTAGCGTTTAAAAATAAGAACCTTAGTTTTATCACCATCGAAGTCGGCACGGTCATATTCTACAACATTAGAACCTAGGTATTCTACATCAGATTCATCAAACATATCAATAAATTCACCCATAGAATTATTGTCAAATCTGTGTCCTCCTCGATTAGTTGATTGCATAGGAATTACTACATCTGGCATTAACATATCAACATATTCTTTTGCAGTTTTTGGATCTAGCGTGTTACCAGCACCTAGAGGAATGAAAAGTATATTAGTCATTCCTATAAGTTCAGCTAACATAGGTGATAAATCTTCACCAATATCGCCCAAATGACAAATTTCTACACCATCCATTCGTACCTTGTAAACTATATTTCGCCCACGTTCTTTGCCTTTGTCTGAATCCCTATAACTTAGGAAACCACTTAATCTAACTCCATCTAGTTCATGAAACCCAGGGGTCTCAATTATGAGTTTTCCATTAACTCCATTTTTTACAACTGAAGCATCAAATTGCTTGTGACTTATAGTAACCGCATCCGCTGTTACTTGTGGGAATTCGACTCCTGTTTTTTCCAATTTATAAGGATCCGTAATAATACTTAAACCTGTACTTTCGATCAGTCTGTATGAACTAAAACCTAACCATTCAATTTTCATTATTAGAAATACCTTTCCTTGTCTTAGATCTCTGAGTATAATATTGCATTAAAATTCTTATTTTGTTTGCAACATTTTAGAGATAGGATCTTTAATTTAACAATATGACTGTGCAGATCACTTTAGTAATTTTAAGCGAGATTAATATTTTCAAAACACGTCTGTATAAAAGCAGTTGAATTTGAGTTGTTAGTGTAACGTGGGTTGCACACTAAAAACAGAGTAACATTTTGAAATATTAAAATGAGTTAATTTTGGAATTAGTCTATTTTAAGAACAGAACTTTATTGAACCAGGGCGTCGTAAATAAGTGGTTACAATTCTGCTTTTTTGATAGACGACAGAAAACAAAAGTTTGTCTTTTAAGTCTCTATAATTTTTCTCCGATTAAGTTTCCATAGATTAGCAAGGGATTTTGGATTTGTAAAATTGTAGTCGCTTATCATAAATCTTTGTGGTTACTGTAAAAAATTTATTTGATAAACAACTATGAAAGACCTTAACGGCCAGCATTGAATTAATAAAACAACGAATTCAATGAACATTCCTATCTAATGGAAGTTTTTAAAGTGATTGTGGTTATTAATAGATAAAATGTTTAAGAAGTAATTAATAAACTTTAATCTAGTTAAGTAACGATTTTAGATTTTTGCTCTTTGTAGCTTGTAATGTAATATTTCAAGAATACGAAATGAATTTAACATTTAACAGACAACAAACTATGAAAATCGTAGTATTTATTACGTTGTTAATATTATATAACATTAATTAAAAAAAAGCAACATTTAAAAGCATAAAAAATCAACTAATTTGCAAAAAGTCATATTTGAAATCACTCATTAATGATTATATTGCTAATTTACAGAATTTTTTTGCAAAAAACGCGCTTGTCTATCACAAGTGGAATTGTGAAATGCACAAAGATATTTAAACAGGTGTTATTTGGGTTGGTAGCGATTAATTTGTTAATAATTTGATTTGCATAGATATTAAGATTAATAGAAAGTTAAAAACGATGCAAATAACAATATTGCTTTTTAAACCCTTTATCTATATCGTGCGCCTTTTTATCTTTATAGACAATTTTTGATAGCAGAATTAGCTTTAAATGAAGTTTTGCCATAGGCTTGAAATTTCTGCGATATAGTTTATTCGATACTTGACAATATTGCATAGTTTTTGCTATACTTTCTAATAATCAATGCGTGATTAGCAATATGAATCTGTTACAAAAAAGTACAACAGAGCTACACTTAGAGAATGCCTTTAAGTTTCATGCAGATGGTGGTTTTAAATGCGCTCAAACGGTGGCCGAAAACATGATAGTTTTTTGTGTGATGAAGGTTTTGGTAGATAGTGATATTGATTATTATTGGCAAACTGAGCGATAGAGTGTTCAATGATTATAATAAGGATAAATTTAAACTACGCTTGATGCGAGAATTCGTTTGACTTTAGCGCAAAAAACGATGGCTATAAAAAATGAGAATTTACTAACAATGGACGATAAAAGAGCCGCTAAATCGTAGCTAGGCAATGAATGTTAATCTATTTTCGGATTGAGTGGTTGTTTAAATAGAAAATGCAATGAAGGATTGTTTGCAAGTAGTGAAGCTGGTCACATTCTATTGAGGGCCTCCTTTGAAAGCAGATGAGGTGTTTATGTATTATGAATGATGAATTGTTTAAAATTGTGTAATAGCATAATTTTTAGGTAGGGCTATAAGTGCTTCACAAAATTTAGATTTAAGAGCAGAGAGCAATAATAATGAGCTAGTAGCAATTTTGAAAGAGCTCTGCCTGTTAATTTTGTTATTAAAGAAAACTGAGGATTAATATATAAATGAAAATAATAATAGCACCAGATAGTTTTAAAGGAACATTAACTGCTTTAGAAGTGGCTGAAATATTAACTGATGTTGGGCAAACGCTTATGCCCAGTAGTGAATTTTGCTTTAAACCATTGTCAGATGGCGGTGATTCAGCATTAGAATGTATAAAACTATATCAAAAAGGTGGGACTGTAATCACAAAAGCACATGATCCTTTTATGAATCTCATAGATGTTGAGTATTTTGTTTCAGACATGTCACTAGCCTTTATTGAATCGGCCTCTGTCATAGGTTTAAACTTAGTAGGAGAAAAAAAAGATCCACTTATAACCACGTCGTATGGAATAGGAGATGTGATTTTAGACGCATTGAATAGGGGAATTAGTAATATTGCACTATCCTTGGGCGGGAGTTCGACAAATGATGGTGGGGCTGGCATGGCAGCTGCATTAGGGTATAAATTTTATGATGATGAATTTTTTGAATTTTTACCACGTGGTGGCACTCTTGATAAAATAAAACACATCGAAAAATCATCTTTGCAAAAAAAACTAAATGGTGTTAATATCATAGCATTGTGTGATGTCGAGGCACTGCCTTATGGAACAAATGGCGCAAGCGTTGTGTTTTCACCACAAAAAGGCGCGACAACTTCTGAAATTGTTAATAAGTTGGAGTCTGGAATGAAACATTTTTGTGGGCTATTAAGTGGACTATTTAGGTGTAATTTTTCAAAACTAAAAGGAGGCGGTGCTGCTGGCGGATTAGGAATGGGTTGCAAAGCCTTTTTGAATTCAGATTTAATGTCAGGATTTGACATGATTCTTAATATTTCGGGCCTTGAAGAAACAATGAAAGATGCGGACATTATTATAACGGGCGAAGGCAAACTAGATAAACAATCTTTTTCGGGGAAGGTAGTAGGAAAACTGGCAACGCTAGCAAAAAAACATGCACTACCTATTTATGCGATTTGTGGATGTTTGGATGTTGATGAATCCATACTTAAAGAACATAACATTAAAGCATATAAGAGCTCCACAAAAGAAGGCAGAACCCAATCTGAATTACGAATATGTGCTAGAAATGAGTTAATTGAAGCAGCAAAAACACTTTTTAGAGAAATATTAGAAGTGAACAAAGAGAGTTAAGTTTTATTGAATTGGGTTATAGTTAAATACAATGTAAAAAGTTGGATAATATTATAGAATTCCAGAGTTGCTAACAAGAATATGGAAATCTTCATTGTTATTAGAAAACTAAAACAAGGATTAAAAAGAGAAGGCATACGGATGAAACAAAAACTAGATAGCCACTCCTTTCACTTAAAATAAGGCTTTTGAGGTGCATGTATCTGCGAATTATTGTGCAGCAAATTACTCCATATAATTTCATTTTTAACTTGCTTCAAACTAATACTTTTACGCATTAGCAAAAGAAAGAAACTAGTGGCATGTCAAAAGATATATTCAATCACATAAAGGAAATAAATAAAATTAAATTTAAAGAAAAACACAAGGATTACTCTGGTGGAGATGTTGGATTATCTTCTGATGGTTGTTGCGGATCATCTGGTGGGTTTTCCGTTGGTTGCTCTTGATCTACTACAGTATAAAAATAGGTTACATCAAAATCAAATAGTTTAATTTTTATGCTATAGTCGCCTGCATTAGCTGTGGTAAATCCACCAGGAGCTTCCTGTGGATTGTACGTTGTGCTCGTGATCGAACCACTTTTATATGATATCAGTACCAAACCATTTTCTTGAAACGGTTCATTTAGATAATATTCATATTTCCAAGACTTAGCATCGAGCGCCACCATTGTAATAGTGTCATTTACCACAAAAGAAGCAGGGATCATTAGATTTGCAAAATGAATTTCAACTTCACATATGCCAGCGACGTCTGTGCTAAATCCCTTAATCATAGATTCCGTGAGGCTAAGTGTCTGTTGTTCTATATAATCGCCATTTCCATCTTTAGGGCCGCTTTTATCTTTATATATAACTTGCAGGGTGATGTACTGTGGTAGAGGATCTCCTATATTTAGTGAGGTAGGAAAATTCACAACTTGAATCGAATCCACTTCATAGCGTGCTTCGGTTTTTTTGCTGGACTCACCGCAAGCCGTAATAATAACTGTTAAGACTAGCAGGAGCAAAATTAAGATTGAGATTGAGATCTTTTTCATATTATTTTCCTAAAAATATAGAGTTATGAAGAGAAGCAAATTCAACAAACTGAGAATGCCACAATCAATACATTAACTCAAAATAATTTAAGTTATTGTAATATAATATCATATTAACTGCTTTTATTCAAGAGAATAATACAAATATAACAAATATCAGCAAAAAATAAATCTAAATCCCTTAAAAAACACTTTTGTTTGCACACAAATAGTGAACACCAAGAATTCAAGAGTGATCAAATTTGTCAAATTCAATCATAAATTCAACTTCTCTAATATATAATATATACTGAATAAGTTATTACGTTAAGGAGTGAAAATGAGCAAGCTATCAATTTTATTTAAAAAAAACACAATGGTCGACATTGTAAAGGGAGCGCTTTTAGCTTTAGTTATTTGTTTAATACTTGCATTGATACTTTCAATTTTAATAAAGGTTATAGGCTTCAGTGAAAAGGTAATTTATCCACTGGTTCAAATCATTAAACTTATGGCGGTATCGCTTGGAATTATTTTTGGATTTAGGGAAAAAAGTGGTGGCGTCCTAAAGGGTGGCGCTACTGGGCTCATATTTTCTTTAATATCCATATTAGTATTTCTAGTTTTGGGTGGGAGTTTAAAAAATAATACATTTTCAATTTATGACATTGCATCGGATGTTGCAATTGGTGCAATTACAGGTATAGTTTCTGTAAATATTAGAAGCAGGAAAGCTAATAAGTAGTTTTATGAAACACGTCTAATTTTAACGCCTGTACTAGTTAATATTACTTTAAATCGTCCCATATTGATATTAAAAGAAAATTTGTCAATCTCCCTTTTAGCAAATATTTCGGGTTTTATTGAGAGAGATAAATTCCCTTTTGAATATATGAAAAATTCAGCGCCATCCGGATTTTCTTTGTAACTACGAATAATGAATTTTTCGCCTTCACCTTCGAACAAATTTTCATCATCCACAAACAACCTTAATCCTTTATTAGTGACTTCAATATTGAATTTGCGTCCGAAAATTTTTTGTCCGTATAGCTTGTGCTCACCTTTTGTGAAACTGCCAAATCTTAGAGTAGGGCGCAAATCATCATTAAAATATTCAACATCGAGTAGATCACATAAACCAACTATACCCATTAAGTGTCCTGTTAAAGAATTCTCTTTTGCTAGCGAATCAAGTGTGATTTTTGGGTTTAAAATTTCAGGAATAATGCGATACTTTTCAAAATAAGCATCACCTAGTCGTATAGAATTTACCGCTAGTTCAGATGCAATATCACTAATTCCTAATCGTGTTAAACCCAGGTATGTGATAAAGTTATACAAACATGAAACGCTTCCCTTAAAATCATCAAATTTATTAGAGATAGAACCATCGGAGCGTTTGGTTTTTTTTCCGTATAGAGGGTTATCTTTTGAAATTGTCGGAATCGACGGATAGCCGCCTAGTTTAGAAGTGTCTTTTAAATTCACTATAGTCATGTCCACAATTTTCTGCTCGTCGCCTGCACCACCTGCTAGACAAATAAATGATGAAACACCAGCGTTCATAGAAAAGTCGCCGGCTGTAAATCTATCGAGGAATAATCCACGTGAATTGTCGAAAAAGGTTTCTTTGAATTTAGACTTAAATTCTGTTAAAACATGATTAATATCCTGATTTTCTGGCATTGCCATTATACGCGTGATACGCTCCATAATATCAAGTGCAATTAGTTTATATGAGTTTAACTCTAAATCGTAGATCATATCTCCCGCATTTTCGCTTTGGAACACAGGTGGTACTTTATGTCCGAGTCTAAATCCTTCATAGATATTTTGAGTTATAATGCGAGAGTCTATCCCCCATTTTTCTAATAGTTTAGGAATGGCGCACTCTAGTATTAGCTTGTTGCGAGTTCTGCTAAATGCAATCCATACTCCCAAAGGGCCCACTACTGTGTCTTGGGAATATTGTTCAATTTGGTCGATTGCAATATTAAATCCCATCAAACAAGCGCATATTAGCGATGTCATTGCTTTAGTAGAGTTGAAGGCAAAAAAACCATCATGCAGGTCTATTCTCGAATTAACATAATAATTGGTTAACCTGTATGGATTATAAACTAAATGCTGGGATATTATTGTGCCTATGGTCCTGGCTATGCGAGGAAAATTACCATCGCCATGTAATCTATTCTTATCATAGTTTAACTCTGCGGATTTTATGAGCTCATTCAAATCTGATTCATTTGATAAACATAGATTATAATTTGAATCGGTAGTTAGGAGTGCGAAGAGTTCTTCCCCATCAGTTAAACATGACAGGCACTCGAGCGCATCATTAGATTTAGAAAAAGCAATAGTTTTACCTATGAATTTTGTGCGCGCTTCGTTTAATCTGTCATAATCCAAGACTTCGTATCGCTTCTTAATAATAGGATTGCCAGAAGATAATTTAAAATCACCAAGTGTAACACCTCTAAATGGTGCGAAAACTGATGCTATATTAGAGTCTATTTTAATATTTGAATTAGGCAAGAGAGATGAGAATTGAAGTTGAATATTGAGTTTTTTATGTGCAACAATTTTTATAACAGCAGAATTTGCGTTTAATTTAGTGGCTTTTATTGTGAATTCTTTTTTTAGAATTCGCAGGAAGTCAGAGTCACTTTCTATAAAATCCTGGCAGATTTTCCAAAATTCTTCATCTGAGCATTGTCTTTTGTTTCTTGAAATACTAACTTTTAAATTCCATATAGAACCACCAGGGCTTGTTGCGTAGATTCCCACAGGTGCCAAGCCGTTGAGAGTTAAATTGATAGCTGGCTTTTTTGTAAACAATATAGTCCCATCCAAATTAAAGGACTCTCTTGTTTCAAAGAAATCTTTTGAAAATGGTGGTCTACCTTCAAATCCATATTCACGGTTTATGTATTTCATGTTTAATCCCTAGTTAAAATAAAGTGGGTACAAGATATGCAAGTTATGTCGAACAGATAGCACCGAAAGAGCACAATGCAGCACACACGCCACATCCAACACAATGTTCCTTTGAGATTTCAATATTTCCTGTGTTAAAGAGTGCAGGACAACCTATTTTGAGGCAGGCCTTACATTTTCTGCATTTCTCTTTTAAAATCTGATAAGGTGCTGGATATTTTTTATTCAATAATGCACAAGGCCGTTTGGCAATTATAACACTAACACCTGGTTTAGAAAGTTCACTCTTTATTATATTTTCTAATTTTTTGAGTTCGTATGCATCTACAACTAGTGCATTTTGCACACCACATGCTAAAACCAAAGCATGTAAATCTAGTTTGTGTGTTGTCTCACCTTTTAGCGTCACACCAGTTGCGGGGTTCTGCTGGTGTCCTGTCATTCCAGTAATCGAATTATCTAAAATGATAATAGTGGAATTTCCTTTGTTATACACAGCATTTATAACACCTGTTATGCCACTATGAACAAAAGTGGAATCGCCTATAACTGATACTGTTTTTTTGCTGCTGCCAGCTACAGCCTTGTCAAAGCCATGTGCCATGCCGATTGATGCACCCATGCAAACGCATAAATCCAGAGCACCTAGTGGTGGGGCCGCGCCTAGTGTATAACAACCAATATCTCCTGAAACTGTGAGATTTAATTTTTTTAGAACATAAAAGACACCACGGTGTGGACAACCTGCACACATAACAGGTGGTCTGTTGGGCATTGAATAATCGTTTGTAGGTGGTTCGACACCCTGTAAATTTTTTTTGATAGTCGCTACAGATAATTCACCTTGTCTTCCGAAGAGGCTTTTTCCACTACATTCAATGCCAGCTGCTTTGAGCGAATTTTCTATATATGGTTCTAATTCTTCCGCGACTATGAGTTTTTTTACAGTTTTTGAAAACTCTCTAATAGATTCAATAGGCAGTGGATTAATAAATGCGGTTTTAAAAATAGAGGCGTCTGTAGCTTCTTTAACATACTGGTAAACTCCACCAGCGCAAACAATTCCTAAATCCAAACTACGCATTTCAATGGTGGTTAATGGGGATAATTCAACATCTGATGAGAGTTTAATTTCTCTAGACTCGACGTATTCATGCCTTTTGCGAGCCATCGCTGGCATCATTACATATTTGTTTGGATTTTTTACATAAGGTTTATCTGGAACATTTTGCCGTGGGTTTTCAACAACAATACTTTGACTATGTGCTACCCTTGTTGTGAGCCTAAGCATTACAGGTGTATCATATTTTTCTGATAATTCATAAGCATGTTTAAGATATTCTTTGCCTTCATTGCTATCTGATGGTTCTAACATAGGAACATGTGCTGCGGTCGCATAAAGTCTACTATCTTGCTCGTTTTGCGAACTGTGCATAGCAGGATCATCTGCTACGACGATGACAAAACCACCGTTTATTCCTGTATATGCTGATGTAAACAAGGGGTCAGCCGCTACGTTTACACCCACATGTTTCATGCAGGCCATTGATCTAACACCCGCTATTGAGGCGCCTATAGCAGTTTCAACTGCTACTTTTTCGTTAGGTGCCCATTCTGTATAGATTTCAGCGTATTTTGACGCAAATTCTGTGATTTCCGTCGATGGTGTGCCTGGATATGAGGAAATAACTTTTACGCCAGCTTCATATGCACCGCGTGCAATTGCCTCATTGCAAATCATTAATTTTTTTTCTGTCTTTTCCATATGTGTCCTTAATTTAATTATTTAAATTGCGGTTATCAAATACTCGTTTGCTTTTTCCTTCATAGCGTTTTAATGATAGTGGTTCCGCTAGTTTTACATTTACGTCGAGTTGCAGTATGGTTTTTAAATTATGCTTGATCTTATCTCTTAAACTATTTAACTTGTGTAAATCTGTTAACAAACTTCCATCTGCTACTTCAACTATAACTTCGAGTTTGTCCATATAATTTTCGCGAGTTACTATTATTTCGTATTGTCCACCAACTTCCGCCATTTTTAGAAGTACACTTTCTATTTGTGAAGGGAATACATTAACACCACGAATTATTAACATATCATCTGAGCGTCCCTTTAATTTAGACATACGAACACTAGTACGTCCGCATTTGCATGGCGTATCATCTAATTTAGTTATGTCCTTTGTTCGATAACGAATAATAGGCATTCCAAATTTTGTTAATGTTGTTAAAACTAATTCTCCATAAGAACCAATAGGCACATCCTCTAGAGTATCAGAATCTAACAACTCTGGATAAAAGTGATCCTCATTTATGTGCATGCCGCATTTCTCAGTACATTCTCCGGAGACACCAGGTCCGATTAGCTCTGAGAGTCCATAGTTGTCGTTTGTAAAGATATGTAACTTTTTCTTGATTTCGTTATGCATTTCAGGAGTAGATGATTCTGAGCCGAAGAGCCCTATTCTAAGTTTGAAATCTTTTATATCATACCCTAGTTTTTCGAGCATTTCTCCAATATACAATGCATATGATGGTGTTGATACTAAAACCGTTGTTTGGAGGTCTTTCATCAGCATTATTTGTCTTTCAGTGTTTCCAGAACTAGCTGGTATTATGCTAGCACCCAGTTTTTCGCATCCTTGATGCATTCCAAGCGCACCTGTAAACAATCCGTAACCGAATGAGACCTGGACTATGTCATTTTTGTTAACACCTGCGGATGCCGCGAGACGCGCACAACACTCTGTCCATACCCGCATATCATCTTTAGTATAGCATACAACAGTAGGTTTACCACTTGTGCCGCTTGATGCGTGTATGCGCATCAGCTTTGACGGAGGCACTGATAACAATCCATAGGGATAATTGTCACGCAAATCAGCTTTAACGGTAAAAGGAATCTTTTTGATATCATTTAGAGTTTTGATAGAATTAGGATCAAATCCTGCATCATCATACTTCTTTTTGTAAAAGGGAACCTTTTCATAGGCGAATTTAACCATTTTTTGGAAACGTTCTAATTGTAATTTTCGCATTTCCTCTCGCGGCATAGTTTCTTCTTTTTTGTTGTATATCATATTAAATACTACCTCCATGGGTTGTTTTATTAAAGTTTATAAGACACCCAGCTTTGATTATTGCTTTCTCGGTTGCAGTCATATCATCTAAATAGAGATTGATTTTAAAAAGCGATTCGCCTCTTACTACATATGCTGGGGTTTTCATTTCAGATAATGTGCTTGATAAATCCTTTATAATTATTATATCGTTAATGTTAAACTCAAATTTTCCATCATGTATAAATGGCAACATGCCCCAGTTTATTAAATTTGATCTATATCTTTTTGTAGCATATTCAATTGAAATGTTAGCCACACCACCCAGCACTCGTTGACAAGATGCTGCTTGTTCTCTAGCGCTGCCATCTCCTGGCTTTTTCACAACTAAAGCACTTCCAATCAAAACACTACCAGAGAGAGCTCCAACTTTTTTGACCGCTGATTCATACTCATTTGGTAAATTTCCGCTAGTTTGACGGATGAGTTCATCATTTTTAATGGCTTTAGCATTTGCTACATAGTGAGGCGCTTTTTTGCTTAAAGTAAATTCTGCTAATCTTAGTGGATTGGATCTATATGATGATGTTTCACCTGAAGGAATGAGTTCATCAGTTGTGGTGATGTCATCGTTTATAACAGAAGGAATCTTCATTATTAAATTGTCTGGCAATTTGGGTTGGATAGGCCAATCCGCAATATTGGGTCCATACACCAACTCAACTTCCTCAGTAGCTAATATTTTTTTATTAAATTTTTTGTTTGTGCTTAAGTTTGACTCTGAAATATAACCATTATATACTTTGCGTTTATAAGTTGTGTCATCAAAATGAAATGTGGGAATATAACTATCATAATTAGAATAACAGGCTGATGCTATGTAACCACCTACACTAACTGACCAAGCAATACTACGCGAATCCATAAGACAGACTGAAGCAATCTGCCCATCACCTGGTTTTGAACCCTCGCGCGAAGGGAAGTTTCTGGTTGTATGTCTGATTGATAAGCCATTATTTTGTGGCACATCACAAGCGCCAAAACAAGGGCCGCAAAATGATGTTTTTATTATGGCGCCTGATTCTATTAAATCACTTAAAATTCCTTTCTTTAGCAAATCTAAATAAATTGGTTGTGAGCCACAATAAACACTTAGTGGTATGTTAGATTGAATAGTAGAATTTTTAAGGATGCGAGATGCTGTCACAATATTATCAAACGTGCCTCCAGCACAACCTGCTATTACAGCTTGATTAATTAAAATTTTACCATCTGCATTTATTTTGTCGGTTAGTTTATAAGTTGATAACCCCAGCAACTCGCGGCCTGCTTCTTCGCATGTCTTTAAAATTTTAAATGGTTCATCTACTAGTTCATCGATTGTAAAAACATTTGATGGATGGAAAGGTAGTGCGATCATTGGTCTGATAGTAGATAAATCTATTGTGATATAAGCATCGTAATAAGCCCCATCTTCAGGCGAGAGTTTAATATATTCAGAAGGCCGGTTATGGTTATTGAGATATTTGTGTGTTTCTTCGTCAGTCTCCCATATAGAGGACAAACACGTTGTTTCAGTTGTCATTACATCAATACCATTTCGAAACTCTATGGGGATGTTGCCGACACCAGGTCCAAAAAACTCGAGAACCTTGTTTTTTAATATGCCGCTTTGGAATGTGGCTTGTATGATAGCTAATGCAACATCCTGAGGGCCTACCCCTGGTATAGGACTTCCTATTAGTCTGATACCAACTACTTCTGGGTATTGAATATCATAAGTTTGTCCTATGAGTTGTTTAACTATCTCAGGGCCGCCTTCCCCAATTGCGAGTGTTCCAAGCGCTCCGTAGCGTGTATGACTGTCGCTTCCTATAATAAATTTACCAGGGCCTGCAAAACATTCACGCATGTAGGTATGTATTACCGCAAAATGAGGTGGGACAAAAATACCACCATATTTTTTAGCAGCAGACAATCCGAATGCATGATCATCTTCATTTATAGTTCCACCTACTGCACAAAGACTATTATGACAGTTTGTTAACACATAAGGGATTGGGAATTTCTCTAAGCCGATGGCTTTAGCGGTCTGTATTATCCCCACATATGTTATGTCATGAGATGTTACAGCATCAGCCTTCAATCTGACCAAATTGTTTTTCGAAGTTTCTCCTTTAGTGTTATGCCTGGCAATGATCTTATAGGTCATAGTCTTTTTGTATGCATCAGGCAGCGAACTCGAACTAACAGTTCCATCTTTGTTATAACAAGCACCTGACTTTCTTATGTCTATCATGTTTTTGTCAATTCCTTCTATTTAAAATTAGTTATTTCGCGCATAATTAAATGAATTAACATTTAAGTAAGCAATTTATATACAATTCATGTGACTTACCATCAATTATACTAGATCATTATATATTGCAAGTTAATGCAAGTCAAAAACCAATATTCATTAAGTAAAGCATCTTGATTTGCGCTCTTTTGCATAGGGTCATATAGTAATTTTTATTGGAATCAATTTTGTGATCCGGAGGGTGATTTGATAGAGAATGCAATATTTGTTAAGTGGTCACCAATTCTTTCCATAGCTGATATTACAGCATAGAAATATGGGCCCGAATCTACAGAACATGCACCTGCGTTAAGGCGCTGTATGTGGTTTAGCCCATATTGTTTTTTCATTTTATCAATTTCGCTCTCCATGATTGAGATATCACTAAGTTGTTTTTCATTATGTTTGTTTAAAACTTCTACGGAGGCATCATACATTAAAATTAACTTATTATACATTTCGCCGATTTCGTCTTTTGCCTGGTCTGTGAATTTTACTTCTAATTTATTCATTTCAATCGCATAATCTATAAAATTCTCAGCATGATCACCTATTCTTTCTATGTCATTTATAACGTGGTGCAAACAGCCAATATGCAGTTCGTCAGAGTCAGATGTGGCTGTAGCGGATATTTTAATGAGGTATTTAGCAATAGCTTTATTTAAAAAGTTTATCGATTCTTCATTATCTTTAACTGTTTGATAATTTGCATCTGAATTTGAAACCACAGCAGAAAATGCTATCTTAAAATTTTCTTTAGCAAGTTCCGCCATCCATTCAATTTCTTTGTCTACCTGTTCTATAGCTATCGAGGGTGTAGAAATTAATCTATCGTCGATATATTTAGTTTTAAATCTATCATCAATTTGATTTTGTTTAGAAGGCAGAATTAATTCGGCTAGCTGTACTAATTTTCCCATAAATGGCAGAGCTATGACTGCGGTTAAAACATTGAATGCTGTATGAAAAACCGCGACTTGAAATTGTGGTAATTTTATAATCTGTAGTGCTCTAACAATCGGATCCGTAAAAATCCAAACTATCGTAATGAAAATAACAGTGCCTATTATATTAAAAATTAAATGCACAATAGCAGCCCTTTTTGCGTTGATGGTAGCACCTGCTGATGCTATTATCGCTGTGACGCATGTACCGACATTTGCGCCTATTATAATAAACATAGAATCTGCAAGGCCTAATGCCCCGGAGCCCACCATCGCTATGGCTATTCCAGATACTGCACTACTGCTCTGAATTATGCCGGTAAAAGCGGTGCTTATTAATACTAATAACAAAGGGAAATGAATTTTTGAAAAAACATTTATCATTGCTTTTTTCATTTGTTCATTATTAAAAGCAGCCCCCATTATTTCAAGGCCTATGAATATTAAACCAAAGCCGCTTAGTATATGTCCCAATGTTTTAAATCTATCAACTTTGGAAAACATTACAAAAAATATTCCAATTAGTGCAAATGCGCTAAAATAAATTGTCACATCAAACGATGAGAAAGCGGCGAGTAGTCCTGTCGCTGTTGTTCCTATGTTTGCACCTATAATAATGCTAGCTGCTTGGAATAGAGTCATTATGCCAGCATTAGCAAATCCTACTACCATTACTGTAGTAGCTGATGAACTTTGGACTGTAGCCGTAATTGCAGCACCTATCGCCACACCAGAAAAGCGATTGTTAGATATCCGGCCTAGCAGTTTTTTCATTTTACCGCCAGCACCATGCTCTAGACCCTCACTCAAGAGTTTCATACCAAACATAAAGATAGCTACGCCACTCACAAGTTCAAAAACACTTTTAACTATTTTCATTATCAACGATCACTATGTCTAATCCTCAGAGGGCATTAAACTAGTTGTAATTCTCCTTAATATGTCCTTTAATCATAAATTCTCGACAAAAACGTGCTGCTTGTTGCTCATTAGAGTGATTGACTTTTATGAGAATGAAAATTTGGGATAGCAGCAGCAAACAATCCGATGAGAAAACAGCATATAATAAAACTTTATACACTTATATGCATTATATCATTTTAGATATTTAGTTTGCAAAAAAAAAATCATTATTATTAATGTAAGGGTTTTTAGTAGCTAAAATCATAACAAATTTCACATACGCTGTCAAATTAAATTTTCAAAAATTATTGTAGCTAATAAGCTAATTGCATATAACAATGAACAATAATTACTTTAAACAACGATAAATATTGACAATCAGCTATTTTTGTTATATTATTTATCTAATGTTTAACAATTAAGTAATTACGATGGTTTAAAAATATGGATAATATAATTAAAAAGATTATTATAGTTGGTGCTGGGATCGGCGGGCTAGCAATCGCCAAAAAACTTGCTTTAAAGAATAAATATGATGTGACACTTTTTGAGAAAGGTCCGTATGGTGCTTTAGCATATGACTGGTCAGATGACGTTGAAAAGAGCATTTTTGACAGAGGGTTAGTGAATATGCCATCCAGTAAATTTATTGAAAAAAAACCATGGACTTTTGTCATGCCTTTTGAGGGAATACACATCTATGTGCCACAGCCAGCTGAGCATGTAGACTATTCAATAGATAGGCGCTTGTTTTCTCAACAATTAGCGGATGAGGCTGAAGTGTCTGGTGCAAAAATTCTATTTAAGAGTAATGTTGAGAAGGTTATTCTAGACGATAATAATAAAGTTATAGGGGTGGTTGTAGATGATACAAATCATTATGCGGATTTGGTAATTGATAGTGCCGGTTTGTTTTCTTCTGTTAAAAATTCACTACCTCAAGAATTTAATATGTCAAATGATATAACAAGTGAAGAAATATTTTACGCTTATAGAGCATATTATGAAAGGAATGAAGTTGAGCCTTCGAAGTTTACTAACAAAGTTTATATAAAACATTTAGGCGGGTGTGGTATTAGTTGGTGCATAGACAGAGGAGATGTTGTAGACGTGCTCATAGGATTAATGGGTGTTGATAATGAAAAACATCGTTTAGCGGCGCTAGAAGCAATCAAAAAAGACAATCCATGTCTCGGTGACAAACTATTGAACGGTGGAAAAACCTATCAAATTCCAATAAAATACCCAGCGCTTAAAATGGTCACATCTGGATATGCTGCTATAGGAAATTCCGCCTATATGACCATACCTTTGTTAGGAAGTGGCATAGCGGCTTCTATAAAGGCTGCAGCTATATTAGCTGATGTGATAGATAAAACGCCGAGTTCTGATTTTAATGAAGAAGTGCTATGGGAATATCAAGTTAGAGTATTTAAATTGTTTGGTGCTGATTATATAGCAATTGATTATTTGAAGCGTTGGTTGCTTGGTCTAGATATAAAATACATTAGAAAGATAGTGAAATCAGGTTTATTGTCGGAATCTGAATTAGCAATTGTAGCGCGCGGTGATAGGATATGTTTATCGGTAAAAGAAAAACTTAAAAAACTAACAAAAGCAGTTAAGTCACCTAGCAGTCTATTGAAACTCAATTATCTGTTAATGAAAATGGATAGGGGTTATAAAATAGGCATGTCCATACCAACGGCTTATGATATAAATGCTATTGCTAAATGGCAGAAAAATTTGAATTGCTTCATAAAGTCACTGGCTAATCCTGCAAAGGTAGAGAAACAATAACCAAACAAAGCAACTCACAATAGTGAAATATTTTGCACAAGGCATAAATAATAGAATTTTGTAGTAGAAAATAAGGTGCTGTTGTGTAAATTGCAAAGGAAGGTTTACACAATTTTACTTATTTTGTGAAGCAAATTGCACTTTTATCGACAAATTATGTCAATTTACTTTACAATTGAAAGACATAATAATATAATAATAGTATGAAAGTTATTATTAGCCAGGGGGAATAGAGATGACATTATCAGATGTAACTATAATGTTTGGTGAAGCAGTAATGCTAGAATGTGATCATGCGCTTGAAATCACCTATCCAAAAGGTCAAAACCCAACGTCGTTTATGGTTTCGACTAAAGATGACTCAAGATATTTAGTTCAGGTTAAGGAAATTCCAGATAACAATAGTAATTAAATAATTTGATAGAGTTATCATTTTTTTGCTTTAAATTTGGTTTTTCTTATAACAACCCACAACATAATTCATAACACCATTTATTATTTAATTAGTTTCTAACTATGATAATGATGTTATGATTTAAAACCAGGTCTTCTAGTAGGAAATTACTCACTGCTTGCGTGGACTGAATGCGATGATTATAATTGACAAATAGTAGAGTGTATGATATATTATTAGTTAGTTAAACGAAGTAGTATTATCTAAGAAGTTGGAAAAAACATTTTCCAAAAATCGAGCACATACCACTTTGCAGATGGCATTAAACCAGCTAAAACATTATTAGCCGGAGATATTAGGAATTTATGTATAAATCAAATTTGTGTAAGAATGAGGTAAATTGGGTGCAACGATATTATAGAGAATAGTTATTGACATAACAAGATCTATCTATAAATTAGAGCACTTAACACCTAATGATAAAATTTATTAATATTTAAAAGTGAATAAGCACATCTAACAAACTATAAATTTTGCAAAGAGTCAAAGGTTATGTTAATGTCTCGCACTTTTGGATGATGATTATTTCATGCGTCCGAACATCTATTTGATTGTTATGAAGTCTTTTAAGCGCGCAATTTTTGCAAACCGCACGTTTATCAGTGGTATGTAGCGCTGTAAATTGCAATTCATTAATCAGTAGAAAGACTGAGTATTGAAAGCAAGTTGTTAGATATTTATGGCAATCTAAATATTATAGAATATTGATTGTAACAAATGTTATTCAGTGCTTTTAGTTGTTTGAGATAATGTTTTAAGGGATCTAGGGATTCAAAACGATTCAAGAATTGATCCGTGGAGTGAAAATTAATATGATATTTCGATTTAAAACTGCCGATATAAAAAGTTCAAGGAGCAGTAAATGATGCCAACATTTTTTACTACGGTTTTTGACGATGCCTCGCCTGTTGCGCCGCTGGGATTAATTGTCTTAAAAGGTGCGGAGAAGCTAGGGAAGTTAATAGATAATTATCTTGTTACTTGGTACAACAGAGACGTTGGGATCAAGTATCCAAGATTCAAGAAAGATACATTTATTATAGAAACTCAATGTCCGAGATTTTCGACAGGAGATGGTAAAGGTATTATAGAAGAAAGTGTAAGGGGTTATGATATTTATATTCTAGTTGATGTTGGTAACTACAATACAAAATATGATTTTTTTGGTCATCCAAATGCCATGTCCCCAGATGATCATTATGCGGATTTAAAAAGAATAATAAGTGCAGCGGGTGGAAAAACAGAAAGAATTACAGTTATAATGCCTGTGTTGTATGGAGGCAGACAGCATCGTCGCAATAGCAGGGAATCACTAGATGCAGCTCAAATGTTGCAAGAATTGTTTCATATGGGGGTGCGTGATCTCATAACCTTTGATGCTCACGACCCTAGAGTTCAAAACGCAGTACCTCTCATGGGTTTTGATAATTTTTTCCCAACCTATCAAATTTTAAAAGCGCTTGTAGCTCGTTTTCCTGATGTGCAAATTGACAAAGACAATTTTATGGTTGTTAGTCCAGATGAAGGGGCTATGAACAGAAACATCTTCTATGCTTCGGTTTTAGGAATTGATCTTGGTATGTTTTATAAACGACGTGATTATGCGAACGTAGTTGACGGCCGAAATCCGATAGTGGCACATGAATTTATAGGTCAAAATGTAAAAGGAAAGGACATAATAGTAGCAGATGATATTATAGCGACTGGGGAGTCAATGCTTCATTTATGTGCGGATTTAAAGGCTAGAGGCGCGCGAAATATTTTCTTAATGGCTACTTATTCGCTTTTCACAAAGGGCGTAAAAGTTTTTAGGGACGCATATAAAGAAGGCTTGTTTACTGCAGTACTAAGCACTAATCTAACTTATTTGAGAGAAGAATTAGAAAATGAAAAATGGTTTATATGCGCTGATCTTTCTAAATACATTGCATACATAATATCATCATGTAATCAAAATAAATCTGTCTCACCTCTATTAAACTCTGCGGACAGAATACACGAACTTATTGGTAGATAAACCAGTTAAAATTTAAAATTCATTAGTAATTAAGTCGCCTGCAAAATTAACTTTAAACAAATCTGCATTGAGTGGAATATTTGCAGTTATGCGATCGTAGAAAGCTTCCACTAAACTCAAAGCATCAATTATTCCATTGTTAAACATTTCATCTACAGTGATACATATAGTTTTTTCAGGATGATTTCTGTATTCTGGATAGGGGCTGCGATTTCTGTTCATATAATCTGGTTCTAAGTACAAAGTGGTGGGACGCAGTGCGGCACGAGGATATCCTGGAAATTTAGGAATTTTTTCTAAGAGTTTAAACAATTTTAATTTACGGCCTTTTTTGTCATCAAATAATTTTAGTGCGCGCCGCATGTATTTAATACACTTAAGTAAATCGTTCGAATTAAGAGTAGGATCGTAAATCGGTGCAAAAACTGTTTCATAAAAATTAGCAATTTCTACAGCGGTCTCCTGAGATATTGTTAAATGTCTGGTAGAATCGTAAGTTGCAGATTCAAATCCCATATATTCTTCAATACAAACAAAATCCATAGCCGATTCAAAATCAACATGGTAAAACATTTCTAGTTTTTTGTCACAAAATTTTGGATTATCTTTTTCTCTAAAATACACAAAGGGATGTACGTTTTTATCAAGCGCATAATGACATAGCATTCCATATGTATATGGGAGAATCGAGTTGTCTTGAGTATGTTCGATATATTTAGCTGAGGCCTCGAGGAATTCTTGCGTTTTAAATGATGTGTGCACAGATGTTCCTAGTGAATTATATACGCCGCGTATAAGTTTTATGTAAAACAATATATCAGGACCCTGATTTCCAAAGTAAAAAGCGGGTTTGTCTACGTCAATTTGGTTTTGTATTGCACTTGATGTTTTAGAATAAAGAACATTGCCAAAGTGGTAGTGGAATGAATTTGAAGGCATAACAATTGCTCCTTACATATTGAAAGTAACACTTATTGAGATAGTTTGTTTTTAATTTAATATTTAAGATTAGGAATAATTTAGTTGCCGCTAGCTCCATAGTTTTTAAGCACTCGGGCCGATGGATCGTTGACATCACAGTTTTCCCAATTTTTGTTAGGCATCCAAAAATCTTTTACGAGTGACGCTTGACCTGGATAAAATTTTTCAAATATCTCGCGGTACAAAAGTGATTCCTTCGTAAATGGTTTTGCGTGATACCCATATTTTGAACTACGTTCTTCGAATTCAGCATCAGAGTATTTAGATTCAGCATATTCTTTAATATAGTCTACCATTGAGTGTCCTACAGCATCCGAAAATGCGGCTTTCTCCCTATATAATATTGAATCTGGAAGATATTTGGAATTATCAAATGCCTTACGCAGTAGATATTTACCCTTATTATAGACATTAATTTTTTTAGCTGGATTGATAGACATAACGTATTTAACAAAATCGATGTCACCAAATGGAACTCGCGCTTCTATAGAATTTGCTGATATACAGCGATCAGCCCTTAGCACATCATACATATAGAGTTCACTCAATCGTTTCTGTGCTTCTTCTTGAAAGGCCTCAGGTGAAGGGGCAAAATCGGTGTATTTATACCCAAATATTTCGTCTGAAATTTCGCCAGTTAAGAGCACTCGAACATCAGTTTGTTCGTGTATTGCCTTGCAGATAAGATACATGCCCATGCTTGCACGGATAGTAGTTATATCATAGGTTTCAAGGATGCGAATGACGTTTTCAATATTTGATAATACTAAATCTTTATCTATATAAATTTCAGTATGATCACTTCTTATATAATTTGCTACTTCCTTTGCATATTTCAAATCAATGGCATCTTCAGTCATTCCAACTGCAAAAGTTCTGATTGGTTTTTTTAAAATTTCCGCAGCTACTGCACAAACAATGGAGCTATCGAGGCCGCCGCTTAAAAGAAAACCAAGTGGAGCATCAGCATCTAATCGTTTTTCAATACCAGCTCTTAATTTTGTATGTAAATTTGCAAAGATCATATCCAAATCATCATTTACATAACCATGATTTGCTGCTATATCAGTATAACATATAAACTCGCCATTAAGGTAATAATGTCCTGGGGGGAATGCCTTGATGGAAGTTGAAAAGCCTATTAAATTCTTAGCTTCACTAGCAAACATAATGTCACCAGCTTTATTATACGCATAAAACAAAGGTCTAATACCGATAGGATCACGAGCTGCTAAAAATGATTTAAGATTTGCGTCATATATAATCATTGCAAATTCGGCATCAAGTTCAGCAAATATAGACACACCCTTTTCATTGTATAATGGCAATATTATTTCACAATCACTGCCGCTTTTGAAAGTATATTTACGACTTAATTCTGCTTTTTTTGATCTAAAACAATAAAGCTCACCATTACAAACTACGTAGTTTCCATTTAATTCAAATGGTTGCATACCCTCAGGCGTTAATCCCATGATAGCCAACCTATTAAAACCTATATAACCTTCATCTAGTTCAATAGTTTTACTGGCGTCTGGGCCTCTGCATTCAGTAGTTTTAAGTGCGGAATTGAATTCTTCGAGAGAAATTGATTTACCAGCACAAGACATTATCGAGCACATAATAGCACCTCTAATTGTTAGAATAACAGATGTAAATTCGGTACATCTAGGGTGGGGCTTGTTTGTAAAAAACAAAAGCCACCCGTCATCAACATAGGACGAATAGCCGAAACATAATCCGTGGTGCCACCTAAATTATCGCAAAAGCGATCACTTTTAGAAAGGTTTAAAAACCTCATTCATGCTAACGCGATGATAACGGCGTCCCTACACGCTAAAGTAAATGTAGTTTCGGGTTGCAGCTCGCGAGTGTTGTTCATATAAGTGCAAGTATCGGATTCGCACCATCGCCGACTCTCTGTGATTGCAGTAATTATATTACTCGTCTCGGTCATTGCTTTTAAATGTATTAAAATTATAATTATAATAACATTTTCTTTTTTAAATGTCAAATGAAAAATGAATAGTAATTCGAATAATTAATTTGTAATTTGTAATTTGTAATGTTATAATAACAGAAAAATAAGCGAGAGTTTGGGTTTTTGCAGTGCTAAATTAATTCAAACAATTTGAGACATGAGTGATTATGTGGTTGATGATCAATTTGATCAGGACTCAATAAAAAATGAGCCAACAAGTGTGTTATCTCAAGAGGAGATATTTACCGCACATGCGCTATCCCCTTTTGGGGAGTTATTTGATTTGCCTTTTGCATGGCATCGCGATATGCCTGTTGTTATGTCTTCAAAAGAAAAAAAAGCGGAATTAAAAAGACAAAAAGCGTTAAATAATTACATTAAAGAACAAACAGTACTCAGATCTAAAATGAATATCGCATATAAGCAAAAGATAAATAATTACAAAAATGAATTTGAAAAATGGTGCACAAGTCAAGAAGAAATTTTCAATATTAAGATTGAAGAAATGGAATTAGCTGCTAAAGAAAACCAAGAAATCTTAAAAAGCGAACTTCTTGAAAAGGAAGACAAGCTAAAACTACTAGAAAAAAACAAAGAGGAACTATTGGTTTTAAAAAAGAATGAGGAGCGCATTAGGCGCAAACAATTAATATTATTAGGCGTTTTTGATGATTTAAGAGAAGAATTTGCAATTGTTAATGAGAAGATAACACGAAACCCGGACGAGATTAAAGTTATTAAGGATGAGTATTATGCGGTGCGTAATGAAAACTTAAACAGATCCAAGGCACATCCTGAATTACCAATTAGCTTAGTTAATGAAAATGATAATGAGGGGAAGTCAAAGTATACCATAAAGGTGCGCAATGACGACTCTGGTGGAAATGATCTCATTGAAATTAAAGGATTATCTTTTAAAAGGGATAGAGAGTCACTCTACATAATAAAAGATTTACAAATTCCAGTTCGGCCTGGCAGTGTTACTATAATATATTCTGAATCAGAAGATAAATTAATAGCACTAAAACAAATACTGTTTAAGAATTATCCTAGTGATTCTAGAGTGGTAGATGGATTTGTGCGAATCGTTGGTATTGATATTGGAATTATAGGAAGGGATGAATATAGAACTACTATAGGCCAGCATATAATCGAAATTGGACAGATAAAAGAACACTTAATGCGAGTCCAGCAAAGTCTTCATAGTATTTACAAAGGCACAATTTCTGATATTGAATTCAAAAAAGCATTAGCTCTTTTTAGTCTGCATCAAAAATTTCTTACTACAAAACCAACACTAACAAATGAATTTGAATGTTCACTGATGGCACTTGTTGCTTTAATCGCATCTTCTAATGAAATAAAAATATTAGCGTTGCCAGAAGCTTGCATTTCAAGCGAATGCATAAACCATATGGCAAAATACTTAAATAATTTTAATTATGCAGATAAGGCAGCTTTGATATTAACTTCTTCATATACTATTGTCGATAGTGTAAAGAAGGCAAAGGTTTATAAAATTTAAATTACATTTTACCATGCTACCTTGATAAAAATTTTACGAAATTGAATTTATCATTAATTCCATATTAACATATAGTGTAGATATGTATTACATGTAACATTTATGAAGGCATTCTGCGTTGCAACCTGACAAATTAGTGAAAAGGCATGTTTTAACTCTTCGCTACCATAAATTATATTAAAAATTTAAGGAATTTTTAATTAGTATGTAAATTTAGTCTTGACTATTTTTGTAAATATTGTATAATATAGATATCTAAATTTTATCGCGCTAAACACTTTCGGTTTTTCGCAATTTGTGATATATAAAATGATTTAACTTGGTTTTCAAAAGCGCGATTTGAAATCTATTTGGTTGTTATTGATGATAAATAAAAATCGAGTAACAGCGATTTTAATCGTTGTTATAGTTTTTTTAATATTAACTATATGCATGTCTTTGCAGGGTGTAAATGCAGTTGTTGATCCATCGGAATCAACAATGAGATTTACTAATGGTACAGAGATCGTTATAGGGCATATTTCCGATCTAGGTTATTATCCATTATCCTATTGTTATGCTAGTGATTTTGCAGGAACAACATACAGAACTGAGTTGTTAACAGGAACAACTATTTTTATGGAGAGCAGTGTTATAATTAAAGCGGCGCTTGATCAAATAGCACAATTTAATCCTAATTATTTAGTTGTAACTGGAAATTTAACACGAAATGGTGAAGCATTGGCCCATATTGAAGTGTCCAATCTTTTAAGAAAATTGCAAAATGCAGTTAGAATAAACAAACCAAATTTTCAAATATTTGTTATACCAGGTTCAAATGACATATATAACAAACGCGCTTCCAGATATGATAAAAATGGAGAAGCAGAGTTTGTAACATCCATAACAAGAAAAGAATTTGCAGGGTTATATGCTGGCCTCGGCTATCCCAAGCTTTCAAATGTTGAATTATTAAAGTTGTATAATTCCATAGATGGAATAAACATCCCTGAAAATGCTTTTGAATTAGAAGAATATTCGTGGATTACTAATAGCAACAATAGTGGAAGAATAACTTTTAAATATCAATTCCAAAGCAAAATAGATGCAACTGATTATGATGAAGGGGAATTGACTTATGTAGCACGCACATCGGAGGGCCGCATTTTTTTCTGTGCAGATGATTTTTTAAATGACGGTGGCGGTCGTTTAGATCCAGCTTCAAAGGCTTTGTTAGATAGTGTAATAGAATTGGAACAAACGACAGAAAAAAAGATTTTTGGTGTGTTTCATCACAATGTAATGGAACATTTGGGTGAAAGCGAAATTGATTCATTGATATCAGGATCTGTCTTATATAATTCAAAAGACACCTTGGAATATCTAGCAAATATTGATATGCGTTATGTTTTTAGTGGACACGCCGGCGTTAATGATATAAACTCTTATATTTCATTTAATGGAAAAATGTTGATAGAAGCAACGACGACGAACATAACAGGCTACAAAGGTGGAGTTAGATATGTTACAATTGAAAGTGGGATGGTTCAAAACAAATATGCAGAAAATTATTATTCAGATATTCGCTTAATAGGTGAAGTTGAATTTACACAGCTTATAGAAGACGGTTATATATCTATGGCCGCGGGGAGTGAATATATAAACATTGGTGGCGTTGAAAATTACATTAGAGTAAACATAAATAATGATGGAAGACTTATTTATTCATGCAGCGATGTCAGTGAGTTTGCAGCGACAAAGATTTTTAGAAACATGTTAAGCTCCTATGTTTATACATATATAAACAGCGACATGTTAAATGATTTATATAAATGGATAGATAATATTTTTAAAGGTGCCAATCTTGAAGCATTGTCTCCTTATGCTAAATTGTTTACAGAAAACATTATTGATTATTTAGAAGATGTTGTATTAATTGATTACTCATCGGTGTCAGAAAAAACAAAAAGAGCAGAAAAACTTGCCGTATATTTTACAGCATTAATTAACGATATTTTATCTATACGCATAAATCCCAACGAAAGAACAACATTAGCAGCGTTTTTAATGGATTCATATTTAAATTATATAGGTGGTGTTGATTCTAACGAGGAAAATGCCAGTGAAAATTTATTAAAAAGCATAGAAATAATTGAAGAAGGTACTGTTCTAAAAACTTTTATGGAATATTTGCTGTATGGCAAACGACGCGATGAAAACACAGGCATGCTTAGAATTATTAATGGGCTGATGACCACGCCATTAAATTTAGCTAAAGGAATGGAGACATCCGAAATTCATGACATAGAGACTACTCTTTCTGCTTTTGCCGGCACAGATGTGCAAATGGACTCTATATATTTGGAGAGTTTAGTAGCAATTGTAATTAAATTTGCAGGCGCAGAAATCAACGATTTATTTGATATCAGAACAAAATCACTATCTGCGTATATTAGTTATGCCATAAACACATATTTTGCTGATAGTGTATACATGGGATTAAGCGAGTTGTTGATTGATACAATTAAAACACTAAATTTTGATGAAACACCAGACGGCGGATTTAATGAGAAACAATTATATCGCATCAGTGGGAAAGTGACATATATTGGTGAAATATTTGAAGTAGATGCCACGATGGCAAATGGACGGCTGCCAAGCATGTTAACGATCACTTTTGGAGCTGATGCTACATCTACTAAGAATTTTGTTTGGTTTACTGATAAAAACATAACCGACTCGGTTGTAAAATATAAGGAAACTAATTCAAATCAGGACACCGAATATGAAATTGCAAACGGGAGTACTTCTATAAAGGGTGTTTATGCACCTTCTGTGAGTTTAGGTATTGTTGCTACATACTCTGAAACAGAATTAGCGAGGCACACCGTTTCGCTAACGAATTTAAAACCTGGCACAAGCTATACTTATATGGCAGGTTCTAGCATACATGGATTTTGGGTTGAAGGTTCATTTAAAACAGATGCTGGAAACAATGCACCATTTAACGCCTTGTTAATCAGCGATATAGCAGGTTTCTCTTCTAAGATGTTTACAGATGTGTCACAAATTATTGGTAATATAAAAAATGTTTTTGATGGTGGATATGATTTTGTTGTGAACGCAGGCAACTCTACAAATGATGGCAGAAATATTAATGAATATGAATATTTTCTTGATGGAATGAGTGATATATGGCGCAATACTACAATGGCTCCTGCTGCGGGCTCTAATGAACAATACAATTATGTGCATTCAATCGATGGAGTTAAAGAACAATGGTCGGTTTCTGATTTAGCAGATGTCTCTTCGTATAATACCATGCAATTGCATTATCAAATTGAAACTAATAATAATCAAAACCAGTTGCAAGGTAGAGGTGTTTATTATAGTTTTGATTATGGAAATGTGCATTTTGTAGTTATAAACACCAATGATATTTCTGTTAGAAATATATTAAATTCTGGGCAGGAGACATGGCTCAAAGAGAATTTGTCGACTACGGAAAAAGCATACAAAGTTGTCATAATGAGTCGTAGCATTTATTCAATGGGTGTGCATAACAGTGATAATGAAACCATAGGCGTTAGACGTCAATTGCATACGATTTTTGCAAATAATAATGTGAGCTTAGTTTTGCAAGGTAATGATCGTGCGTATAGTGAAAGTTATTATTTGGACGCAGCTGGTAACAAAATTGAAAACTTAAAACCTACTGATGGTGTTCATAAACTGGGTGTTGGCACTCTCTATGTTAGTTTAGGCACAATTGGAAGCAGGTATGCGGAATATCTATACGATAGTACAGTTCCCATTGCATATATTTTGAATGAAAGTTTGAATAGCATGAAAAGTCCTACTTTTGGAAGACTTTCCTACGATGGTGAGAATTTGTATTATGCAGGATACAAGTATGATAAAAGTGCAGAAAAACCAATAATATTAAGAATTCACAAAGAACCAATTACTGACGATTGGGAAAATGGCATATTAATTGTTTTTTTGGCAATAATCCCAGCAATTGTAATATTAATGATAATAGCATTACTTGCTAAAAAAACCAATTTCTTTTTATATAGATTGCGTCCCAAAAGAAATAAGTCAAAAGAGGAAGAGGTGTTGAAAAACCAAAACGAAAATGAAAATGATGATTCTAAATCAAATGCTGATGGCAATTTAGTTTAACTCAGGATATTAGGCTTTTGTATTATTTGAAATAGATATTTTGTCGTTATAGAAAAAGCTGGGATTTTGGAAACATGTATTCATATGTTCATGGGAACATATGTAGATTTATTAAGATGCAGATAAATGCATATTCTTACATGTGCATATGTTTGATTGTAATAATTAGAGTACTATAAATTACTAAAACGAATAATGATAGTTAAAAACAAAAATAAGCGCGTTTTATAACGCGCTTATTGAAATATTAAAAGTTACAATGCTTGTTGCATAGATAGCCCACCTGAGAAGTAGTATGAATAAGCGCGAGTTGTGGTTGCCCCCGTAATTTGAATTAGTCCAACTATTAAAAGCCGCGTTCCAGCTGCTAATTTTATGTTAAGATTAGTTTTTGAAGCTGATCTGTTTACTCCTGCTACAGTGATATCTTTGTAACCACCATTTGCCATTGTGCTTGTATATGGTATTGCAGTAAATGTGTTAGTTCCCTCTGGTGCAATGAAAAGTTCAACAAATGGATAAACTGTAATTCCTGCTGGATATGTTAGTGTGTTTTTATTAGTTACAGTCATATATATGTTGTTTATTGTACAATTAAATGGAAGTGTAAATGCATATTGGTTGTCAGATAACATAATTGTCTGTGCTGAGTTTAAAGTAACGACACTAGAATCACTTCCAAAGCCGAGTAAGGATCCATTAATAGGTGCTCCATTTGCGTTTGTTGACAAAGTGACACCTTTTGGCCCCGAAAAGGGAATTATAAATTGTGTTTCAAGGGTTTGAATAGTGCCTGGATCACCTTTTGGTCCTTGCGCCCCTTGTGGCCCTTGACTTCCAATATCGCCCTTTGGACCTTGAGGCCCTATGTTGCCTTGTGCGCCAGTATCTCCCTTTTCGCCCTGAGGGCCTTGTGGCCCTGCTGGACCAGGATCCCCTTTGGCACCAGTAGTACCAGCTACCCCTTGAGGGCCTTGAATGCCCTGTGGACCACGTATGCTACCAACATTTTCCCAAGCATTAGTGTTAGTACTCCATACATATAAATCATCTGCAACCATATATGAATCGCCACGCGTGCCTGTCGGATGTGCTGTGGTTAGGTCGGAAACAGAAGGATATGATCCTAAAATACTTACGCCTGTGCCATCCTGACCATTTATGCCAGCTGGGCCCTGAATCCCCTGCAATCCTGTAGAGCCAGGTGCTCCCTGTGCCCCTGTCAAGCCTTGTGCTCCTATTGGTCCCGGATCACCTTTAGGACCTTGAGGTCCTGCGTCACCTTTGAGCCCTTGTGCCCCTGTCAGGCCTCTTTCACCTTGTGGTCCCTGCGGGCCAACTGGCCCAACTGGCCCGGGATCACCTTTAGTGCCCTGTGGACCAACCACTCCTGTGTCTCCTTTTGGACCTTGAATCCCAGGGTCTCCCTTGTCGCCTTGTGGCCCTTGTTTGCCAGGAGGACCTTTCAGATTATTTATATCAACAGGTGTAGACATGAAATAACAGTAATATGCCCCTTTGTTAACGCATTGCCTTGATATTTTGGAGTTTGAATTTGAATTTTGATTGTCAAAAATGCTCATAATTATTTCCAGATAAATTAAATTTAGTGTGATATAATTGATTTTAAATAATCGACACACTATATTTTATTAATATTCAAAAGCTACAAAAATAGTGACATTTTGAAAGCTATCTTCTAGTTATATAGCTAATGTTGATAGACTCTTGATCTAATTTTTAAATGTTTAAATTTTTGCAATTGCATTTAAGTGGCTTTTTATACAATTACATTATTTGTTTACTTAAAACATTATAGGTTGCTTGTTGTGCTTATCATAAAAAACAAAGTTAAAACAGCTAGGCAATAGATAATGAGTTATTATGATTTGTTTTAAAAGGCTAATCGACTGAAATTTAGAGTATTTAAATTGTTATTTTTTGACAATATGTACTTATGTGAATATAATAATTGATATTAGTTGAATAAACGAAAGGAATTTTAAATGTATTTCATATTTAAACGATTATTTGATATAGTAGCGTCATTTCTTGGATTATTAGTTTTACTTATTCCTTTTATGATAGTGGCGATATTAATTAAAACAACTTCACATGGTGGAGTTTTTTATTGTCAAACAAGAATAGGCAAAAATGAATCCGAATTTAAAATTATCAAATTTAGAACGATGATTGCAAATTCAGGAAAAGGGCAGTTGATAACAACAGGTGATGATAAAAGAATAACAAAGGTGGGCAGGTTTTTAAGAAAAGCTAAAATTGATGAATTACCACAATTATTTAACGTGCTAATAGGGAATATGAGTCTCGTAGGCCCACGACCTGAGGTTGCAAAATATGTTTCATTATATAATGAGCAGCAAAGAAAGGTGTTAAGTGTTAAGCCAGGAATAACCGATCCAGCCTCTATAATTTACAGGAATGAAAATAGTTTATTAAGTGATTCAGAAAACCCAGAGGAAAAATATATAACTGAAATAATGCCGAAGAAATTGGAAATTAATTTAGTATATATAGAAAAACAGAGTTTTTGGTATGATATCAAAATAATATTTAAAACAATAGGTTTAATTTTTAAAAATTAAAACCACCATAGTATTGCAAGTTTTTCATTGGAATATTAAAGAGATTCGTCTTGCATTAGATGGTCCTGACAAATAAAAGTTCTCTTCATAATTTTTAGATTTTTGTGGTTTAAGACCAGGCAACACCTCATTCAATTTGCTAATTGCATTAGAAAATGTTAATGTTTTATTTGGGATGCTATCGAGCAAGTTTCTCATATGAGTAATGATAATGGTTTTTGGATAATCAATGCTTTGTTTGGTTTTTTGGCTCTTAACTGCATTATTAATAGGCTCAGAAACATTTGCAGGTGTGGTGGGTTTGGATTTATTAGATGTATTAGAAAGTACATTTTTAGTTGGTGGCGGACTGCTTTTAGCTTCTTTTTTTTGGGGTGGAGTGGTTTTTACAGCCTTCTCTTCAACTTTTTTTGTGAGATTAGGATTTTTCTTTTGAGTGTTTTTAGTAGCAGTTTTTGTTGCAGTTGGTTGAGTATTGATTGGGAGATGGATACAATAATCATATGAATTTTGCAATTCCATACATGCTTTTTCTTCAAATGCTCCGATTACGAATTTCCCATCAATTCTCAATCTGTCTATTAGGCGTATAAAATCCTTGTCGCTAGTAACCAAACAAAATGCTTCAATATTTGGTTTTGTATACAAAAAATCCATTGCATCTATTACCAATGCGATGTCAGTACTATTTTTTCCTTTTAATGCAGATTCATGACGAATACTTAAAGAATAGGTTTTTGAAATTTCTAACCACTTTTTTGGGAGAGGTTTAGAAAAATCACCATAAACACCTTTGAAAACTGGATTAGAATTAAGGTCATTACAGATAGATTTCAATATTATATCGATATTACTTGGATTGATATTGTCACCATCAATTAAAATTGCCGTTTGACGCATATGTTATTATTTAGTTACTCCTTTTCAAATTAACTTAAAAAAATGATATAGTTTTATCATTAGACAATTCAAGTTAAGCTAAATTTAATTTAATGATTTATATAGATGTTGCATGCAATGAACGCATTTTTAACAAAATTAGCATAAAATCATAAATAAAGTTAACACCTCTTATTATACTTAATTATTCAAATTATTCAAAACATTTTAATAGTTAAACAATAGAAAAAAATATTTAAGGGGACAACCAGAAACCTAAATTTACATCCCAGAAAAAATTAATCAATAGAGATTAATTTTTTTTTTAGTATTTTAAAATTTAAATCATATTTAATATTAGTTATTTTGCCAGTATATGTTGACATTTAATTGCTAATTTTGATATAATATTAATTAATTAATTTTTGATGAGGCATTAATTACATGCAAACAATGTTCCTTACCCCACCACACTGTAAAAACAGATTCTATAAAAAACTAAAACTGATAGAGTCGT
>JAIRKT010000107.1 GCA_031259965.1 Christensenellaceae bacterium | reverse complement strand
AATATAGATTTTGATATCAAAGAAATTGTAAGTACTTATTATCTGCGGCAATCCGTTGAAAAACTTTTCTGCATAGCTAAAACAGATCTGAATCTACTCCCGATACGAACCCATACTGAAGATACATTCAGAGGATTCATGTTTTTAATATTCATTTCTCTTGTTGTATTTAAGATTGTAAAAAATAGTTTTGAAATGTCATTAACTACGGTTCTAACGATAATGCAACACTTAAAATGCAAGGTTTATGATGATGGTATAGTAGTTCAAGAGTTAACAGCAAAACAAAAGGAATATTTAAAACTCATAGTGCCTAAATAAGCGGAGATTAGGTACTTCGTAACTTAGTGCAACAATTTTATTTTTTACATACTCCCTTATCAATGTATCATCATCTGTATTGCCAAAACTAAAACATTTTATTTTTAATTTTTTTATAATTGATGTATTTTCTTGATTAATTAACGGTATTAAATTCACAGACAATTTTTCGGCTGGAAGAATTGGCACAATATCTTTAACGGTAGTCAAATTGGCCTCTAGTGATTGTGTGCGGTGAGGATGATTAATTCTTGTAATTGTTTTATTCAAACCTTCTTTAGTAACCTTAACATACAACTCTTGCAAATCGCCAGCACCGATTATTTCTAAGTCCTGACATAAATCATTTGGACGATACGATTTTGCTATAGCATCCTCAATAAGCACAAGTTTTCCAACTGCGGGCAAATGTTCATTTTCTGAAAACACATTATTATAATACCTGGCAATATTTGAAAACTTGCTTGATATTTCTTCAATAAACTCTGTAGTGATGTCTCTAAAAAATTTCCTTTTGCTACCGCCTTGGTTTGGTTTTATATCGCGTTCCTGTTTAATAATAACCTTTATTGGTAAATTTTTCTTAGTCATTCGAATCGTCTCCCTTCAAAATACTTGAAATATAGCCTTTTGTTAAACCTAAAATCTCTCCCATATCATCATATGTAAAATACTTTTTACCTTTATTTTTTGATTTAAGATAGCTTGCTTTTTTAAATTGTAAATTTTCAGCTTCTTCCGAAATTCCTTGACTTAGGAAAATTTGTTGAAAAATAGAAATTTTGCTGAAAACTTCGTCCTTTAATATTGCACTTCGCATTGCCTTATAAATAACTTTCTCTATATATGCACCACTTCTATCTTGGAAACACACTGCTAATTGCATAATTTCACTTTCTTCGAGTGATATTTTCTCATTTATTAGCAATTTGATTATTTGCTTAATAGCTTCTATATCTGGAAATTCAATCTGAAGAACATAACCAAATCTGCGCCAAACAGCGGTATCAAGCAACTTTTCATGGTTGGTTGCGGCAATAATCAAACAATCTGTATCTGTATTATCTATGTTTTGCAAAAGACTATTCACCACTCTTTTCAGTTCGCCTAATTCATTCGAATCATCTCTTGCTTTTGCGATTGCATCAAATTCATCAAGCAATAATACGCAAGGTTTCTTTTTAACATACTCGAAAACTTGCCTAATGTTTTTTGCTGTTGTCCCCAAATAAGAAGATATTAAACCATCTAACCTAGTGACAACTAAAGGTAAGTTCAATTTTTTCGCAATCATAAATGCGGTATTTGTTTTCCCGCATCCCGGTGGCCCGTATAACAACAAAGTATTACAAATTTCCAATCCTTCTTTTTTGAGTTTGTCTGAACATTTATAGGTCTCAATAAACTCATTGATTTGGCTATCGTTATTTTTGGTAAGTATGGTTATAATATTATTGTTTTCCGGAAAGATAATATCAATGAGCGGCGTTCTTGATTCCTGGTCAACAGGAATTGCTCTCAGCTCTGCTTGTGAAGGAGAAAGCGGAGTAATAGAAGACGAGGATAAAATTTTCTTAAATTTGTTTGCAGCAACAGTCTCTCCATCTTCCTGAAGTTTTTTTATTAGCTGGTCAACGTAGCTACTTACTTTTATCATATCTCTTTTAATGGCGCCTTCTACTATCTTGCCAATTTCTATTGAATATCTCATATAAAGCTCCTTTAAGATTGTAATTATGTTTTATTATAGCATGTCATTTTAATTTTTTCAAACATTTTTGCCATATGTTTGATTTATTTTATAAATCACTAAACATTTTAATATATTGTGTAAACTAAAATGCGTTTTTACTAAACATTAATGACACGACTTTTATGATGTTTTAGATTTCAAACACAACATTAGGTTATTACTATTTCAAAATCAAGTATATAAAAAGATCTTCTGTTTATGAAAGGCTTTATGTTTAAACTGTAAATTTTCAATTTTGAGTACCATGCATTTTAATTTTATACATAAATAATTTTTAAATAGTTTCTTTTTAAAGAGAAAAATTCCTGATTTGGTACATAAATATGTTAAAATTATTAAAGGACATTTTATGATTTGTTATCTTGGGCTAGTATTATCAAGATTAATGGAAATTGAATTGGGGAATAAATACACAATACGAAAAATAAGAGATAATTTAAATTTATTACGCCTAACTCGTACAGGAAATTTGTTCATATGCAATTATTATGATGAGATTATAGATGAAATAATCAAAAAGATGAACATTCCTAATTTAGGATTATTAAATTTTG
>JAIRKT010000058.1 GCA_031259965.1 Christensenellaceae bacterium | reverse complement strand
AATAACAACAATAAATTAATATTCAAAAAAGGATCGCACAATTGAAAATAGAGTTGTTAATAGTTATACTTTGTTAAAAGTTAATTAGGTATGTTCTGACACCGTGAAAATCCGTGATAGATTGAATCCGCTATTCGCTCACCAACATAAACATCTCTTAGAGTTTTGTGAATATCCTGCGAAAGCGAACATAATAAAGCTACGGAACCATAAGACTTTTGAGGCAGCAACTTGTCGAGAGAAAAACGAACTTTTTTAGGAACAAGGCCCTCTGGTGTTATTACTCCAATATAATCACCTGTCTTCCAAACAGTTTTCTTTTTTTTAGGATCGTATTCAAAATACTTTTCATATAAATAGTATTTGTTGGAAAAGCATCTTATTTCACGTCCTTTCTCTTTATATTTTAATGCCCAATCAGGTAGTATCATTATACAAATAACCTCTTTTAAATGCGTTCGTTATATTATATAAAATTGTAAAATAAAAAACAACTATCTTTTACATTTTATATGAAAAAAGCAAACACTATTTGAGAGGTATGCTTTCAAATATATAAGTAAAATGAAAATTTGAAGTTTTATATGGGTTTTTACATTGTCTCTTTTAAGTTTTTACTGTTTATAATGAACCAGGTGTAATCCCTCAAAAAGCGCACTTAATTTTCACTGTAAACTCTAGGCACTCTAGGCCCTATTCCACAGACAAACTCATAATTAAAACTATATGCCTTATCTGCTAATTCTTCTACTGTAATTTTCTCGCTTCCCGATTCACCCACTATGACAGCAGCATCACCAGCACATACTCCATCAATATTTGTCACATCCACCATAAACTGATCCATACAAATACGACCTAACACAGGGGCTTCCTTTCCTTTAATTAAAACCCTGCTATTTGATGACAATGCCCTTGGATATCCATCTGCGTAACCGATTGGTATCGTAGCAATTCTAGTTTCACCTGTCGTAACATAAGTAGCTCCATAACTAACGCTACAACCCATGCCCATTACTTTAACATAACTTATTCTTGCAACCCAAGTTAATGCGGGTTTTAGAACAAAAGCACGCGTTACTTCCTTAGATGGATATAATCCATATATCATTATGCCAGCGCGAACCATATCAAAATGACAATTATCAAATTCTATGATACCAGCGCTATTGCTAATATGTTTGATTCCTGTATCTAAACCACGTTTATTCAGTTCTTTTATAACTAAGTCAAATTTTTCGTGTTGCATTTTTGATAAATCCTTGTTAGTCTCATCTGCAGATGCATAATGCGTAAAAATACCTGTTACTTTTAATCCTGGTATGTCATATAATGATATAACTTTATCTATATCGCAAGGTAAAAATCCAATTCGTGACATGCCAGTATCAATTGCAATATGTATTTTAACTATTTTGTCGCGACTTGTTGCTAATTTTGATATTTGTTTTGCTTCCTCAATTGACGAGATAGTAGCTGTTAAATCATAATCTATGAGTTGACTTATACCTTCTGGCGCTGTGATTCCTAAAATTAGTATTGGCTTTGTTATTCCAGCCTCTCTCAAACTAGCGCCCTCTTGTGGGATCGCAACTCCAAAATAAGCAACTAAATTTTCAATATACTTTGAAATAGGAATTGCGCCATGTCCATAACCATCGGCTTTAACTACAGCCATCACATTTCCAGATGGAACTTTTGCGCTAGCTGCCTGTATGTTGTGTTTAATAGCAGATAGATTAATGTTTACATATGTGCGCTCCTCCATTATACCCTCTACTTAATAAAATTAGCTAAATTTGTTATTTGAATTCTAGAATCTGTCAATGCCATTTTTATTTTTCTAGCAAATTCCAATGCTTTTTCACCATCACCATGCACACAAATAGAATCAGCCGTTAATTCTATTTCTCTCCCTGTGACACTTTTTACTTTGTGCTGTGTAACCATACCAATAACACGCTCAATCGCTAGCTCCTCATCAGTTATCATAGCTCCTGGTTTTCCTCTTTGAACTAAAGAACCATCTTCTTCATAACCACGATCTGCAAAAACCTCTTTAGCAAATCGCAGTCCTATATCTTTGCTGGCCATCTCCATTGCACTACCAGCCAAACCTAAAAGAATTAGTCCTTTATCTATCGAGAAAATTGCGGCACATATTGCCCGTGCTAAATTCAAATCTTTACCAGCCATGTTATATAATGCGCCATGTGGTTTTACGTGCTGCAATTTAACCCCATGTGTTGTACAAAATGCAGACAGAGCCCCCACCTGGTATTTAACATAAGCGCTAGCCTCTTGTGGTGTTACTATAATGTTTCGTCTACCAAATCCCAGCAAATCTGGGAATCCAGGATGAGCGCCAACAGCTACAGATGATGCTTTGCAAATTTCAACAGTTTTATCCATAACAAGCGGATCTGACGCATGGTAACCACAAGCAACATTAGCAGATGATATGTGGTTTACAATTTTATCATCGTCGCCTAGTTTATACGCACCAAAGCTCTCGCCCATATCACAGTTTAAATCAACTTTAATATTGGAATCTCGATTCATATCACACCTAATCTTTTAAATCAACATTTTTAACATCGGTTATATACATATGTCCAGGCGCGTGTGTTATCGCAAAATCAGGACGTGAATTCATAAGGACACTTTGAGGCGTTACACCACAACACCAAAAAACAGGAACCTCACCCTGATTAATAGTAACAGCATCTCCAAATTCTGGATTATTTATATCCACTATCCCAATTGCTTTTGGGTCACCTATGTGAATTGGTGCACCATGGACACGAGGCATCGATGCAGTTACCGTTACAGCCCTTACAACCAGATCCCAAGGAATAGGACGCATACTCACGACCATTTTGCCAGAAAAAATACCTGCTGGAACACAATCGATGTTTGTTACATACATAGGGACATTGCGTCCCTCCTCAATATGCCTCACAGGCACGCCTGCATCTAACAATGCAGATTCAAAGGAAAAACTGCATCCGATCAGAAATGATACTAAATCATCCCTCCAATATTTAGAGACTTCCTTGCATTCCTCTTCTAATACACCTTTTCTATATACACGATATTTAGGAATATCTTTTGCAATGTCTGACTCCCTAGCAATGTATTTAAGTTGACGCACTCCAACATCTGAAACCTCAAGTATTGGGCATGATTTAGGATTTCGTTGTGCAAACAACAAAAAATCATAGGACTGCTCTTTTGGTAAAACAACAAGGTTTGCTTGCGCGTAACCCGCACACATTCCTGAGGTATTCCATGTTATATGCCCAGCGCGTATAAGTCGTCGTATTGAAATAGGCGCCGAGCTGGCATATTGTAAATTATTAGTTATTTCCATTTTTTCTCTAGACTAGATATAGTCTTTCTCCTTTTGTTGCAAATTTTAATTAGTGTTTCATAGTCCAATTCTTTAAACACCACACTATCATTCGGTCTAACTTGTGCCACATAAGACATATCTATTGATGCTACTGTAACTATCTTTGTATAACCACCTGTTGTTTGTCTATCAGCAGCCATTATTATAGGTTGTCCTGAGGCCGCTATTTGAACTTCGCCTAGTGCCATGCCATTTGAAATAACATCATATCCATCTCTGCTTTCGACCACAGACCCTTCTAATCTAACTCCCATTCTATCAGAGTCTTTAGACACTCTATAATTCGACGAGAAAAAGGCACGCCTCCCCCCATCCGTAAATCTGTCATAATCAGCACCTCTAACAGATCTCAACTCAACATGATTAGAATATAAAGAGGCCTTAATTTCTCTGCGATCTAATTTTTTGAGTTTTGGATTTATATTATTAAAAAACAATAAATCCAATGCCCTTAGTTCGCGCCCCAAGTATCCACCAATCTTACACGCGCGATTTGTTGAAGCACTTCCCATTACCTTTTTAAGATATAATCCTGAACAAAAAGCTAGATAGGCTCTGAGCCCTGTTTTAGCATAACCACATGCTAAAACATCACCTTCTTTAACTTCTATCGCCTTGTACATGGGAATGGCTAGTCCGTTAATCGTAGGACAAACGTCCGCGCCTGTAATTGCAAATATAGCCTTCGATGTAAAAACGCCACTTAACCCACCATAAGTAATTTCAATAACCGCCTCGTTTTTATGGTTACCAACAAGCAAGTTGGATATATGCATAGATTCTAGATCCATGCAACCAGATGGCGAAAAACCAAAATCCATGTAACCTATTCTACCATTATCCTGTATTGTAGATAATGGTCCGCTTGCGGTTATTTTAATTCCCATACAACAATTCCAAACCTTTATGTTTCAATTTGCTATGTTTAGATTTCATCAAAAAAACCTTGTTTTAATGAATATTTGTGAGCTTCTACTTCCTTTTCAATGTTATAATACTCATCCTTAGATATAGATTCGAATTTAACATAATCTCCAGCTTTATACAAAAATGGTTCGTCTCTATATGGGTCATATGGTTTTATAGGCGTTCTTCCTATTAATCGCCAGCCGCCTGGTGATTCTAATGGGTATATGCCCGTTTGTTCACCACCAATACCAACCGCACCAGCCAAAATTTTGGTTCTTGGTTTTTGTAATCTCGGAGTTATTAATTTTTTATTTAAACCACCTAAATATGCAAATCCGGGCAAAAATCCCAACATATATATTAAGTAGTTTGGTTTTGAATGCATCTCAATAATATCTTTTACACTAAGTTTGGTGTATTCCGCTACATCATTAATATCTTCACCAAATTCATTATCATAGCATACTGGTATGTGTATTAATCTAGGCCTTATGCTATCTTGTTTATTACTGCTTTTTAGAAGTTTTTTTAATTGTTTAACTATGACCTTATAGTTAGTTATATCTGGATCAAAAATAAATAGAATTGAACAATACGATGGTATGATTTCATAAACACCATTAAAAGGTCTAGCCTTTACAGCACTGTATATTAACCTAACAGAATCGTTTATATTCAGATCTATCGCCTTTCCAAAATCCATTCTGAGAGCACTATCTGATACAGGAAAATAAATTATATCTCGAACATTTGATTTTAAATTCATTTCACCGCCACTGCTTTCTAATAGATTTTGTTGTTGTCAAAAAACCCGAGTTGTGATGTTTTTTCAAACCATGTAGCACATGTTTCCTTAAGTTTTGGCGCATAAGAAATACATTCACGCATCAAGGCTACTATAGTTGCTACGATCGCCTTATCAAACCCATCTACTGATGGTATCAAATCTCCATACATATCAACCATCCCGCTGCGTGATGCAACAATCATCATCCTCTCTATCAATTCTGGAGTCGGCAGAATAGCATCGTTTTGCAAAAGAAAAGCTAGAGCCGCAGTTATTCCATAAGCACCCCAATCAGATACTGTAGCGGTTAATATGACATCTGCAGCACTATCTGAGGCAATTCCACCACGGCAGCCACACCTGCAACCAGATGGTGCCGCATATGGAATGTACTTTTCAATATGCTTTTTTATTGTTCCCATTCCCATTTCGTTGCCTAGATCACCAATTGCAAAAGTTCTAACTTTTAGTTTTTGTAAATATTTGAATAGAATGTCAGCTTTGGCTTCATATTCAGTCATATCAAGCCCAGTTGCGTTATGATAAACACCTATAGAATTTGCACCAGGTGCTTCTATTGCTATAGCGGCAGATGGTATTCCCCATTTTTCAATGATTTCGTGAGATTGGATTTTTGCTAATTCACTATCTTTAGTAAAGGTTATAACGCCCATTGAAATGGGATAATTTCTCACATCACTGACATTGTTATATAGATGTAGTCCAGCGTCATATGCCATATTTTCAACAGCTTTTAAATTATCCTCTGGACATATTATAATGGGTTTAGCAGAAAACGAGCGGTAGATAGCTCTAGCTAACATCATCGCCCCATTTATTCCGTCCATCTCGGCCTTTTTATGGGGAAGTAGCACAAATCCCACAATAATAAAGACTAAATCATCTTTTTTTACTACCTTTATTAATTCCTCAGCAAAATTAATTGTTAAAGGTTTACCCGTATGATCTCTAGCCGCCTTGTACAATATGCGACAAACACCATAACCTCTTGGATCTAAATTAACTAAATTATCAAGATTTTGGCCTATGTTTAATTTAGTTAGTTCCTCTTGACTAAGCGCCATTTATCCCTCTCTTATTTTGGTTCTACCATTATATTCGTGTTTCTGCTTTAAACTCTTCTATTAACGCATCTTGAATTTTCTTTAAAAGCTCAGGTGCTCTGCCTCCCACCTTAATTCCATTAACTTCTGATACACCTATTGCTAGCTGCCCTGCACTAGATACAATTATCTCGTCCGCATCCATTAAATAGTCTAATGTGAACTTTGTTTCATCTACAGGGATTAAGAGTTTTTTACACATCTTAATTATATGCATCCTCGTTATTCCTGGGAGTATATAATGATCAGTAGGAGCGGTTATGAATTTGCCATCTTTTAGTATCGACACATTACTATGCGCACATTCAGTTACAATACCATCTCTCACCAAAATTGTCTCTTGACACCCCATACTCTCGGCTTTTTGTGAGGCGACAACACTTGGTAAAAGATTAAGTGTTTTGATGTTACAATGCAAGAACCTTGTGTCTTCCATTGTTATCACCTTCATTTTAATGTATGGGTTTTTTATAGTAGCAGGTTTCAATACTATCCAAATATTAGCAATGATCTTAGGATCATATGAATGATTTCGAATTTGCGTACCCCTTGTCGCTTGCCAGTATACAAATTGGTCACCTGTATCAACTTTTCTTACCATATCATATAATAGTGCCTTCATTTCCTCTTTTGGCATGGGCAAATTAATGTCTAATAAACCAGCACTATTATAAAATCTATCGATATGATCATCAAGTGCGTATATCTTGTAATTATGACTGTACGTAGCGTCATAAACACCATCTCCAAAGAAATGAACTCTGTCATTGAATGGAACAACTAAAGTATCTAGCTCGCCATACTTACCATTATAATATCCTAAGTTCTTCAACCTAAAATTCCTCCGTAAATTGTTAACAATTTTGTTTATTTAATCCTTCAACAAAACAATGCAACTATGAGTGTTTAAATATTCATAATTATACACTATATTGAAAAGGTTATCAGTATAAAATATATTAATTGCTTTACTTTAGAAGTGATTTATTAAACGCAGAGACAAACTAACGCTCCCTGTAAAAACATTTTCTAAAGTATTATCTATTAAAATTGCACTAACAATTAAATATCTTCTGGTGATTTTTGTGTATATTTTATAGTACTAATAAGTAAGCTAATTTAAAGTAAATTTAGAGTCACTATAGAGTGGTTACAAATGTGTTGATTTCTAAATTTAAAATATGCTTGCAACTTCGCAATAGTTGCGCAAAACAACGCTAGATGCCGCATAGCCACATTGAAAATACCCCATTGCAACAGAGATCTCGTTTCATATTTACATACGCATTGTAATAAACATTGTAGAGAATTGTATGCTTTACACATAATTATTAAATACCGTTTGTTTATAAAAACGTAAGGCACGCTAGCTTGCTATCTAAGTTTTTATACACTTAAAGCAGAGCGTACAGAAATCCCTTTTATTACAAAACGCTTCATACAGAACATAACGACCTTAATATGAAGGTATGTCAGCAACTATGGCAGCGCTCTTTGTTAAGTATATACGCAGTTTTGCTTACTTAATTAACTATCAATAATATAACATATTATATAGTATTTGTCAACTATAATAATGTTTACACTTAAATCTTAAGGTTCGAATTTTTATAGTTAGTAAGGCACTACAAATTTTAAATATTCTTTTTCAAACTTTTGTCTACTATATATTTTACGGACTTTAGGTTGCATTAGTATTGGGGACAACCAAAAACCTCGTTTTTATGAGTTAAAAATCTCTAATATTTTTTTGCATTTGTTTTTTTGTTATTTTTTCATGTTAAAAATTTCAATTTATCATTTTTTTTGCATTTGTTTCTTGTAAAATTTCAATTTTATCCTATTTTTGTATACATTTTATTTGG
>JAIRKT010000054.1 GCA_031259965.1 Christensenellaceae bacterium | reverse complement strand
AAATCCTAATTTCATAGCATGCAAAAAATTCCCAGAATTCCCATGGATTTCATAGCACAAAATCGCCTAATCCTGAGGTTAGGTCAGCAAATATTTCTAATTTTCACCACGCTCATAATAACTAAAACATTTTAGTTAATAAAAAAACAGAAACGAGCGTACGTATAAAGAAGTTTCAGTCGCGTGCGAACGTAAGACAATACGCATCTCTCGAGAAAATGAGATTAAGAACAAGAAGACACAAAAAGAGTTGGTTTGTTGTTTTTACTCCGTACAAAGAAATTTGCAAATATACACAGATTTTTACCATTATGGCAAAAAATTCCATCTAAAACAAATGTTCTAAAAAATTTCATCTAATTTTCATCAAAAAAAACTCGGAAAATTTCATCTTAATCGTGTTAAAAATGTTTGACATCTCTTCTGGTGATGAGATATAATAAATAAAAATATCTATGTAAAAGGGAGGGGCTTATGAAAAACATGTTTTTTTATAAAAAACACAGAACTAACAATAAAAACATTAATCGTTTTTTTTATATAGTTTATATTAGTTTAGTTTTACTTGTATTAATTGGTCTAGGCAATTTTATAGTGTTGCCAGAATTATTTGCAACGGGTGATAGTTCTTTAGTGTTACATGATCCTCAGAGTGTCATTTCGTATTTAAATAAAAATTACAAAAACCTAACAGTTAACAGTATTTACAAAAAAATAATTCCAAATGAAAACATAAAGCAGTCAGCCCTCAATAGTTATTATAACAATTATTATAATATAACTAACGAAAAGGAAACGGTTAAAGGAACTTGCTCTGAGGTTGCAGTAACTTTATTAACCAAGGCACATAAAGTGAATCAAGGTAGTTACCAATATATATTTAGAACAGTGATGAATACGGCTGTGGACAATGGTTATTGGAAGGAAAAATATGGAACATATCAAGCAAAGATAGACTCCCTCGTTACAAAGTCGTTTGATTTTTGGGGGTCTAGTAAAAAAGGAAATAATGACCATCTAAATATTTACTCAAATCTTGTTGAAAATATTGATAATGGGAAAACCTCTGTTTTTTCTTGCTCAGACCATAGCATGCATGCTGTGGGTTATGCCGTATATGATATCAAATACAGTCCAAAAATATTATTTTTTTATGGAAAACCTATAGCAAAAAAAGAATATTTTGTTGTGGTAAATGATGGATGGCATGATGCAAATACTAATACAGAGAATAAACAGTATTCATATTATCCTGCCAGTGCAATATCAAGTATTACATTTGTTTTAACTAAAGTTGTATAGGTGGAAATAAATATGAAATTTTACAAGAGTAAAGTATTCATTTTCTCTTTAATAATTGTATTGCTGATTACTTGTGGAATTACAAGTTATTACATCTTTATCTCTATTAAAAGGGATGTTAATCTTATAAGTTTTGATGAGAGGGTTGTTTTATCATTTGGTAAAGCCAAAACTGGTAAAATTAGCTACAATTTTCATTATAAATATATTCAATTTGATATGAGAGATGAAGAGTTATTAAATAGAATAAAAAGCAGTGAATATATAATTGCTAGTTATATAACTGATACATATGGAGATTATTTATTAGCATATAAGGGATATTTTTTTTGGGTGTGCTGTATAGATGACTTAAGTCTTATAAGAATAGAAAATTTGTTTGCAACCATATTTATAAGAGACGAACCAGATCTCTATGTGCCGTTTTTGGTTGGAGACCACGGTATAAGTTTTTATCCCAATGAAGAGAAACCAAATTCTATAACCTGGGATTTCATGTCTTTTTTAACACATACGCTAGTATCTGATTTTGAGTCATTATCAAAAATGTATGAAAAACTGGATGATTTTTATCTTAGAGAAATTAATTATGAAGATCAATTTATTCTTTTAAATTGTACGCAAATGATTTATGGGGATGCAGTTGTTAATGCGAATATAGCATTAAAGATTGTATCCAATGAAGATGGAATTGATTTTGAGGTGGTATATTTAACAAATGGGGAATGAGTACGTTTTAAAGCTTTCTAGTTTGTTTAAGTCATACGGAAACAATGATGTTTTATGTGGGTTAAATTTGACACTAAATCGAGGAGAATGTGTTGGTGTTGTTGGAAAAAATGGCACAGGAAAAACTACATTACTCAAAATTATTTCTGATCTTTTACGTCACTATTATGGGTATGTTGATTTGCGCGGCAATAGTGTAGCATCTTTAATAGATACACCAATTTTTATTAACGATTTTACAGGCAGAGATAACATTGAGTATATGTTAGATAAACAGTTCAGAGATCGTGCAATTGAAATAATTAAAAATATGAATATGACAAATTATCTAGACAAACCAGTAGGAAAATATTCACAAGGCATGCGTCAAAAACTAGCAATAGCTATAGTTTTTGCAACAGACCCAGATATAATTTTATTAGATGAACCATTTAATTCTATTGATATAGATTCAAGCGAGTATGTTATAAAATTAATCAATGAATTCAAATCAAAAAACAAGGGAATAATTGTTGTAACACACAATGTAACAAAAATAGAAAGTTACTGTGATAGAATTTTAACTCTAAAAAATGGCGTCTTAAACCAATTCGAAAAAACATTGACGGATGTTCAACAATATCGATTTAGTTTTTTATCAGAACAAGATGCTATTATGGCACAGATAGAATTAGGTGAGTATACCCTTGATAAAGAAAGTGCTAAAACACTCCTGGTAACATTTGACAGCGGGAATTTGCCAACTATCATAAAAAGATTAGTTCACTGTAATGTTACAGATGTAAAAGAGATAAACTTAGAAATTACTCTTAATAAATGTGGGGATAAAGATGCTTAAAGAGTTAAAACGTATTATAATAAGCAAAGCAACACTAGCCATATTAATTTTATTGATAATTGCAATGTTTGTGCTATTTGGAATTCAAGGACACTACGGGAGTTCTAGCGAGTCAATATGTTTTAAATCATACACATCCTTTGACGAATTGCGCACACGCATAACAACATTAGAAGAAGAAATAGAAGAAATCAAGAAAGAGAAGTTTGATAATAGCGATAAGATTGAGGTGTTAAGAGATGAAATTAGAGTTAGCGAATTCCTTATAGAAAATAAAATAGATTATAACTATTTAGAAAAAAATGTAGCTGAAACAGGGGTAAAAAGTTTTTCGATTGATGTAGTTGATTACGCTATTTTTTTCGGATATATTGCTGTAGCTGCTCTCGTAATTATTATGATAGTTATCTCTATAATATCATTAAACCTTGATTTTACAACGGGGACTGCACGTTTATTATATGCATTAAAAAAGAGACGATCAAAAATATTAGATAACAAATACCTTGGATATTTGTCAGCTACAGGAATTTTTGCATTAATATTTACATTCATAATCATAATGGTTGGAATTCCGTATAAAACAAAATTCTCACAGATTCTTATTGTTGACGCTACTAATGTTTATTTGATAAACACGAACGCATATTTTGCAATTTGCATAATTTCACAGATATTACTACTACTATTCTTCTCAACCGTAATTTTTTCAATTTCTATGTTTGTGAGAGGTGTATATGCTTCGACATTTATAAATATCATATTCCTTGCTGCTTATTTAATAGGCGGCTATACTGCAACAGGTTGGTTTGCTTCTTTTTTTGCAGAATTAATGTCGTACCATTTTTTGTCAGTAAATTTTGAGTTGTTTATCGTGTTATACATTATAAGATCGGTTTTGGCCGCATCTTTTTTTATAATTGCTAGAAAACGATTTTTAACTAGAGATATATATTAGTTACAACCTAAATTTCACACGTTAGTAGCCCTACAAATTTTAATATTTTGTTTTTTTTATCCAGAATAAATACTTAATATTTCTCATATATATAACAAATATGTAGTATGGGCCTGGTGAAAAATGCTAATTTTCCTCAAAAACGCCCGTTGTGAGATTTAACTATTCAAATCTAAATTTTTGTTTAACATAGATGATTATGTCGCCATAAGTATTTTTCTGTTTATATAGAAATTTTTACAAATTGAAATCGTCTTTAAATACATTAAGAATCCTATAACACTTGCAATAGGTATCTATTTATAGTATAATATTTATATAAATTCATACATAGTGC